>JBOGEV010000171.1:0-26088 GCA_050742015.1 Acidimicrobiia bacterium
TTCCGACCCTATGGGGTCGGAACGTCGCGCCAGAACCGTTCTAGAGACCCCTAAGGGGCATGAAGCTGCGCACTGTGTCGATGGTGTCGGCGTCCTCTGCGTCTTTGTCGTCCCGATATCGCTTGACCCGGGCAAAGCGGAGGGCAACGCCCCCCGGGTAGCGGATGCTGCGCTGCACCCCGTCGAAGGCGATCTCATATACGATCTCGGGCCGGAGATGGACGACATGGCCGCTGCGATGGTCCTCGATCTCGAGGAACCGCTCCGTCTGCCAGGCCAGCATCTCATCGGTGAGGCCCTTGAAGGTCTTGCCCAGCATCACGTACCCGCCTTGCTCGTCACGAGCCCCGAGATGGAGGTTGGAGAGCCAGCCCTCCCGCCGCCCCGAGCCCCACTCGGCGGCGAGCACCACCAGGTCCAGGGTGTGAGTGGGCTTCACCTTGAGCCAACCTGAGCCGCGGCGACCCGCCTCATATGGTCGTGCCGGGTCCTTGATCACCACCCCTTCGAAGCCGGCCGCGACGGCATCGTCGAAGAACCGATCGGCTTCCTCGGGATCGGCGGTGGTGATCGACCCGACCAGGGAGTCGGCGGGCAGAGCGCCGGCCAGGGCGCTGCGCCGCTCATCGAGGGGCAAGTCGATCAAGTCCGTCCCGTCGAGGTGAAGACAGTCGAAGTAGAAGGCACTGAGCGGGAGGACGCTTGCTGCGCCTTCAGACCCGAATCGGCTCATGGAGTCCTGAAACTGCTCCGGCCCCGAGGGACCGAAGAGCAACGCCTCTCCGTCGAGAATGAGCGACCGGGCGGGAAAACCGAGCACGGCATGCACCACCTCGGGCACACTCGCGGTGATGTCGCGCAGGTTCCGGGTGTAAACCGCGACCTGGTCGCGGTCTCGATGCACCTGGATCCGGGCGCCATCCAGCTTCCACTCCACGACAGCGGTGCCGAGGGTGGAGACGGCCTCCCCGGCGGTGGCCGCCGTCTTGGCCAGCATCGGCTGCACCGCGGTGAACAAGGCGAGCCGCGAACCGCCCAATGTGTCCGCGCCTTCGGCCAGCGCCCGGGAGGCGACCGCAACCAGGTCACCTTCGAGCATGGCAGCGCGACGCACCCGCTCGGGCTCCACCCCGACCGCCCCGGCCACCGCGTCGGCCATCACCCCCTCCAACGCACCCTGACGCAGGTTGCGCAGCATGAGCTCGCGGAGAAACGCCTGTTCGTCCTCCGTCGCCCGACCAAAGAGGTCGGCCAGCAGGCTCTCCCGTCGTTGTTTGGACCCGGGACCGGAGGTCGCGGCGAGGTCCTCGAAGATGGCGTCGACCTCCAGGATCTGGAGGCCGGGCTCCGCGGCCGGTGGAGCTTCGACCCCGTAAACGGTGGCCCATCCCGCTCCAAGCCTGCTCTGGAGCGGCTTCCCGGCCAAATAGGACACCGCGACTGCAGCCTCCTCCGGCGTCAGCCGGCGCAGGGTCTGTGCCAACAGCTCGATCTTCTTCGACCGCGACCGGGTCGAGGAGACCGCCTGGGAAACGGCGACGACATCGGCCAGCAACACACCAGCGAGGGTAGGCGTGGAGTAGTTACCCGGCGGCCCGAGGAGGGTCCGCCCACGGGTC
Source organism: Acidimicrobiia bacterium (assembly GCA_050742015.1). GTDB lineage: Bacteria > Actinomycetota > Acidimicrobiia > Spongiisociales > ZC4RG35 > JARDZU01. The sequence continues at coordinate 1,620 of JBOGEV010000171.1, forward strand.
GATCAATGTCTTTATCTGTTGGCCCCTCCCCTCCATGATGGGGCGGATCCCGCTCTCGACAAGCTCGTCCAGCGGGATCACGATGGGGGCGACGTCTGCCCAGCCTTCGATCCTCGAAGCGAGAAGACGGAGCCCCTCGGGGAAGTCCGAGGCAAAGGCATGAGCATTGGTGCCGATCAACTCGATCTCGTCGAGAGTGATCCGGCGCAGCTCGATCTCGCTGCTCGTGCCCTGCATCCCCACCAAGACGACCCTCGTCCCTCGTTGCGCGGCCCTGAGGGCGAGATCGAGACCGGCGGAGGTCCCCGTGGCCTCATAGATGACCGTGGGAATGACTCCATCCATCAGCTGGTCCGGGTCGAGACCCGGGCCGGCCTCGATGACACGTGTCGCCCCCAGCCTCAGCGCCACCTCGAGCCGACGCTGGTCGAGATCGAGGGCAATTACCCGGGCACCCGACTGGATAGCGGCATGGGTGATGAAGCCACCGATTCCTCCCGCCCCGATCACGAGGGCGGCATCACGCGGTTCCAGCCTCCCCCGCCGGGTGGCGTGGACCGCGATCGACATTGGCTGTGCCAACGCCGCCACGACGGGTGTGAGCCCATAGGAGGCGACGTCGACACAGATCGCCGCCGGGACCACGGCGAACTGGGCCAGCCCTCCGGGCACCTCCAACCCGATGGTCACGTAACGCTCGCACAGGTTGGTGGAGCCGCGCAGACACCAATGACACACGCCACAGGCCATGCCTGCGCCTGAGGTGACCAAGCCCCCTAGCTCGAACCCGGTGACGCTCGCTCCGATCGCCTCCACCCGGCCGGAGAACTCGTGGCCGGGGATGAAGGGGCCGGCCGGGAACCGGTGCGGCCCGGCGGCGAACTCGTGAACATCGGTCCCACAGATGCCAACGGTGCAGATGCGGAGCAGGAGCTCGCCCGCCTCCGGCGCCGGGATCGGCACATCGGAGATGCGAATGTCTCCTCGCCCGTGGAAAACGGCGGCTCGCATGGTCGGCGCCCCGTCCATCTTCGAGATCAGGATCGGAACCGGTCGAAGGGCTCCAATTCGATCCCGGCTGCGCTCAACGCCTCCTGCACCTTCTCTGCCATCCCTGTCAGATCGACCGGCTCGGGCTTCGACCAAGGACGTTTGCGCAGCCGCCCCGTGAAATTGTCCAGCCGGACCCCGTCGGGATCGATCTCCTTCAACTCGGACCAGGCGAGAGGAGCGGCCAGAGGGGCTCCGGCACGGGGGCGGAGCGACCATGGCACGACCGAGGTGGACCGAGAGGTGTTCCGCATCCAGTCCACAAACACCCGCTCGCCTCTGTCCGCCTTCCGGAAGGCGAGAGTCATCAGATCGTCGTTCTCGGCCGCGGCCAATGCCGCCGTTCCCCGGGTGATCAGAGCCACCGACTCGACGTCGAACGCCGGCTCCAGCGGTGCCCTGAGGTGATACCCCTTGGAGCCCGAGGTGAGCAGGAGCGTGGGGATGTCGAATCCCTCGAGCACCTTGCGCATCGCTGTTGCCGCCTCCCGCACCAGCTCGACTCGGTCCGCGGGCGGGTCGAGGTCCCAGATCGCCCAATCGGCGAGCGTCTCGTCTTCGACGGTGACCGGCGGGACGTGAAAGGTGATCACACCAAGATTGGCGAAGAAGGCAATTCCCTCAGCCGAGTCCACCACTGGATACACCGTGGTGCCCCCGCCCTCCTTGGGCACCTCGAACCGCCCGATCAGGTCCTCGGGTGCGTGCTCGGGGACGTTCTTCTGCATGAACCCCTGACCGCCGATCCCACGCGGGAAACGCTCGACGGACAGCGCCCGCCCCTCGATGAAAGGGAGCATCCGGTCGGCGACGCGCACGTAGTACTCGAAGACATCGCCTTTGGTGATCCCGTCCTCCGGGAAAACCACACGGTCGGCGCTGGAGACCTCCATCACCCCAGGTTATGGAAGTCATCGCCTTCCGTGTTCCGCCAGGGGGAGAACAACGTTCAGTCGGCTTCGGGGATGATGATCCAGAGGATGACGTAGATCAGGATCTGGGGCCCAGGCAGGATGAAGGACAGGATGAAGATGAGCCTCATCGCACCGTGGCTCATCCCGAAACGGTCGGCCAGTCCGGCGGCGACGCCGGCGATCACCCGGTCGTCCTTGGACCGGACCAGACGTGGGGCAGGTGGTCGTTCGGTCATGGTCACAAGCTAGTGGTGCTCGAACAGCCCGAATGACCCCCTAGCCTCACTGAATGCGAGCTGTGGCCGGCGCGCTGATCCTCAGCTTGGTGGCCTGCACCCCCACCACGGATGCCACGTCCACGACTCGGGTGCCGGGCTCGACGACGACGCCCACCTCCGTATCCACCTTCCCGGCTGCGACAACGACAGAGCCGGCGCCTTCGGCGTGGGTCGAGTTGGCGCCAATGGCGGTGGCTCGCAGCGAGCACCCGGCCGCGGTCATCGAGGGCGAGGTGGTGATCATGGGTGGGTTCGTCGAGATCGGTCTCGGGCAGTCGGGCGTAACCGCGAGCGTTGAGGCCTACGACCCCGATTTGGACGCATGGCGTGACCTGGCCGAGCTCCCCGAGCCCAGGCATCACGGGATGGCGGCGGTCGTCGACGACCGATTGTTCATGATCGGAGGCTTCGACGCGCCCGGAGACCCGGCGGAGACCGTTTGGGAGCTGGTCGATGGCCAGTGGGTCGATCGCGCCCCGCTCCCCAACCCTGTGGGCGCCGCCGGGACCGCGGTCCTCGACGGAGCGATCCACATCGTGGGCGGAGTCCCCGACTCCGCACTCTACCGGTACGACCCGGCCCAGGATGGTTGGACGGTGTTGCCGCGACCCACCGAAGAGCGAGAACACGTGGCAGCGGTGGCATTGGACGGAGCGGTCTGGGCCATCGCCGGGAGATGGACGGGCGAGATCCGGAATAGCACCGAGAGCTTCGATCCGGCCACCGAGACCTGGACGCCGGGACCGTCTCTCAACGAGGCCCGCTCCGGCTTCGGCGCGGCCGCCGTCGGTGACCGGGTGGTGGCGGTTGGTGGCGAGGTCTTCTCCCCTGACGAGGCCCTGGGCACGGTCGAGCTCTACGACCCCGCAGCCGGGGAGTGGTCGTTGATCGACCCTCTTCCCTACGGGCTCCATGGCAATCCACTCGTGACCATCGGCACCGACGTCTACCTGCCGGGAGGATCATCACAACCGGCCGGAGTGGAAAACGACGGCAGGATGTACCGGCTCAGCCTCGGCTGAGCCCCCTTCACACCAGCATCTTGCGGGCTTCCGTCTCCTCGTCGACGATGCTCCCGGTCGGCTCGAATCCGTGCCGAATGTAGAAGGGTCGAGGAGAGCCCTTGCCCTCCACCCAGCTGGTGAGAAGGGTCGTGTCGCCCATGTTCCGGCATTCGTCGGCCACGAGGGCGAGGGCCCGACCTCCGATCCCCCGCCTCTGATGGAGCCGATCGACCAGGAGCCGCCACAGGAAGGGCTCGAGATGGTGCTCTGTGGTCGCAGCCAGCATCACGAACCCGACATAGTCGTCGTCGGCGACCACGGCCCGCATCCAAGGGACCACCGGGGCCCCATCGACGACTTCCGGGAAGAGGGCATCGGCGAAGGACGCGAGCATCGGGGCGACGAACTCCTCCTGGGTCTTGTGCGTCACCAGCTTGGAGACTGCCCGTTCGTTGTCAGTGGTCACTTCGACCAGACGCACTTCGCCCGGTGGTAGCCGGGGACGGTCCCGCCAGGTCTCCCAGTCGGGCCGCGTCATCCCGTAGATCCAGTCGTCGGAGACCACGTCTCCCAGCCAGAACGACGATCTGGTATGGCCCTCGAACAGCATCCCCACCCGTTCCAGGACCATGGCCGACGCCGGGTTGTCCGGGTGTAGGCCGCCCCACACCCTGGTCACCCCGATGACCTCGAACGCATACGCGACCCAGGCGGAAGCCGCTTCCACGGCATAGCCCCTCCCCCAGTGCTCAGGGGAGAAGGTGTATCCGATCTCCGCCGTCCGCGCCTGAGAGGTCAGGTGGATCGCGAGGTCACCAAGCACCTCATCGGTGCCGACGTCGCACACCACGGCCATCCACCAGTCCTCGTCGACAGGCCCGTCCATCGCCAACAGCTCCGACACGACCTTCTCGCCTTGTTCTCGGGTGTATGGCAACACCCAATTCTGATACCGGGCGACCTCAGGGTGGTTGCGTCTGGCGATGAACCCGTCCGTGTCCTCGGCTTGGAACGGGCGAATGTGGAGTCGATCGGTCCGAATCGGGGTGAACACACGCCGATTCAACCATCGACGCAACGCGGGGAAGGGGGAGTTTCCCGGCAGCGATACCCTCCTCTGATGGCAACCGGCAAGGGCGAGCGGGTCCAAGGCCCGGCTTCCTATTTCCCCTCGATCGAGAAGAAGTACGGCAAGCCGATCGCCGAGTGGAAGGCCCTGATCCGCTCCAGCGAGCTGGCCAAGCACATGGAGCTGGTCGATTGGCTCGAGACCGAGCACGGGATGGGCCACGGCCATGCCAACGCGCTGGTGGCACACACCCTTGCCGAGGACGCCGCGGGGACCTGAATCGGTCACTGTCCGTCGGTACTGTCCGGGTCGGATAGGAGGAGACGATGCGGATACAAACCGGCCAATTGGTGGCTTTGGGATACGGAGCCTACGTCCGCTCCGACGACGTGACGGCCGTGGAACCGATCAACGAGGGCCGGGGCCCCGGGCGGCGGTCACTGGTCTGGGTGCGGGGAATGACCGATCCCCTGGTCGCCTCGCGGGCTCACGGGTCCATCGTCGACGACCTGGTCACCCCGGCCGACGAGGCGGCTCGGATGAAGGCTCAGCGATCGGTGCTCAACAAGATGGCCACGGTCATCGACAAGGTCAGCCCCGGCATCCGCCGCCTACTCGCCGAGGAGTCAGGAACCGACATCGACGACCTACTCGGCGAGGCCAACCGGGTTCTCGGCTGAACCGTCAGTGTGACTCAGGTCGCGACGAGCCGGACCACGGGGATGACCCTTTCTGTCTTCTGCTGGTAACTGGCGAACTGCGGCGCCTGGATGACAACCACCGTGTCCCAGAGCCGGTCTCTCTCCTCGCTGTCCACCGGCACCGCCGTCGCCTCGTAGAGGTCGGCGTCGCGCCGCACCCACACCTTGGGATGGGCGAGGAGATTGAGATACCAGTCCGGATGGTCAGCCGAGCCGCCATAGGAGCCGGCCACCACCAAATCGTCGCCAGCCTCGAAAAAGCGCAGTGGGGTGCGTCGGATCTCACCCGATACCCGGCCGGTGGTGTAGAGCAGGATGAGGTGGCCGGCAGCCGGGTGGTCGACCGATGCCCCGTTGCTCTCCAGGTATTGACGGACGTGCTCGGCGGCAAACGGTCGGGAGGGGTCGACGGCCCGGTCTTCGATGGTCATGTCCGGACGCTAACACCAGCCCGCCGGCCACTCACTCCCCTGCCAGCAGGTCCAAGAGTTGGTCGCCATAGGCCTCCAGCTTCGCCGGCCCGATGCCGGGCACCGAGAGCAGGCTCTCCTCAGTGGTCGGGCGGAGGGCGGCGATCGCCTCCAAGGTTCGATCGTTGAACACGACATAGGCGGGGACCCCCTGAGCCCGGGCCTGACCCAACCGCCACGTCTTGAGCCTCTCGAACACGTCGGCGTCGACCGGCCCGCCTCCGGGTGTGAGCCGCCCCGATGCCCCGTCTTTTGTGATCCTGTCCCCGAAGGGCACCGCCATGACGGCCCCGGTTTCTATCAGCCGGACCAGGGCGCCGGTGGTCAGCACCTCGTCGACCACCCCGCCGTAACCGCCGGCGAGCACGACCTCCTCGCCGACCTCGACGAAGACGGCATCGGCCGGGACCCGGGTCGGGCGAGGGTCGGATCGGCCCGGCGGGGTGTCGGCGACGACCGGAGCGGTGCCATCGAGCTCGGCAAGGAACCTGGAGGGCCGGTTCTGGTCGGAGAGGATGGTCACCGTGTTCCGGCCCCGAGTTATGGCGACGTGAAAGACGCGGCGCTCCTCTTCGACGTCCTCGGACAACTCATGAGGCATCGACCCGGAGTCAGCGCCAAAGACCAGGACGTGGTCCCACTCCAGGCCCTTGACCCGGTGCACCGTGGACATCGTGACCCCCTGGGGTGTGTTGGGTGAGGCCAGTCGCTCCCGGAGCCAACCCTCGAATTCGGCCGGGCCCGGACCCATCGCCGCCACCCGGCGCAGGGCGGTCAGGTCGTCACCCTGGGCAGCGCGGTCGGCCCGGGTCCGCCCCGCATCGAGGGCGGCGGCGGCCCGGTCCAACCCGATGTGGGTGGTAAGAACATCGAGGAGGTGGCTCGTCGAGGAGGTTGCGCCCGAGGCGTAGAGGATGTCGTCGCAGAATTCGTCCCATCGCTCGGCCCGTCGCCCGTCGAGCCCTTCGCCCAGCCCGGCGAGCTCGGCCAGGGCGAAGGGACCGCGACGCCGCCCGACCAACTCACCGAAGAGACGGGTGATCCCGCGCCCGGGGCGACGGATGACCTCGAACAGATCGTTACGGCTCATCTGCTCGGGATCGAGGGCGACCCGGATCCAGGCCAGGGCGGCACGAAGCAGCGTCCGGTCCAGGATGGCGGTGCTCAACGGACCATGGAATGGGACGTCACGCATCGACAGGGCGACGTGCACCGGGAGCAGACTGGAGTTGACCCGGGAGAGGACCGCGACCGCGCCCGGCTCCACCCCCTCCTCGATCATGCCGGCGATGCGGTCGACGGCGACCAGCCCGAGCCCGTCGCCCGGCGCCGACACGAGCTCGAGCCCCTCTCTGTCGGAGATTCCCCGGATCGTCTTCTCCACCCGCCGCTTGTTGTAAGAGAGCAGGTTCACTGCCGACTCCACTACGTCGACTGGCGAGCGGTAGTTCACCTCGAGGGCATGGACCGCCGCTCCCGGAAAGAGCCTCTCGAAGTCGATGAGAAAAGCCGGGTCCGCCCCGGCGTATCCGTAGATCACCTGATCGTCGTCACCCACGCCGAACACGTTCATCCCGGGTGAGGACACCAGCCGAATCAGCAGCAGGTAGGCGGGGGTCAGATCCTGGAACTCGTCGACCAGCAGGTGCCGGCATTGGGACTGCCAGTGGGCCCGGAGATCGGGCGACCGGCACAACCCTTCGATGGCCCCGTAGATCTGCTCGGCGTGATCTGCCTCCCCATTTCGCTCCAGACCATCCCGGTAGCGACGAAATGTGTCTGCGAAACCCGGAACATCATCCCGGTCCACTTCGACCAGGTCGGGATCACGAAGCCCGATCCGCACCTCGTCGAGCGCCTCCAGATAGGGGCCGATCACATCTGTGTTGGCCCGGGGCGGGGCGGTGGCGATCGGCTCGAGGCGGCGTCGCTGCTCACGTTCGTCGATGAGGCGGACGTGGGGTTTGGCCATGCGCAGGATCTCCCAGCCCAGGGAATGGATAGTGCGGACATTGAGCGCCCTCCCGTTGGGAAGCCGCTCCACCATCTCTCCTGCCGCTCGCCGGTTGTAGGCCAGGGCCGTGATCAGCTGCGGTTCGATCCGTCGGTCTTCTAGAAGGTGACGGACCCGGGCGGTGAGCACCCGCGTCTTGCCCGAACCGGCCGGGGCAATGACCCGCGCCGGGCCGACCAGATGCGAGACCGCGTCCAGCTGATCGGGGGCCAGATCCAGGGATGGCGCCTTGGCGCCGGGGACAATCGTGTCCAGGCCAAGGTCGACGGATTCGTGATGGATCACGGTCACACCGAGGTCGAGGGGCTGTCGCGGCCCGCCGTCGATCCAGATCGGCATGCCATCAGGCCGGAGCACATCGGCCTCGCCACCCACGCTCACGTCGAGCCGTGCCGCAGCCTTGTGCCCCCACCACCACACCAGAGGGTCGGTGCGAGCGTCGTAGGAGTTGTGCCACACCGCCTTGGCCAGACGCTCCCGGAGAAGGGTGTATCGCCCGCCCAACTGAAAAGGAGCGAGGTCGGTGGTCTCGGCGGTGCCCAGCTCATCGGCAGGGACGTCGAGCTCGTACACCGTCGGCACACGTGCGACGTAACGACGCTGAATCGTGTCGACCGTCTCGGCGAGCCGCTCCGAATCGGCGAGCAGCCCCGCGTCGACGCGCACCCGGTCTGCCCCGGCCCATAGCTCAGGTGCGGGGGCACCCGGGCCCACCACCACTGACCGACCGAGTTGTGCCGGACCGGGGACTGTCACCATTGCGAGGTTACGACCGCACCAGGACAGATTCGATGGGGGCTCTTCCCGGTGTCGGCCGAGTCACCCGGTCAGGAGGAGCAGAGCGTGGATGGCGATGCCGACCAGGGCTCCCACCACGGTCCCGTTGATACGGACGAACTGGAGGTCCCGGCCCAGTTGCAGCTCGAGACGATGTGAGATCTCGGTTGCGTCCCACCCAGCCACCGTGGTCTCGATCAGGCCGATCACGTCGTCGTCCCACTGATCGGCGAGGCGCTCCGCTGAGCTGGCGACCCAATCGTCGATTCGCTCCCGGAGTGCCGAATCGTCGCGGACCCGGCGCGCCCACCAGCGGATGAGCTCCGCCAGCTTCTGCTGCAGCTCCGAGCCGGTGTCCGCTGCCGCCCGGTCCAGACTCTCATGGAGGACCTTCCATTGAGACTGGATGGCCTCCGCCAGCTCCGGGGAGTCGAGGATCCTCAGCTTCGACTCCTCGATCCGAGCGGCGAGCTCGGTCGAGTTGCGCAGATCGTCGGACAGCCTCCCCAACATGCGCTCGATGTCGGCTCGGATCGGGTGGTCCGAATCGGAGGCCACATCGTCGACCAGGATCCCGAATGAGGCGATTATCCGCTCGAACACGAGATCACTCGCCCACGACGGCACCCACCAGGGGGCGGACTGCTCGAAACTCTCCCTGAAGTAGGGCAGGTTGTCGGTCAGGACCACCTCGATCCCGCGCATGGCAGCATCGATCGACTCCCTGGTCTTGCCTCCCTTCAGCCAGGCATCGACCACCAGGGAGATGAGGGGTGTCACCGGTGTCTGCCGGACCCAGTCGAGTGAAGCCTCGGTGACCACCGAGGCCACCTGCTCGTCGTTGAACGAGTCGGCGACGTTGGCCGCGCTCTCGATGGCCCGCCGGGCAGCGAGCGTGGAGTGTTCCGGCACCTCTAGCCAGGCGGCGACCCGCCCGGCGATGTCGGCCTGGGTGAGCCATTGACGAAGATTCCCCGGGTCGAGGAAGTTCTGCTGCACGAACTCAGCCAGGCCCCGGCCGATCTCGTCCTTGCTGCGTGGGATGAGAGCGGTGTGCGGGATCGGGATCCCCAGCGGGTGCCGGAAGAGGGCGGTGACGGCGAACCAGTCGGCGATGCCGCCGATCAGCGCAGCCTCCGAGGCAGCCCTGATGAACCCGTTGATCCCGTCCTCCGGGCCGAAGAAGTGGCTGACCAGGAACACGACCAGGGCACCGAGCAGGAAGCCATTGGCGCGTCGCTTCCAGCGACGCAGCTCCTCGACGCGCCGTGCTTCGTAGTCACCTGAGCCCAGGCTGAGGCCACTGCTCACCGGGGGCATCGTACGGCCGGCTCGGGAAAACCGGGTCGGCCCAAGGGTTCCCCCCTCCCCGCCTGGGGCGGTACCTAGCGGTGTTGGTGATCCTCTTCGTTCCGGGCGACCTCGACGGTATCGATCAGGTTTTGTAACGCCTGGTCGAGGGTGTACCCGTCGATTTCCGCGCTCTTTTCGAGGTCCTCGATCGTCAGGTATCCGGTCTTGCCGTGGTCCTCATGAGGTAACAAACAGCCACAGGTCAGGCACATCGCGACTCTCCTTCCTGTCGGTGACTCGTTCCATTCAACAGGAGGCTACGGAAAGTCCGCCCATCGGTCGGCAGCCGCCTCGGGATCAGACAAAGAAAGGCAATCCAAGCGATTCCCAAGCGGATCGGCATAGACAAGTCGTAATCTTCGACCGCCAGTACGAAAGCGTCGGGACGACGCCTGACCAGGAGACTCGAGCATGTCGTCGGAAACGTTGAATCTTCGAACCCTCGACGGTGGTGAGGTCGCTCTCGACGCGTCGGTCCTCGACCCGATACCGGACGGGGCCCGGCTCCGGCCGGGCAGCCCCGGTTTCGAGGATGCGACCCGGATCTGGAACGGGATGATCGACAAGGAGCCGGCCCTGGTGATCCAGCCGGAGTCAGCCGAGGAAGTGGCGTTCGCCGTAGACCTCGCCAGGGAGCACGCGCTCATGTTCTCGATCAAGGGCGGGGGTCACAACATCTCAGGGCTTGCCCTCACCGATGGCGGCCTCACCCTGGACATGTCGCGCATGAAGATGGTCCGGGTCGACCGCGATTCCCGTCTGGTGCATGTCGGGCCGGGGTGCGTCCTTCGTGACGTCGACCGGGTCACCCAGGAGCATGGGATGGCCACGACTCTCGGCTTCGTATCGGAGACTGGTGTGGCCGGTCTCACCCTCGGAGGTGGCTTCGGATATCTGACTCGAAGGTTTGGCTACACCGTCGACGACCTGGTCGAGGTGGAGATAGTCGCGGCCGACGGTCAGGTGAGACGGGCGAGTCGGGACACCGAACCCGACCTGTTCTGGGCACTCCGGGGTGGCGGCGGCAACTTCGGAGTGGTCACCGAGTTCACATACCGGCTCCACGAGGTCGGTCCTCAAATCATGGGTGGTCTAATTGCCTGGCCCGCGAACGACCACGCCGAAGACGTCCTCGGTCTGTACCGGGAGATCACGAACAGCGCACCCCGTGAGATGACGCTGGTCGTGACCATGCGACTCGCCCCACCCGCCCCATTCATACCAGAGCATTGGCATGGCAAGCCGATCGTTGGCATCGTCGCCTGTCACAGCGGTGATCCGGCGCAGGCCGCGGCCGACCTGGCCCCGATCAAGGAGTTCGGCAAGCCGATCGCCGACCTGGTGATGGCCAAGACCTATGCGGAGCAGCAGTCGATGCTCGATGCCACTCAGCCCAAAGGAGCCAGCTACTACTGGAAGACCGAGTTCATCCCCGGTCTGAGCAACCCCTTCCTCGAAGTGTTCCGTGCCAACGGCGCCGGGATCGAGTCGCCGATGTCCCAATTCCTGATGTTCCACGTCGCCGGGGCGATCAACGAGCGTGCCGAGGATGACGGCGCTGTCGGGAACCGGGATGCGGCCTTCGTCACCGGCGCCGCAGGTGCCTGGCCGGCCACTGACCCCAACGGCGAGTCCTATCAGGCCTGGGTTCGGTCCGCGTGGGAGGCCATCCGCCCCTTCTCCACCGGTGGAAACTACGTCAACTTCCAGACCACGGACGACGACGCCGACCGCCTCGAGAGCGCCTACCGGGGCAACTACCAACGGCTGCGCCAGGTCAAGGCCGAATGGGACCCCGATAACCTGTTCCGGGTCAATCGCAATCTGGAGCCCGATGGGACGTAACGACCTCTAGCCGGCCCCGCCCCGGATGCTCACCAGGCGGCGCGGACCATGGAGCGACGGGGGCGGGTCGCCAGCCACCGACCGATGATGAAAGTCGCGGCCGCGGTGCTGAAGACCCCATAACCGAGGAGGGCCAAGTCACCCGCGAGCCAGCCGTAGATTCCCCACAGGATTGCCTCCGCCCCCGCCAGGGCCCAAGAAGCAGGGGATACACCGCTGGGATGGCGCTCTTTGAACACGGCCAACAGTTCGGGAGCGACCTGGATCACCGGGGCCACTGCGAGGACGAGACCCATCGCGATCAACCCTCCGAGGCTGGCGGTGAGCGCGATCATGACGGTGTAGACGATCGCTGACCTGATCCAACGGTGGCCCTGGTCGATACGGCCGATAACCACGAGCGTGATCCCATACGTGACCAGGGCGATCGCCGGCGCCGCAACCGGTGCCCACGTCCCCTGTTGCCACAGGTAATCAACCCAGGCCAGGTTGGTGATCAGGCCGAACCCGGCCCAGGTGGCCGAAACCCCCTTGGTATCGCCCCGCACCAAGAGACGCACGATCTGCGGGACGAGGAAGATCGCGGCCAAGACCGTGGCCGAAAAGGCAATGAGCGCCATGACCGTTCAGGCCGGCTTGGCACGTTTCAGCTGTCCCGGGGACGGACTCGTCGTGGTCGAGACCCTTCTCCGGCGGGAGGCTGCGCGACGCATCTGCTCGAATCCCAACCACCGGGCCGTTGCCGGTATCAGCGGGATCCATCTCTCGGGTCGTGGTGCCATGGTCTCATCGCCTCCCTGGTCGTATCCCGCCCAACGTATGGCTGAGGAGCTGCTGGCGCATCGGGTGCATGCGCTATTACTGGATGACTCACCGGGTAGCGGGCCTCCCGTCCGACCGCCAGGAAGAGCGCGCTGGCTTCGATCGGATACACAAAGTCGAAACCTCGGGGCCAAATCCTTCCGGATTTTCTCTTCCATCTGTCGAATTCGCGTCGTTCTGTTCGATGGAAGGGATGAACGGGTATGCAGGCCAGTTATCAGGAGGTCAGACCCATGACGACAACCAAGAACCCCAATCTCGATGTCGAGCGTCTCCGCCGGGACGTGACCGGCCGGGTGATTGCGCCCGATGACGCCGGTTACGACACCGCCCACGAGCTATTCAGCCCGATGTATGACACGGTCTACCCGGCAGTCGTGGTTCAGCCAACCGATGCCAAAGACGTGGCCACCGTGCTGGCCGCGGCCCGGGAGACAGGTCTCGAGCTCGCCATCCGCAGTGGTGGCCACAGCGCCGCCGGTCACAGCACCACCAACGGCGGCATCGTCGTCGACCTGCGAGCACTCAAGGCCCTCGAGATCGATCTCGAGACCAACACCGCATGGGCGGCGTCCGGTCTGACCGCCGCGGAATACAGCAACGAGACGAACGCACAGGGGCTGGCCACCGGCCTCGGAGACACCGGCTCGGTCGGCCTGGGAGGGATCACCCTTGGCGGTGGCATCGGCTTCCTCGTCCGCAAGCACGGCATGACCATCGACTCGCTGCTTGCCGCCGAGGTGGTCACCGCCGATGGAGACCTGGTGCAAACCGACCAGGAGTCGCATCCAGATCTGTTCTGGGCAATCCGCGGTGGTGGGGGCAACTTCGGGGTCGCCACCCGATTCCAGCTGCGGCTCCAGCCGCTCGACAACATCGTCGGCGGGATGATGATCCTTCCCGCCACCCCCGAGGCCATCCTCGGGTTCATCGCCGAGGCCGAGGCCGCTCCGGAAGAGCTGTCGACCATTGCAAACGCGATGACATGTCCCCCGATGCCCTTCGTCCCCGAGGAGCTGCACGGGAGCCTGGTGATCATGGCCCTGGTCGCGTGGTGTGGAGAGATCGACGAAGGGCAGAAGGTCATGGATCGCTTCCGGGCCCTGGCCCCACCAATCGCCGACATGGTCGAGGAGATGCCCTATCCCGGGATCTACGGTCCGGAGGACGAGGAGTACCGGCCGCTGGCCGTGGCCAAAACGATGTGGGCCGACAGCTTCGACCAGGAAACCGCCGAGACGATCCTCGGCCATCTCGAGGACTCAGACGCCCCGATGCGTGTGGCCCAGCTCCGGGTCCTGGGAGGGGCGATGGCTCGGGTGCCCAACGAGGCGACCGCGTTCGCCCATCGCGATCGCAAGATGATGATCAACGTCGCCTCCTTCTTCGAGGGTCCCGACGACCGTCCCCGGCGGGAGCAGTGGGTGTCCGACCTGACCAAGGCCCTCACCGACGGCGACCTCAGCGGCTATGTGGGATTCCTCGCAGATGAGGGACAGGACCGGGTTCGAGCGGCCTACCCCGGGACCACTTGGGACCGGCTCCGTCAAGTCAAAGCCAAATACGACCCGGGCAACCTGTTCCGGCTCAACCAGAACATCCCGCCCGCCTGACGCTTAGCCGGTTAGCCCCGGGCGGCCTCCTCGGCCGCCTCGGCCTCCTCGGCCTCCTTGGCCGCCTTGTCGGCAGCGGCGCGGGCCGACTTGGCCCGGCTTCTCGCCTCGGTCAGCGCCTGCTTGGCGCTCTCGAGTTGCTCGTCGGCCGCCACCGCCTCCGCCTCCAACTTCCGGGCCAGCTCACGAGCCTTCTCCGCAGCCAGGGCCGCTTCCTGGCCAGGATCAGGTGCCGGTGGCGGGGGAAGCTCGGTATCTCCCCAGCCGATTCCCGACGGCTCCAGCTCACGGACCAAGATCCCCGCCTTGAGATCGGCCTCGCCCTGAGGGTCGGTGGCCACTGCCAACAACGTGCGGTTGATTCGATCCCTCGTTTGGAGCGAGCCGCCACCGAGCTCGGCCATAGCCGACTCGGTGAGATCAGTCACCGTCTTCCTCCGCAGCTTCGAGGCCTCCTCCAACGACTCCCTCGATCCCGCCGACCGGAGCCGCTGGTGACTGTCGAGCAGCTGATCCACGATCTCGGGGTGATGACGGGCCGCCTGGTTGAGCGCCCAGGCCGCGACCGACGGCTTGCGCAACTTCCCCACCCTCTTGGCTTCCTCTTCATCTCCGTCGGAGCGAAGATCCCGCACCAGGCCATCGCGGGCGGCGGTGAACTGGTCCAGCGGCAACGAGAAGAGACCCGCCGCCTCGACAATGTCCGGGGTCTCGTCTTTGGGCATGGTCCAAGTTTGGCGCATGCGGGAGCTAGTTGGCGCCGTCGCCCCGCCGAGTAGCTTCACGTCGTGGCTTTGAGCTCTCAGGACCTGGAACGCATCGGCGGGGCGAGAGAGGTTTCAATCGAGACCCGGTCTGGCGATCGGCGCATTCGAACCGTGATCTGGGTGGTGGTCGACAACGGCGATGTACTGGTGCGCTCGGTGCGAGGAGAGGGGGGCAGGTGGTACCAGAGGGCGGTTGCCAACCCCGAGGTGAGCCTCGTGGTCGGGAGCGACCGTTACCGGTTCAGGGCGATCCATGCCGCTGATCCCGATGACATCGAGCGGACATCCGACGCCCTGCGCCACAAGTACCCGCCGGGCCGATCCCTCGATTCGATGGTTCGGCCCGAGGTCCTCGGGACCACGCTCCTTCTCGAGTCGGTGAGTTGACATCGTGCAGACCTATCTCTCCGGACGGAAGCGACGAACTGGCCAGGCTCTACGCCACCTTCACTGAGGCTTCGACGAGCACAACCTGGTCATGGCCCGCGAAATGCTCGGGACCATCGGCGAGCAATAGCCGCTGCCGCCGTCTTGGCCGGCTCGACCGAGCCGATCAGTCGAAGAGGACCTCGGACAGCTCCCGGTATGCCTCGATCGGGTCGTCACCGAGGACATGGATCCCGACATGGTCCGCCCCTGCCTCACGATGTTCGCCGAGCCCGGCAGCGACTTCCTCTGCCGTGCCATGGAGGACCAAGGCATCGACCAGACGATCGCTACCACCGTCGAGAAAGTCCTCCTCGGTCCACCCCTCCCGGAGCAGATTGTTGCGGTAGTTGACCCGACCCAGATAACGAGTGACGATTTCTCGCCCCTTGGACCGGGCCTGAACCAGATCGGTGCCAAGAACCACTTTGTGCTCCGGGGCGAGAAGGGGCCCTTCGCCCATCTTCTCACGGGCATACCTCGTGTGCCGGGCGGTCGTGAGATAGGGATGTGCCCCGGCAGTGCGCTTCGCAGACAGCTTGAGCGCTCGGGGCCCGAGGGCAGCAAGCACCAGATCGTCCTTGGGCACTCCGGCGGCATCGAGCTGATCGAGGTATTCGGTGATCTTCTCGAAGGGGCGGGCCCATTGCTCTGTGGCTTCCCGATGGCCGATCCCGACTCCGAGCAGGAACCGGCCCGGATGTCGCTCGGCGACGCGAAAGTACGACCCGGCAACGGTCCCGGCGTCCTCCCGCCACATGTTGACGATGCCGGTGGCAACCGGGATCCGCTCGGTGGCGTCGAGCAGCTTTTCCACGTCGACGAGATCGCCCTTGGGAGAGCCGCCGACCCATATCGCCCCGTAACCCAGGTCTTCGACCTCTGCGGCCAACTGGGGAGTCATCCCCGACACCATCCGCCACACCCCGTAGGCGCCAAGTTCGACACTCATCTGGGACCGTTTTGTAGCCGCCGGCGGGTCAAAGTCCAAGGTGGGTTCGAAGCCGTCCGCCAATCTCGTGTGCACCGGACCACACCACAGGTGTGGCGGTTGCCCAGGTGGGACCTAGGGTGCTGGTCATGGAGACGAGGACGTTTGGATCGTTGTGGCCGGTGAGCGCGCTGACTCTGGGCGGGGGCGGGATCGGGCAGGTGTGGGGTGAGACCAGCCGCGACGAAGCCGTGGCCACGGTGCGAGAGGCAGTCGACGCCGGCATCACACTGCTCGACGTGGCACCCAGCTACGGGGACGGAGAGGCGGAAGCGGTGGTGGGTCGGGCCTTCGAGGGAAAACTGCCCGATGGCGTGAGGGTCTCCACCAAACATCACGTCGGTCACGACGCGGCCGACGTGGAGGCCAGGATGGTGGCCGCTTTGGAGGAGAGCTTGCACCGACTTCGGCTCTCGTTCGTGGATATCTTCATCCTCCACAGCCAGATCGTTCCCGAGCCGGACCCGGAGCGCAGCGAATGGACGACGCCGCTGGTGCTGTTCCAGGATGCGGCCCGTCCGGCGCTGCAGACCCTGGTCGACGACGGTCGAATCGGGGCCTGGGGCATCACCGCCATTCAATTCCCTCATGTTTTGAAGACCGTGTTCTCGGAGGAACCGATCCCGCAGGCGGCTCAAATGATCGCCAATGTGATGGACGCCCCAGGGGACATGGCATGGAGCTCGGCTGAGCCGCGCACCCTCGTCGCAGAGGCCAAGCAAAGCGGGGTCGGGGTGATGGGGATCCGCGCTGTCCAAGCCGGAGCCCTCACCGACAGCCTCGACCGCGACCCGGGCCTAGAGCACCCGGCCCGGGTCGACTTCGATCGTGCCGCTCCGTTTCGCGCCCTCGCCGCCGAGGTGGGCGAGTCGGCCGCATCGCTGGCCCATCGTTACGCCCTCTCCATGAGCGGCGTCGACACCGTCGTCCTCGGGGTCAAGAACCGGACCGAGTTGTCCGAGTGCGTTGCTGCGGTCGAGCTCGGGCCGCTGACGGCCGACGTCATGGCCATGATCGACGAGACCATGGGCCCGGTGCGGCAGCGATGAGACGGGTGATCGCCTTCGAGGTGGTCACAGCCGACGGCTTCTACGAAGGCGAGCATGGGGAGTTCGACTGGCCCAAGATCGACGAAGACTTCTTCAGGCTCTCCGTCGAGCAGACCTCGAGCTTCGACACGCTCCTCTACGGAAGGGCCACCTACGAGGGGATGGCGTCATACTGGCCCACGCCGGTGGCGGCCGAGCAGAACCCTCCCGACATCGTCGATCTGATGAACCGGCTGCCCAAGGTGGTTTTTGCCAACTCCACTGTCGACACGTCGTGGGACAACACGACCTTGATCACCAGCGACGCCGCAGCGGCGGTGACCGAAATGAAGCAGGAGGAGGGAGGAGACATGGGCGTCTACGGCAGCTTCCGTCTGGTCACCAGCCTGCTCGACGCAGGGCTCCTCGACGAGCTGAGGGTGATGATCCATCCGATCTTGCTCGGCCGCGGCAAACCGATGTTCTCCGCCCTGGCCGACCGGATCAGGCTCGAGCTGATCCGGTCGACCACATTCGCCTCCGGGAGCGTCCTACTCAGGTACCGGCCTCTCACGGGCTGAGCCCCCAGCGGGGCCGCGGCTGACTGTTTCAGCCCAGCTCGTCGAACATCGGCTGGTACCGGGCGACGATCTCTTCGGGTGATTCGGCGGTGCCGGTCACGGTCACCTCCTCGACCATGTTCACCAGAACCTCCCCGACCGCGTTGGTGTTGGTGCCGGGAGGGATCTGGGCCTCGAGTCCCTGGAAGATTTCGAGCAGCTCGGCCGTGAAGAACGGCTGAGCCTCCCCCATCTGCTCGCCTTCGAGGACCGGGATCGACTGGACCACGCCGGACTCGAGTTCGAAGTACCGCTCAGCAGCGATCTCGGGATCCGAGAAGTACCTGAGCACCAGGCTCGCCTCATACGGGTTGGCGGTGTCCGCAGACATCGACCATCCCCGGGGCACGCCGATGTAGACGCCTCCGCTCTCCTCATGGACCGGGTAGGGCGCCGTCAGCCAATCCTCCCCGTACACGTAGTCGTCGAGCATGAAGCCCCCGCCACCGTTGAGGCCCTCTTCGATGAAGGGAAGCTCCCCGGCAACGAACGCACCCTTGCCTTCGTCTGCCTGGTTGATCATGAACTCGGGGTCGGTGATGCCTTCCTCGAACATGGTCTGGAGCCAATCGACCATCTCGATCCCCTGCTCTGTGTTGACGTTCGGGATGTTGCCCTCGAATGGCACCCCGAACGAGTACAGCCAGCGAAACATCCGGTCGTGACTGGCGCCACCGGTGGCGAAGTAGGCGGCCAGATCCGGGTTGGAGGCCTGAACGGCCCGGGCCGCATCCAGCATGTCCCAATAGGTGTCATAAGGCGGGAGCGGGGCGCCCGCCCCCTCGAGCATCGGCACGTTGTAGAACAAGGCGTCGACCAGGCTCTTGTTCGGGAAGTGATAGATCTCGCCGTCGTAGGTCCCATCCGTGAAGACAGATTCGGGGATGGTGGCGTAGAGCTCGGGATCTTCCTCCTCCCAGGTCGCAAACTGCTCGGTCATCGGCGCCAGCAACCCGGCCTCCATGAACGCCGGGGTGAGATGTGAGTCGATCTCGACGAGGTCAGGAAGTTGCTCGCCTGCGTCCCGCATCCGGAGCATGTCGGTGAGGACAGCATCGCCCCGGATGTCGTAGGAGACGCTCACCCCCTCTGCCTCGAGAGCCCCGAACTCGTCGGCTGGAACCGTCTCGCCGTTGAACCAGGCCACGATCGGGGCACCCTCGCCCTCGCCTCCGGAGGCAGCCGAGGTCGTGGTGTCCTCGGCGTCACCTCCATTGCAGGCGACGACCAACAACATCATGGCCACGGACGCGCTCAGCAGCTGCAGTCTCCGTTTACGTCTGGGTTCCATTTCCTTCTCCTCCATCTCGGTTTTCTGTTCGTGGTCCGAATGTGCGGCCGTCGGCCGCGAAGCCTTATGTGGTGCTCATTTCAATGCTCCACTGGTGAGGCCGTTCACGACATACCTCTCGAGACGGAGGTAGACGAAGATGAACGGGATGATGGTCATGATGGCGAAGGCGGCCTGACCGGGATTGTCCTGAAACCCGGTGGTCTGGGTCATCAGGAAGAGCTCGTAGGGCAAGGTCCTGCTGCCCGGGTTGGAGGTGAGGCCAAGCACGAGGTTGAACTCGTTCCAGGCCTCGCGGAAGGCGAGCACCCCGATCGTGATGATGGCAGGGAATGCCAGCGGGAGAACGATGTAGCGGATGCGACCGAACAGGGTCGCTCCGTCGACGTTGGCGGCTTCCTCCAGCTCCCGCGGCACCTGCTGGAAGAACCCGACGAACAGCCATACCGCCAGAGGCAGGACCGTGGCCGTGAAGGCGACGATCAGGGTCAGGAGGTGGTCGATGGCGCCCAATGCCACCGCGATTCGGTACAGCGGGACCATCAGACCGAGGCCCGGGATGAGTCTTGGCAGGAGCGTGAGGAGTAACAGGAGATGGCGGCCCCGGAAGCGGAACCGGGCGAAGGCGTAGGCGGCGGGCACTGCGAGCGCCACGGTCAGCAGAGCCGTTCCCAGCCCCACGACCATGCTGTTGATGAATGCGTCCTGAAAGCCCTGACGCTCGATGACCGAGCGATAACCGTCGAGCGTCGGGTTCGACGGGATGAGCCCGGGATCGGCCGAGACGTCGGCTCGCGTCTTGAACGAGATCGACAGCGTCATCAGGACCGGGTAGATCGTCCAGACGGCCAGGGCCAGCAGCGGGATCCAGATGCCGATCCTCCGCAACCACCGCTTCATCCGGGCCCCGGTCGGAGCGGCGGGTGGCCGCGGACCGGACGCGATCGTGGCGGGCGCGGTCGTGCTCACGCCGCCTCCAGGTCATAACGTCTCGACAACCCCCAGTAGCCCAGGGTCAGGACCGAGTTGAAGACGAGGATGACGATCACGATGGCGAGCGCCTTGTTGGTCTCCAGATCGATGAAAGCGGCCTCATAGAGAGCGATCGGCAGGGTTCTCGTAGCGTCGACCGGGCCCCCACCGGTGAGGGCGATGATCACCCCGAGTGAGGTGAGCGCCTGGTAGCTGAGCAGGATGGTGGCCAGGGCCAGTTGGGGGATGATCAGCGGGATCGACACCCGCCATGCCCGTTTCCAACCGGTGGCTCCATCTACGTCGGCGGCATCGAGCAGCTCTTTGTCCACGGTCATCAATCCGCCGAGGAGCAACAGGACGACGAGAGGGAGGTCGGACCAGACCTGGGCCAGCATCGTGGCCAACATGGCCAGAGTCGGGTTGGAGAACCAGGCGAGGTCCTGGATGCCAAACAGGCCCAACACCTGATTCACCTGGCCGAAGTCCTGGTTGAGGATGAGGCGGAAGATGACCGCGGTCGCGATGCCCGAGATCAGATAGGGGACGATCGTGAGGCCGCGCAAAAAGCGCAACTTTCCAGTCGCCCGGCTCAGGGCAAAGGCGAACACCAGCCCGACCGGGATGCCGATGATCAGGACTCCGGCGACGAAAACCATGGTGCGAGTGACCGACCAGAGAAATTCTGGGTCCTGGAATAGGTCGACGTATTGGCCGAGCCCGACGAAATGTTGCGGGCCGCCGATGGTATCGGTGTCGAACAGACTGCCCCACACCGCGTAGAGGACCGGGAACATGAGGAGCGCGGCGATCACGACCATTGACGGCCCTGAGAGGAGATAAGGCGTGGCTCCGCTGTGCCCGACCAGGCTGGACTTGTCGGCTCGGGTCAGGGCCCGGCGGCGCCGACTCGGCGGCCCCCCGTCCGTCGCGGGGTGGCTCCCGACCTCTCGGGGCTGCGTGTCATCCTGCTCACGAACCTGCTCAGGGTGAAAGGCGATCGTGCAAAATATACACAATCAGGTACAGCGGCGCGGTTAGTACCCGCGCCAATCAACGGCGAGGTCGGCTGGACCGTGGTCGGACTGTGCTCAGACGACGACGGGCGGGAGAGGTTTGGTGGTGGGGCCGTTGATGATCGCCCCGTTGTATTCGTAGCGCGATCCGTGACAGGGGCAGTCCCAGGTCTTGGCCCGGCTGTTCCAGTCGACGATGCAGCCCATGTGCTGACAGCGGGCTGAGAGAACAAACGACGTGCCATCGTCGTGGAGGTAGGCGGCGACCTTCTCGCCGTCGACTTCGACGACAGCGCCTTCACCGGGGCGGAGATCGAACAGGGACCGACTCACAGTCTTGGCGATGAGGACATCGGATGGTGACTCATGTGCGACCCGATTGGGGACAACCCGCTGAATATAGCGACGCGAACCGGTCATCCCCTTGTTGCCCACAACCACCAGATCGTGGTCGGAGGCGAACTTCGAGATCTGGGCGGCGGGATCGCCTTTGACCAGGATGCGCTCCACGTCGTCGACTCCCAGGCGTGCAGCCGTGTCGCGAAGCACGATGTCACCGATCAATTCGTCGCCGACGTAGATCAGGGCGACCTCGGCTCCGAGGTCCTGGGCAAGGGCATGACCGTGGCGGGTCGCCTGATGGGCGGTCAGGGAACCATCGGTGGCGAGCAGGAACCGCTTGTAGGTGTGGTGGGCGGTCTCGGGATCGGAGCTCCGTACCACCAGGATGTCGATAGGAGAGTGATGGGCGACCTGGTCGGGAATCCCACCGATGCTGAAACGACTGGCCGGCCCCATTCCCTGGTCCCCGATGACCAGCAGATCGGCGCGGAGGTCGGCCGCGGCGGCCACGATCGAGGTGGCAACCTCACCTGTGCGTTGCTCGACCTCAGCCTCGACGCCGAGGGCGAGGGCTCGTTCCACCGCGGACCGGAGGATCTCTTCGCCGTTCCCGGCAGCCTCTGTGTCGTCGTTGACATGGATGAGGATGAGCTCCGCCTCGAGTTGTATGGCGAGCCGGGCCGCGGTGGCCTCGGCCACCGGGGAGGTCGGTGAGTCGTCTGCCCCCACGATGAGTCTTCGGTAGGCGCTCAAAACGGCTTCAGGACCATCAGGTAGACGATGAAGAGGATGGCCACCAGCCCGGTCCCGGCGGTGAGGACGGGATTTCCCGAGTCGAGGACGCGGGTGAAGTCATCCTTGGAGACGGCAGTGCCGGAATCCATCAGCTCGAGCACCATTCGAATCCGCCGGAAGTGTCCCCGGGCCATAGGGAACATGAGCACCCCGACCCCGATCAACAAGCCCAGCGAGACCCAGATCCAGCCCTGGTCGAACCATTGGCCCTGGACGCCCGCACCGATGCCGCCGACCAGGAGCACCAGGGTCGAAACGTAGAAGGCGCTCACCGTGGCCGCGCTGAGCTGGAGAATCCCCGAGATCTGCTGTGGCTCACGGACCCGGCGCATGAGCAGCGTCGCAGCCATCGAGGTGCCGTGGGCGGCGACAAAGCCGACGACCCCGGCCAGATGGATGAACTTCCACCAGCCGTAACTCATGGGATGAGGGTTCCACAGGCGAGGCGAGGCGTCAATCGACAATGAGGCGCGCGAGCGTATCCCGCCGCCCCCTTCCGACGATTACCTATGACACGGGGCCGCGCCCGGGGTTGCCGAAAGAGGTGGAGATGGCGTCGTTCACTGCAAGACTTCGCATGGGTCGAGCCAGGCTCCCCCTCGGCGTCGAGGTCGACATCCTCCACGAGCGAATGACCGTGACCGCCGGCGACCAAACGGTGGCGAACTGGCCTCTCGAAAGGCTCGAAGTCGCAGCGGCGTCGGATGGGTTTCACATCAAGGTCGACGACGAGGAGATCGTTCTCACGGTGACAGACCCGACCAGATTCGCCGCCGAACTGGGTGTCGCCACCGAACGTCAATCCCGACTTGCCGTGGCGACATCTCGAACGGCGCCCAGCGAGATCTCACCGGTGAACGGTCACCTGGACCGCTTTCGCCGGACGAATGGGGAGATCCCACCGGGCCTTGCCACCGATCCCACATTCGTCGAAGAGCAGGTCGATGAGGCGCGGCGTCGCATCTCCGAGATCGCCAAAGACCTCACCTCGGACTCGGTCTCGCCGGTCGAGGCATTCGCCCGATGGTTGAGCCTGCTCAAGGAGATCAACCGCCAGCATGGGGAAGGTTCCATGCCGACCCACCTCTACTTCGAGCTGAACAGTCAACTTCTCGACCTGATCCCCGACTCGATCCCGAACCGGACCTGACCGTCGCCGGCCGATTGCTGGCGACACACCCTGAGCAGCGGATCAGGGGGTTCCCCGATGGTGGCTGATCGGAGCGGAACCGAGACTTGTCGGCATGAGCACCTACCAATCCGCCCTCGATCTGGCCCGACAGGCGCCATCGACCCGCAACCGCTACGTGGACCTTCTTCGCGCTGCCTCGATCATGGTGGTGGTGTTCGGCCACTGGCTGTTGTTCGCCCCACAGATGCTGCCCGACGGCCCGGTCTTCGGAAATCTGCTCTCCGTCACGACCTGGACCCACTATCTGACCTGGATCGTCCAGGTCATGCCGATCTTCTTCCTGGTCGGTGGGTATGCCAACGCCGTCAGCTGGCGATCCGCCCAGCGCCGGGGTGAGCCGTATGGGGCCTGGTTGCGGGCTCGTCTGCGACGGCTCCTGCTCCCGGTCGTGCCGCTCCTGGCGGTGTGGGCGGTCGGGGCGTTCACCCTGTTGCAGACCAGCGTCGACCCTGACCTGATCCGGCTGGCGTCCCAGGCGGCGCTGGTGCCGGTCTGGTTCCTCGCCACCTATGTGGCGGTGGTAGCGCTGACCCCGATCACCCTGGGTGCCTGGGACCGGTACGGGTGGACCGCCATCGCGGCGACCGCCGCGCTGGCCGGGCTCATGGACCTGCTCTCGCTGGGGTTGGGACTCGAGGTCGCCGGCTATTTCAACTATCTGTTCGTGTGGGGCACGGTGCACAGTCTCGGCTATGCCTGGGCCGACTCCAGGATCGGTGGTGTCGCCCGACGACTGGTGGCCTCGGCCGTGGGCCTGACCGCGACCGCGACGCTGGTCATCTGGGGTCCCTATCCGGTGGCCATGGTCGGTCTCGACACGGCGGGAGTCACCAACAGCCAGCCACCGAAGGTAACGCTCATTGCCCTGGCCCTGTTCCAGGCCGGCTTGCTGCTCGCCTTGGAAGGCCCGGCTCGGCGTTGGCTGAACCGTGAGCGGCCATGGGCCGGGGTGGTCCTGATCAGCGGTCGGATCATGACGATCTACCTGTGGCACCTGACCGCCATGGTGGCCCTGGTCGGCGTCTCGCTGCTCCTCGATGGTTTCGGGCTCGGGGTGGCGGCCGACACCGGCCAGTGGTGGCTGACCCGGCCGCTGTGGCTGGCCGCATTGGTCGGGGC
>JBOGEV010000172.1:0-2827 GCA_050742015.1 Acidimicrobiia bacterium
GCATGATCGCGGCCGTGTCGCTGCGCACCGGTGCCTCGCTACTCACACACGACGCCGACTTGAGCCGCATTGCCCCGCTCAACGGGATCCACCTCGACGACGCCTCACTGATCTGACACCCCGCCCCGGAGTCAGGACAACACCACCACCGGGGTCCCGATCTCGGCCCACTCGTAGAGGGCAGCGGCGTGACCGGGACTCTGTCGAACACATCCGGCGCTCCGGTACTCACCAAGTTCCTCTTCACTCTGCAACGGTCGCCCGCTGCCGTCGTTGGGAATGGCATGGAACCCGATAGCCAGGTTCTCGCCCTGGGCGAAGCGGACCATGTGACTCATCGTGATGTCGTCGTGGCCGGCGAAGGCAACCTCCGACATCGAGAACACCTCGTATTCACCCGGGGCAGGGACCCCGCTCTTACCCGAAACCAGATAGGTGTCGGCCACCATTCCGTCCGCTTCGATCAGCCACACTCGTTGCCCGGAGTTGGAGTACACGATGCGTCGACCCTCGCCGGAGTCTGCCGGGACGGCCGGCTGGTCCGCCCCTGCTGCCTCCTCCTCGAGACCTTCGGCCACATTCCCGAACTCCTCGAATGGGGAAAGGAGCAACACTCCCCCCTCCTCGACGATGGGGACGCCGACCTCACGGGTCTCGGTTTGGCCCTCCGGGCGGATCACCCCCCGGGCTATGAGCAGAGTGCGTCCAGCATCGTCTTCCTCCAGGGAGTAGGAAGCATCTTCGACGGCCACCCAGGAGCCCCATCCTTCGGCCAGCCCCGTCCTCATCTCCGCGAACCGCTCGAAGGACCCCAGAGCCTGTTGCGACGACGGCGCCATCAAGTCCCAGGCCAGCTCGATCTCACCTTCGGCCAGGGCGCCGACCCACTCCTGGAATGCCGCCACTGCCGGATCGAGCGGAGCGGTGGTCGTGGTGGTGGCCTGGATCGTGGTCGTCGTCGTCGCGACCGCTGTCGTCGAGGTGACCGGAACGGTGCTGGTGCCCGTGCTCGGCGGCGGCTGTTCGGTGGCAGTCGTCGCCGAGCCTCCCGGTGCGTCGGCACAAGCAACGGCGGTGACCATTGCCGCGGCAAGCAGATAGATCCTGTGTCGAATGAGAGTTCTCCTGGTAGCTCCTGGTCAGCCCTGACACGCAGGCGTCATCCGGTTTACCCGGCGCGCGATTCCCCAAACTCGGCACGGGAACTCATCACCCAGAACGAATAGGTACGGTCCCCCTGATGACCGACTCTCCCGCTGCCATCACGCTCGGTGATCTTGCCGACCGCTTCTGGCTGGCCTATTCCGAGTACAAACCGACCATCGCCACGGTCCGCGGCGAGCATCGGTTCGACGACCAGCTGCCCACGTACAACGAGGACTGGCTGGGGCAGGTGTCAACCACGTTCTCGGCGATAAAGACCGGAGCCGAGGCGGTGAGCCCGGACGGGCTCGACCTCCAGGATCGGGTAACCCGTGACCTGCTCATCCACGAAGCCGGGGTGTGGGCCGACGAGATCGAGGATCGTTTCATGGTGGCGGCGGTCGACCCCTATCTGGGCGCACACACCCGGCTCCTCTCCGATACCCAGCAGAACACCATCACGGATACCGACCAGGCCGAGGCTTTGCTCACCAGATATGGCAAAACCGGTACCTACCTGGCCAGTGCCCTCGCCCTGATCAGGGCCAACTGTCTCGAAGGGATGACCCCACCGGAGGCGGCCCTGGACCGGGTGGTCGGCCAGCTCGATGGTTATCTCACCTCCTCGCTCGATACCGATCCATTCCTCAAACTCAGGCTCCCCGACGGCGGCGACCAGGAAGGCTGGCTCGAGCGTGCCCGTGGACTGATCGAGCAGGTGATCAAACCGGCCTTCGCCACCTACCGCGACGGTCTCGTCGAGCACGTCGCCCCCGTTTCGCGACCGACCGAGAAGTCGGGTCTGATGTGGATGACCAATGGTGAGGCGATCTACGGGCATCTGATCCACAAGTACACCCAGCTCGCCCGCCGCCCGGAGGAGATCCATCAGGTCGGCCTGGAGTGGGCGACTCACATCCTGCCCGGCGAGTGGACGAGCATCGGCGCGCGGGCTTTCGGATTGGACACGATGGAGGAGATTTTCGACCGACTGCATTCCGATCCCTCGTTTCGCTTTGGCTCCGAGGAGGAAATGCTGGAGCATGCCCGCTCCACGATCGACAGGGCGTGGGCAGCCGTCGACCAGTGGTTCGGAGCCCGGCCGGACACACCGTGCCAGGTGGTGCCGGTTCCCGCCTCGATGGCCCCGGCGATGCCGCCCGCCTATTACATGCAGCCTCCGCCCGACCGATCCCGTGAGGGCACCTATTTCCTCAACACATACAAGCCGGATGAGCGAGACCGATTCGAGTACGAGTCCACCCACTTCCACGAGGCGATCCCCGGTCATCACTTCGACCGGTCGCTCGCCAGCGAGCTGGAGGGGATCCCGATGTTTCGCCGCTACACCCAGGTCTATGCCCACACCGAGGGCTGGGGTCTCTACGCGGAGCGTCTTGCCGACGAGATGGGCCTCTACTCAGGTGACGTCGACCGTCTCGGCATGCTCACGGCCGATGCGTGGCGCGCCGGGCGTTTGGTCGTAGATACCGGGATGCACGCCCTCGGATGGTCTCGGGACCAGGCAATCGACTGGCTCCTGAAATGGACCCCGATCGGGCGCCTCACCATCGAGCAGGAAGTCGACCGTTACATCGGAATGCCCGGTCAGGCCCTCTCCTACAAGATGGGCCAGCTCGAGATCATGCGTCTCCGAGCCGAGGCCGAGCGTCGGCTTGGGGAC
>JBOGEV010000173.1:0-5233 GCA_050742015.1 Acidimicrobiia bacterium
CGATATCGAGAACGAGGTCGTGATCTACTCCGACGCCCCGCATTCCTTCTTCGACCGGCAGCAAGAGAAATTCGCGACCGAATCGGCCGATGCCTGGAAGCGGACTCTGGAGTTCATCTCCGGCCACAGTTGATCCACCCTGTTCAGTCCTAGCATCGGCCACGATGACCTTTTCAGACGGTCCAAGACTTCCCGCCGGTACCGTCACCTTTCTCTTCCTCGACATCGAGCGCTCCACCGAGTTGCTTCAGCAGGTGGAGGCCGACTATCCGCGGCTGCTCGGCACCTACCGGTCGCTGGCTGACCGGGCGGTGGAGGCCAATGGCGGTGTGGTGTTCGGGTCCGAGGGCGACGGGCTCTTTGCTGCTTTCTCGGAGGCTGGTGCCGCGGCGTCCGCTGCCATCGAGGCGCAAAGAGCCTTCTCCGGAGAGTCCTGGCCGGGCAATGTCGAGGTCCGCGTCAGGATGGGGATCCACACGGGTTCACCGACCTTGATCGCCGAGGACTACACCGGGATCGACGTGCACCGCGCTTCACGAATCATGTCCGCGGGGTGGGGGGGACAGGTGCTCTTGTCCGAGACCACGGAGGCACTGCTCGCCGGCACCGATCTGCGGTCCCGGGAACTGGGTTGGTTCACCATGAAGGGGCTGAGTCGATACGAACGGATATATCAGCTCGAGGTGCCCGGGTTGTCCATCGACTTCCCGGCGCTGAGGGCACGACGGAGAGAGGTGGCGCTCCCCGTCCATCACACTTCTCTTGTAGGCCGCGACGACGACATCGCGTCCGTCGTCGGGCTACTCGAGGGCGGAGCGCGGTTGGTGACCCTCTCGGGTCCGGGAGGCATCGGTAAGACCCGTCTCGCAGCTGCCGTCGCCGGGCTTCTGGACGACCAGTATGCCGATGGCGTCGTCTTCGCCGACATATCCAACGAGACGGACCCTGGGCGCATGGCGGCCGCGATCGCCGAGAGTGTCGGCGCCACATACGACCCTCATCGGGGCCCTGTCGAGTGGCTGGTCGGTCATCTCGCTCCGCTGCACATGCTGCTGGTGATCGACGGCTTCGAACGCTTCTCCGCAGAGGCAATTGAGATTTCCGAGTTGCTGACTCGGTGTCCTCAACTTCGGTTGCTGGTCACCAGTCGCGCCACCCTCCGGATCGGCGCGGAGCGGGAGCATCGGGTTGGCCCGCTGCCACTGCCGCCTCCCGGCGCCGCTTTCGACCAGATCGCCGACTCACCCGCGGTGCAACTTTTCATCGAGCGGGCCCGGGCGGTCCAACCGAGTCTGGAATTGACCCCCGCCAACGCGGGAACGATCAGCGATCTGATTACGGCCCTCGATGGTATCCCTTTGTCGATCGAGCTGGCGGCAGCCCGTTCCCGGTTGATGTCTCCCGACGCGATCCTCGAGCGACTGGGGAGCGTCCTCGACCTCGGGTCGACCTCCCCGGAGCTCCCTGAGAGGCAACGAAGCCTCCGCTCGACCATCGAGTGGAGCCACAGCCTGCTGGATCCTCCCGAGCAAAGCCTGCTCCGCCGGCTGGGCGTGTTCGTCGATGGATGGACGATCGAGGCCGCCGAGTCGGTGGCGGGGGAGGAGGGCGTGGACGTGATATTGGGCCTGGAGAACCTGGTGGCCCAAAGCATGGTCCAGGTAGGGGCGGACACCCGCATGACCATGGGCACCGCGATGCGCCAGTTCGCGGCCGAGCAACTGGTGACGGCAGGTGAGGAAGAGGCTGTGAGGCTTCGGCACGCCGGCTACTTCGCCGACTTGGCCGAGAGGTCCGAGCCATTGATGAGGGGCCCAAGGATGCGGGAGTTGGTCAACACCCTGTCGCGGGACTGGCACAACTTCCGTTCGGCCGGGGACTGGTGCCTGAAAGAGGGAAGGGTCGAGCTTGCCGGGAGGCTCTTCAACAACATCTGGATCCTCGGATGGCAGGGAGACAACTGGGGGGAGTCCGAGGTGTTCACAAGGCGTCTTGCCCCGGTCATGGACATGCTCGAGGACCAGCCGCGAGCTCGGGCGCTGTTCATCAGCGCCGGGACCTATATGGAGATGGGAGACGGGGTCAAGGCGATCGGGTTCGCCCGGCCTGCAATCGAATTGTCCCGGCGCATTGGCGATCGCACCACCGAAGCCTGGTCCCGGCTGATGGTCGCCGGTTCCATCATGTTGGACGACGTGTCGGATCCGGAGGCACGCGACCAGATCGACGAGGCAGTGACATTGGCCCGCGGCCTCGATGATCCCTTCCTGCTCGGTTACGCGTTGAGCTTCCAGGGATCACTGGCGACGCTCGACGGGGACGTCGACGCCGGGCTGGCATTACATCAGGAGTGCCTGGAGCTGGCCCGCAGCCTCGAAAACCGGAGCCTGGCTTCCCAGGCCCTCGGCCAGATAGCCATGAGCCACCTCGTCTCCGGGAACCCCGGCCAAGCGCGCTCGGCATTGGAGGCTGGACAGGAGGAGATCGGCGAGGTTCGCAACCTCGAGGCCCTGGCGGTGTACCTCGACGCTGTCGCCTGGCTGGCTTTCGCCGAGAACGACTCGGTGCGGGCGATGACCGCTCTCGGCGCGGCGAACGCCACTCGATCTGGTGTCGGGGCGGCGAGATGGGGAGCCCTCGCAGCTCTACTCGACACAGCCGGCGTTGCCGCCGAGAGCCAGCAGCCGGTTCTCGCCGAGGCGCGGCAAGCCGGGAGCGAGATGAGCGCCCATGACGCCATTGTTTTTGCCATGCAACGGCGTCACGAGTTGGCGGCGGCCGGCTGAGCTTTGGACGTCGACACCTCCGACCTCTGGACCTGTCCCAGCTGTGGAAAGAGATTTGTCACTCGCAACATGTGGCACTCCTGCGGAACGCACACAGTCGAGGCGTTCATGGAGGGCAAGGGGGCGGCGGCGTGGGCATATTGGGAGAGATTGCAGGCCCTGGTCAGGGCATGCGGTCCGTACTATGGACAGTGTCTCCGAACGAGGCATGAGCCTGTCGTTCTGGCTGAAACAGCCCATCGACAGCCCTCGCTTTCGCAGGATCGAGCGCTTGGGCGCCGACAACTGGTTGTACCACGTCCGGGTTGCCAGCCTCGACGAGTTGGACGCGGAGGTCCAAGACTGGCTCTGCCGATCCTACGAGGTGGGTTGTCAGCCGGTCTGAGCCTCAGTCGATCTCGTTGGCCAGCTCGATGATGGTGAACGGGGACCCTGCGGGATCGGCGAGCCGTGCGATCACACCAACGCCTTCGGTCTCCCGGGCCTCACGCAGAATCGCCCCGCCGTTGTCGGTTGCGGTCATTATGGCTCGGTCGGCGTCGTCCACCGAGAAATAGACGTTCCAGTGGTTGGCTATGTCGGGTCGGGGCTTGGCGGCGCCTCCTGCGATCCCTCGATCGGCCACCTTGAACGTGGTGTAGAAGTGGCCGTCGCCCCAGTCCTCCACATCGCTCTGGTAGCCGAAGACCTCGGTGTAGAAAATGGTGGCACTGTCGATGTCGTCCGTGATGAGCTCGTTCCAGTTCAGGCCACCGTGCTCGTTGACGACCTCGGCCCCTAAGAGGTCACCTGCTTGCCGGATCCCGAACACCGCACCCGTTGGGTCCGCGGCAACGACGAGACGCCCCGCGGTCCCGACCTGGTCTGGTCCGAAACGGATGACACCACCGGCCACGCCGATCCGCGCCGATACCGCGTCGGCATCATCGACCGCGAAGTACGTGGTCCAACCGGGCGGCCGTGCCGGCTCGTCGAGCTCGCCGATCCCGGCCGCGGGCAGGCCGTGCCGCAGCGCGGTGTGATGTGGGCGGGGGGTGTTCTCGGCCCGGAACTCCCAGTCGAAGACCGCTCCGTAGAAGTCCGCGGCCTCCCTGACGTCGGGTGTTCCCAGCTCCACCCATGAGGGAGTCCCCTCGGCGTACCCGTCTCTCGTCGGCATCGTGACCTCCTGATCAACCGACGAAATTACGTCACGTGGAAGATGTTCATGTCAGGGAGCATCAAGCGGCGGATTGGACCGGACATGAGCCGAGGAGCCCGGCTTCAGCGCATGGTCCCTTTCGCGCCCGCCCGCACGATGGCGGGACGGTCTCAGCCCCGGGCAAGGTCGTGGTGGCCTTTCTCATGCCGTGGGGTGTGCTGCCCTGAACAGGCCCAGCCTCTCTCTCAGAATGCCATGTCTCAATCCGCGATCACTGACCGTCAACTCATTGCACCCCAGTTCCTCCATGACTGTGCGGACGATGCAGGCGCCGGCGAGGATCACTTCGGAGCGATCTGGCTGAATGCCAACGATCGAACGACGGGATTCCGAGTCCATCGATCGAAACAGCTCGATCTGGCGATCGATCTCGTCCAGACCGAGGATCGTCCCCTGCACGACGTCGGCGTCGTACTCGACCAATGAGTGCGATATCGCGGCGAGGTTGGTGACGGCACCACCCATGGCCACCAGCTCATCCGGTGTTTGCCGACCTTTGATTCGGGAGAGGCCATGGGAGATCGCCGCGAGTGCCTCTTGAACGACTTGCGCCGTCACGGCATGGTCGAGTCCGAACCGCTCGGTGTAGGGCACGGCGCCAACATCGACGCTGAAGCGCTCGTCGACTACGCCTCCACGGCCGAAGGTGAATTGCGTGCTGCCTCCGCCGGTGTCGAATACCACGGCTGAGCCTTCGGACTGAGCGAGCTCAGATGTTGCAGCCAGATAGGCGAGGCGGCTCTCCTCCTCGCCCGAGATCACGTCCACGCCGATCCCAGCGCGCTCGTGAAATCGGGACAACACCGCATCGCGGTTGCGTGCCATGCGCAAGCCGGCGGTCCCGACAGCATCTATGACCAATACCCCTGACCTACGAGCTTCTTCGACCATCCCGGAGATCGCCTCAGCGGTGCGTTCCATCGGTTCCCGCTGAATCTCACCGCTCTCGTCGAGACCTTCGCCGAGTCGGGTCACTTCGGCGCGGTCGGCGACCCTCGACCACGTCCCATCTTCGTGATGCCCACCGATGTGGAACTTCACCGAGTTCGTCCCCACATCGATGACCGCGAAGCGAGCGGGTGCCAGACCCAGCAGGCAGGTGAGCCCCCGGCCATAGCAGGCGTTTTCATGGCTGCTCAAGCCCAACTCCCGGATCGCCGAGGTTATGGCCGCCCGGTCGGCAGATTCCACCGCCACTGTGCGCGTGGCCCAGTCGTCTGCGCTGAGATCAGTCAATTCCGCGATA
>JBOGEV010000174.1:0-4178 GCA_050742015.1 Acidimicrobiia bacterium
GGCGTTTTCATGGCTGCTCAAGCCCAACTCCCGGATCGCCGAGGTTATGGCCGCCCGGTCGGCAGATTCCACCGCCACTGTGCGCGTGGCCCAGTCGTCTGCGCTGAGATCAGTCAATTCCGCGATACAGCCATCGGGTGCGTACCGAACCCGACTCTTGTGGACCTTCACCATGGAGACCCCCGACAGGGGCATGATCAGCTCGTCGATGAACTGCTGTTGGGTATAGGAAGGCCTCTCGAGGATGGGGCTCTCGCGCCCCCATGCGTCGAAGACCGCCGACACCTGCTCCGCGTCGATCGGGAAGCCGGCCTTCAAGGTGGGCGCCCAGAGCTGGAGGCCGTCTTGGCCCTGTTCGAGCAGGTTCTTGAGGTCGAGCAACTCGGATCGTATCTTCAGGTTCGACCCCTCCGGGCCGACCAGGTAGAGCTCGTCGCTGGCTTGAGGCTCCCCGATCGCGCCTAAGGCGTTGAGGACTCCCTCAGCCCGGTCGAAGTGCGAGCCGAACGATCGCCACTCCCATCGGAGAACAGTCTCGGTCACGCCTTACTCCCGGCACCTGCACGATGCCGCTGAACCTGGGTCTGGGCTCACGAATGTCCCCAGGTGCGAGCGTGTACCTGCCGTCCGGGTCCCGGTCATCCCTCCACCGGCTCTCGGCTACGCCAATGTCGCAACCAGTAGCGCCTTGATCGTGTGGAGCCGATTCTCCGCCTGCTGAAACGCCACACAGCGCTCTGACTCGAACACATCGTTGGTGACCTCCAGACCATCGGGCATGGAGGTCAGTTCCATGATCTCGCGGCCCACCGTCGTGTTGGTGTCATGAAATGCCGGTAGGCAGTGCATGAAGCGGGTGCTCGGGTTCCCGGTTGCCTCCATCAGGTCGGTGTTGACCTGGTACGCCTTCAACTCCTCGACACGGCTCACCCATACCTCCTTGGGCTCTCCCATGGAGACCCAGACATCGGTGTGGATGAAGTCCACGTCTTTGACAGCTTCGGCCGGGTCCTCGGTGACTGTGATCGAAGCCCCGGTTCGGTCGGCGATCTCGAGAGCGACCTTGAGCACGTCCTCTGGTGGCGCGTAATCCTTGGGCCCGGCCAAACGTATGTCGGCACCCATCAAGGCGGCCATCACGGTGTGAGAGCGACCCATGTTGAAGCGCAGATCACCGACGAATGCGTAGGCGATCTGGTCATAGGGCTTGCCGCTCGTCTCATGCATCGTGAGGAAGTCGGCCAGCATCTGGGTGGGGTGCCACTCGTCGGTGAGACCGTTGTACACCGGCACTCCCGCGTATTCGGAGAGCGCTTCGACATCGGACTGGTGTCGTCCTCGATACTCGATGGCGTCATACATGCGTCCCAGCACCCGCGCGGTGTCGGCGATCGACTCCTTGTGCCCGATCTGTGACCCCGAGGGCGCGAAGTAGGTCACGTGTGCGCCTTGGTCGTATGCCGCTACCTCAAAGCCGGCGAGGGTTCGGGTCGAGGTCTTCTCGAAGATCAGAGCGATCTCCTTGCCCGCCAATCTCTTGCCTTCCGTACCCGCGTACTTCGCGGTCTTGAGAGATTGGGAGAGGTCGAGGAAGTACCTCATCTCATGGGGCTCGAAATCTATCTCCTTGAGAAAGCTCCGCCCCTTCAAGTTGTATGACATCTGAGCGCTCCTTTCGAACACCTCCACGACTGGCGACCCCGGGTTCTCGAGAGACGGTCCAGGGCACTGTTCGTCTGTTCAACAGCCAACCGGAAGCGAACGGGGCAAACATCCCCCATCGCGGGTGAATCGCATCGTGATGTGGTCTCGACGTCCTGACGTCACGCCAGCAGGGCCCCGGCCCCCAGCACGACAACCGTCAAGATCCCCAGATACAGCAGCAGCGGCCAGACCCATTTCAGGTATCGGCCGTAGGGCACACGTGCGATGGCCAGGCCACCCATGACCACCGCCGAGGTCGGGATGAACAGGTTCATCAGGCCGTTGGCACTCTGGAATGCTGTCACCACCAGGCGGGCAGGCACCTCTACGAAACCGGCGAGGGGGGCCATGATCGGCATCGCAACGGTGGCGAGCCCCGATGACGACGGGATCAGAAACGACAGCGGGAGGAACAGCAGATACATGACCACCGAGAATGCCGCCTGGCCGACGTCGCCCAGGGCGACCTCAGCCCAGTGCAGGACCGTGTCGGTGATCTGACCGTTGTTCATGATCACGGTGATGCCCCGAGCGATGCCGATGATCAGAGCCACTCCCAGGAGTTCCCCGGCGCCAATCACGAACGTCGAGGTCAGGTCGCTTTCCTTCATCTTCGCGATCAAGCCGATGATCACCGAGAAGATCAGGAACGAGGCCGTCATCTCGGGGAACCACCAGTACAGAGTGGGTATCCCTACTCCTAGGTCTGCCCAGGGGATGACGGCGTACATCATGACCACAAAGGCCAGGCCGAAGACGAAGAGGATCGCCTTCTGCGTAGATGTCATCACATCAGGCGCCTCTTCCTGGGTCTTGAAATGGGCTTCGTTCTCCGCCTTCATGTCGTAGACCAGTGAGCTCGTCGGGTCGCTCTTCACCTTTGCCGCGTAGCGCATCACGAAGAAGATCCCGATGACCAGCCCTATGAGCAGGATGACGAGGCGGCCGACGATCCCGTCGCTGATCGCGATATCGGCAAAGCCCGAGGCGATACCGGTAGCGAACGGGTTGATCGTCGAGCCGAGAGTGCCGATCCCGCAACCGAGCAACACGATGGCAGCTCCGGTGACGGCGTCGTACCCCGCCGCGATCATGACGGTGATCACCAGGGCATAGAAGGCAAGGCTCTCCTCTGCCATCCCATACGTGGTGCCACCTATGGCGAACACTGTCATGAGGATGGGGATCATCCATCGTTCTTTGCCGCGCAGCCTGCCCACGAGGCGGCCGATTCCCGCCTGAATCGCGCCAGTCTTCATGGTCACGCCGAGGAATCCCCCGATGACGATGATGAACAGGGCGACATCGATGGCTCCGAAAAGGGTGCCGCTGTTGTAGTAGTTGATGTTGCCCGTCTCATCTTCGATCCCGTAGAGGCCATTGATGGGAGCGGTGACCGAGTCGACGATGATCCGCTGGGGATTGGACTCCACCTCCTGATACGTGCCTGGGATCGGCTCTCCATCCTCAGTTAGGTCGTAAGCCCCCGCCGGTACCAGCCACGTTGCAATTGCGGCTAGCACGATCAGGGCGAACAGGATCGTGTAGGCCGAGGGAAGAGTGAACCGTTTCTTCTCCTCGCCACCGATCCTTTCCTCAGGATCGAGAGTTGTCCGGTCGCTCATGACCTCCTCCTTTCCTCTTGGGCTAGCGCCGAACCTGACCTAAGGCACATTTCAGACTCCGACTCCCCAGCTCTCGACGAGCAAGGTCACGGAATGTGCAGTCGGTTCGACCTCACCCCGCTGCCGTTCGCCGCGGGCATATGCCACCAGGGCCAGCACCAGGACCAGCGCCACTCCAATCACGAGCCATCTGACCCAATCTCTCATCACACGCTCCTGCTCAAATCGGATCGCGGAGGATGGGGCAGGTCATGCAGTGGCCGCCACCCCGGCCTTTGCCCAGCTCGAAACCCTCGATGGTCACCACTTCGACGCCGGCGCGACGCATCTCGGAAATCGTGTATGTGTTCCGCTCGTAGGCGACGACCACGCCCGGCTCGAGAGCGACGACGTTGTTGCCGTCGTCCCATTGCTCCCGCTCCTGCTGGTACTGGTCGCCTCCGGTCTCCACTACCTGCAACGAGGAGACACCGAGAGCGTCGGCCACGGCCGGAATGAAACCCTCCTCCTCGGTGACATGGAACGAACCGTTCGTGCCTGGACGCAGGCTGATCGCCCGAACGTTGTCGATGACCTTCGGATAGGCCGTGGCCTTGTCCCGGTCGAGCAGCGTGAACACGGTATCCAGGTGCATGTGAGCTCGATCCTTGGTCATCACGGCTGCGATCACCCGCTCGGCACCCCCTTTGTCGAACAGCGCCTTGGCGATCTGCTCGATCATTCGGGCTTGGGTGCGCTCGCTGAGGCCGATCAGGACCGTGCCGTTGCCGATGGGCTGGACATCTCCTCCCTCCAGCGAGGCACGCCCGAAGTCCGCGGCCTGGAACCGGCCGTCATCACCGAGCTCCG
>JBOGEV010000175.1:0-7199 GCA_050742015.1 Acidimicrobiia bacterium
CGATGCTCCGCTTCGCCCGGGCTCCGGGTCGGCCCGCTCTTCGACTTCTCCTCCTCCACGACGACGCCGAGCGAGAGTTCGACTACACCGCCGGGGCCGAGGATGCCCTGGCGAGGGCGAAGGACAAAGACTGGACCGTGGTCAGCATGCGCGACGACTGGGCCGAGGTATTCGCCACGGAACCTGCCTGAACCGCGCCAACCCGGGCTGACCGCATCGTGACCACCCTCTCGGATCGGACGGGCCTCCGGCTCGGGGCGTGGTGGCGAACACCCTCAACGTGCATGGGGCGCAGAGTGCGATCTACGACCGTTACGAGGCGATGGAGCCCCGGCCCGAGGTGGTCCTCCTCGACGTGGGCGCAACCGTCGACACCTCGGTCACGGTCTTGGATGTGATGTTCGAGACCGATCAGCATCTGAGACGCAGCGGGTCGGGTTTGTGGGTGGCCTCGATACCGCTCAAGGCGGAGGAAAAGGCCCGTCGTACCGAGGCTTGGCCGGAGTGGGTAGCCGCCGGCAAGATTCATTCCTCGGTTGCCGCCGCGGTGGCGGCATACGAGAGCGGATCGACTGCCGCGTCACAGTCATGAGTCGAAACCAGGCACAGCGTGCGACGGCTAGGTTCGCATCCCCAGCGACCCGGGCCTGCGACGCGGGTGCTTGGCCCAGGTTGGGGCGATCGATCGAGGAGGAAAAGTGACACATCGTCAGTCGGCACCGCCACAGGTTTCCGGGTCGGAGCTCGCCGCGGGCCTCGGAGTGATGTTCGGCGCCACGATGATGATCGTGAACGGCATCTTCCAGATCTTCCAGGGGCTGGCAGCCGTCGTGAGCGGCGAGTTCTTCGTGACGCTGCCCAACTACATCCTCACCGTCGACGTCTCGACCTGGGGCTGGATCCATCTCGTTCTGGGAGTCGTGGCTGCTCTCGCCGGCTTCTACCTGTTTTCAGGGAGTCGGGTCGCCGCGGTGGTGGCCATCGTCCTTGCTGTCCTGAGTGCTATCACCAACTTCGCCTTCATCCCCTACTACCCGATCTGGTCCCTCCTGATCATCGCGTTGGACGTGTTTGTGATCTGGGCCATCGCCCGATCGGGCATCCTCGAGTCTGATCACAAAGCTGCATGAGCGGCTCGGCCCCCGAGATCGAAACAGCCGGAGCCCCGGCCGGCTGGCTCTTCTCCTCTCTGCGCGGCTATCGGCCCGAGTGGTGGAGAAGCGATCTCATCGCCGGGCTCACCGTTTGGGCCGTTCTCGTTCCAGAGGCCCTGGCCTACGCGACCATCGCCGGTGTTTCCCCCGTCATCGGCCTTTACGCGGCGCCCCCGGCGCTGATCCTCTATGCCGCGTTCGGGAGCTCGAAACATCTCGTGACGGGCCCGATGGCGGCAACCGCCGCACTCTCCGCCGCAGCAGTTGCCGATGTGGCCACCGACGAGAACTTCGTCGCTTTCACCGCCATCCTGGCGGTGCTGACCGGGCTCATCGCCCTGCTGGCCGGCCTTCTCAAGCTCGGTTTCGTCGCCAATTTCATTTCCGAGCCCGTGCTCAAGGGATTCATCATCGGGCTGGCGCTGACCATCATCGTCGGCCAGCTCCCCAAGTTTTTCGGGATCGAAGGGGGCGAAGGGAACTTCTTCGAGAAGCTCTGGGCGTGGATCAAGGGGCTCGGCGAGACCGACGTCCCGACGCTGGTGGTGGGTTTGATCTCGCTGGCGATCGTGCTCGTGCTCAGGGCGTACTGGCCAGCGATACCCGGCCCGTTGGTGGCGGTCGTCTTCGGGATCGGCGCGGTGGTGCTTCTCGACCTGGCCGAGAGAGGGGTCGCCATTGTCGGCGACATCGAGTCGGGACTGCCCGCTTTGGGCCTTCCCGATGGCTCGGCCGGTGACTATCTGTCGCTGGCCCCGGCCGCCGTTGGAGTCATGCTGGTCGGATTCGCCGAGGGACTGGGCGCCGGCAAGACCTACGCTTCCCGCCACCACTACGAGATCGACGCCAATCGTGAGCTGATCGGGCTGGGCGCGGCCAACCTGGGTTCCGGGCTCAGCGGCGGGATGGTGGTCAACGGCAGTCTCTCCAAGACCGCGGTGAACGGAACGGCGGGCGCCCGAACTCAGGTATCGGGTCTCGTGGTTGCAGTGCTCACCATCCTCACCCTGTTGTTCCTCACCGGGCTCTTTGCCGACCTTCCCGAGGCGACATTGGCTGCGGTTGTCATCGCGGCCATTGTCGAGCTGGTCGACATCGACTCGCTGAAAGAGCTCTATCACACCTACACCGAGCGGCTGGGACGGATCTACGGAGTTGCGGCTCGTCCGGACTTCATCGCCGCCACGGCCGCCATGCTCGGGGTCCTGATCTTCGACACCCTCCCCGGGCTTTTCATCGGCATCGGCATGTCCTTGTTCCTGATGGTGTTCCGCTCGTCGAAGCCCAACATCGCACGGCTCGGACTGGTGCCGGGAACTGACGTGTTCGCCGACACCGACCGCCGTCCCGAGGCTGTCGAACCCTCGGGGGTGCGTGTAGTGCGAGTCGAAAGCGGCCTCTTCTTCGGCAACGCCGAGTATGTGCGGGGCCGCATCCGGTCCATGGCCGGGGACAGCGGCGTGCGGGCCGTTGTCGTTGACGCCGAGACGATCCCGTTCGTGGACGTGACCGCGGTGCGCATGCTCACTGAGTTGGCCGAGGAGCTCGAGCGCGAGAAGGTCACCCTTGCCATTGCCCATGGCATCGGTCAGGTGCGAGACCTGATTCCTACCGACGGCGGCGAGCATGGGCCCGCCGTCTATCGGACTCTCGATGAGGCACTAGCGGCTTTGGCCCGGCCCGAGGGTTAGTCCCCTACGATCCGAACCTCGCCGAGAAAGGGACGTACCCATGGCAATGCCGGACCCGGAGATCCTCTCCCGCATCGGCTCGCTGGTCGACCAGGAGCGAGAGTTACGAGACCGTCACGAGGAGAAGCCCTTGGGTGAGTCGGATCAGGCCAAGCTCGAGAAGTTGGAGAGCGAACTCGATCAGTGCTGGGATCTGCTCAACCAGCGACGCGCCTTGCGTGAGTTCGGCCTGGACCCCTCGTCGGCCCAGGTTCGGGATGAGGACACCGTCGAGGGCTACCAGCAATAGAGCCGGTCAATGCTCGGCGGCGTCGGCCTCCACCTTGGTCAAATGGACCGTGCCGTCGGGGTGCTCGGGCGGGGAGTAGAGCGAGTAGAGCTTGAGGTCTTCGGTCCCGGTATTGACGACGTTGTGCCACACCCCGGCAGGGACGATGAAAGCCCAGTCGTCCTCCACTTGATGGGTCTCGTCGATGGCATCCTCGGTCCGTCCGAATTCGACCCGGGCCTGGCCCTGCTCGAGACGGAGGAACTGGTCACGGTCGTGATGCGACTCCCAGCCGATCTCCTCTCCCGGGCTGAGACGCATCACAGTGAGTTGGGTGTGCTCCCCGGTGAAGACCACCGTACGGAACGTCTCGTTGGCGAGAGTTGCCTTTTCGATGTCGTCCAGCCACCCGAGCATGGGCCGGTTCCCCCTTCGTAGTCCTGGTTCGAGCCTACCTACCACCTCCCATCCCACTCCCACCTGGCGGCCGGCCATCCTGCAACATATAGAATCCGTGCCCCGTGACCTACGCAACGTGATTTATCTGAAGGAGCCGATGCCGACACCTGACGAGGTGACCCGCGAGGTTGCCGACACGGTGTCACAGATCATCTCTGACGTGGAACGGGAGGGCACGACCGCGGTGCGTCGGCACTCTGTGCGTCTCGACGGGTGGGACCCCCCGTCTTTTCGGGTCAGTCCCGAGCAGATCAAATCGGCAGTCGAGGAGATGGAGTCGGACGTCGAGCAGAGCGCCCGCTTTCTCATCGATCAGGTGACCAACTTCGCCAGGCTGCAGAGGGAGACCCTCGTCGATTTCGAGACTGAGACCCTGCCCGGTGTCATTCTCGGTCAGCGGCATATCCCGGTCGCTTCGGTCGGTGCCTATTCGCCCGGCGGGCGTTATCCCCTCATCGCCTCGGCCGTGATGACCGTCGCCACGGCCAAGGTGGCCGGTGTGCCCCGGGTCGTGGCCGCCGCTCCTCCCCGCGACGAGCTGGGGATGCACCGACCCCAGCTCTGGGCCATGGCCGAGTGCGGCGCTGATGAGGTCTTCTGCGTAGGGGGAGTGCAGGCCCTGGCCGGGATGGCTTTCGGCCTGGAGGACTCCGAACCAGTGGACATGATCGTCGGGCCGGGGAACGCGTACGTTGCCGAGGCGAAGCGCCAGCTATTCGGGAGGGTGGGTATCGACCTCCTGGCCGGTCCCACCGAGATCATGATCATCGCCGACGAAACGGCAGACCCCTCGATCGTGGCCTGCGATCTCCTGGGTCAGGCCGAGCACGGCCCCACCTCTCCGGCGATCCTGGCTACCACCGACGAGAAGCTGGGCCGTGCCGTTGTCGAGCAGGTGGATTGGTGGCTGGAGCGTTGGCCCACAGCCGACGTCGCCGGGGCGGCGTGGCGTGACTTCGGGACGATCATCTTGTGCGACGACGATGCCGCACTGGTTGCGGTGGCCGACGAGATCGCTCCCGAGCATCTGGAGATCCAGACGAGGGACCCCGAGTGGTTCGCCGGCCGGCTCTCCAACTACGGGAGTCTCTTCATCGGCACCCACGCCACCGTCGCCTACTCGGACAAGGCGATCGGGACCAACCACACCCTGCCCACGCGCGGTGCGGCGCGGTACACGGGTGGGTTGTGGGTGGGGAAATTCCTCAAGACTGTGACCACTCAGCGATGCGAGCCGGAAGGCTCGAGACAGGTTGCCGAGGCCGCGGCAGTGGTGGCCGACGCCGAGCTGATGGCAGGTCACGCCATCAGCGCCCGGCTCCGCCTCAACCCCGAGTTCTTCCCCGATGTCCTCGAGGGCCCCGATGACTGAGTCTCAGGTGGCGATTGTCACCGGAGCCAGCCAGGGCATCGGTCGGGTCATCGCGGTCGAGATGGGGAGGGATGGCCGCGTTGTAGTCCTCGCCGCCCGCAACCTCGACGGGCTGAAGGAGACGGCGGCCCTGGTGGAGGAGGCGGGTGGCCGGCCGATGGTGGTGGAGACCGACGTCAGCTCTCAGACCTCGGTGGGTGACATGGTGGATGCGGTGACGGCGGAGCACGGCCGGATCGATGCCCTGGTCAACAACAGCGGGATCGGAGGGCCGAGCGGGAAGCTATGGGAAGTCGATCCCGAGGAGTGGAAGTCCACGTTCGACGTCAATGTATTCGGTGTGTTCCAGGTGACCAGGTCGGTCTTGCCGGTGATGATCGAGCAACAGGCCGGGTCGGTGGTCATCATCGGCTCGATCAGCGGTAAACGGCCGCTATTCGGACGTTCCGCCTACACCACGACCAAGACGGCGCTGATCGGGTTGACTCGAACCCTCGCCGTCGAGGTGGGGCCGGAGGGGGTAAGGGTGAACCTCATCTCCCCCGGCTTCGTGGCCGGGCCCCGTATCGAATGGGTGATGAAGGCCCAGTCCGAAGCCCGGGGCATCAGTTTGGACGAGGTCCGAGGCGAGTTCGAGAACGAGGCGGCGCTGCGCCGGCTGACCGACCCGGTCGATGTTGCCCGGGCCGCAGTCTTCCTCGTCTCGGAGGCGGCGAGTGGCATCACCGGGGCTGACCTAAACGTCAACTCCGGTGCGGTGATGTATTGAGCGACCAGGAGGAGGCGCAATGACGCGATTGATCGACCTGTCCCAACCGATCTTCGAAGGGATGAAGGTCTACCCCGGCCACCTGAAGACGGTGACCTTTCAGCATGCGACGCACGAGGAGACCGGGCCCAGGTTCACGTCGGACTTCTCCTTTCAGACCCTCGGGTTCATGCTCAACGACAACGGGCCGACCCATGTCGACTCCTTCAGCCATCTCGACCCCGATCCGGCGGCGCCGACCATCGATCAGATGGACCTGACCCTGTTCTATGGACCGGCCGTGTGCCTGGACGTGTCGGCGATCCCAGCACAGACGGACATCACCGACGACGACCTGGACCGGGCCCTGGAGTCGTCCGGGTTGACCATCGAACCCGGGGATCATTGCTTCTTCTACACCGCCACCTATGACCGTCATCACGACCAGCCCGAGTACCTGACCAGCTTCGCCGGTCTCGGGCCGTCGGCCTGTCAGTGGATAATCGACAAGGGAATCGTCACCTTTGGCGTCGACTCGCCCACTCCGGACAATCCGGCCTCCACCGAGTACCCGGTCCATCTCATGTGCCGCCATGAGCGCAAGACCCATTACGAGAACCTGGTCCTCACCGAGGTCGTGGGCAAGCGGTTCACCTTCGTCGGCTTCCCGTTGAAGGTGGTCGGGGCCCACGGCGGCCCGACCCGGGCCGTGGCCATCGTCGAGGACTGACGCTCCGGCTAGACCGGGGCGGTTGAGCGCCCTCTCACCTGTCTTGGCGCGGCGACCCCACCCCATAGGGTCGGATCGCCGCCCCAAAACAGTTCACACCGGCGACATTTGGTCCGCTGCCCGCCGGGGATGAGGGAGGTCGATCGAGATGTCGTCGAAGATCCGCCCAGCAGGAGCGAGGCGGTTGCCCGGTCCGACCTCGCATTCCGCCCGGGTTGGACCGCTTAAATAGTCCTGGAAATGGACCAAACGGCATCCACCGCCCTGCCGACCGGCGCCAGGGCTCCGTCGTTCTCGCTGCGACGCACGTTCGAGGAGACCGTGAGTCTCGATGATCTGCTTCGCCGGGGGCCGGTTGTCGTCGCCTTCTACGTCTTCGACTTCGGCAACATATGAAGTCACGAGTTGTCCCAGTTCGGGGCAAAGATCGGTGAGATCAGGGGGATGGGAGTGGAACTGGTCGCGATTGCGGTGACCCCCACCTTCGCCCAGATGGCCTTTGCCGAGAAGCTGGGCATCGACTTCCCGCTCTTGAGCGACTGGGAGGGGGCCACCAGCGACGCCTACGGAGTGAGGTACGAGTCGTGGAAGGATCACACCGGAGTGGCGAAGCGCTCGGTGTTTGTCATCGACCGGGAGGGCCTGATCAGCTACGTGTGGAGCAACGACGACGCCCTCACCTTGCCCGAGCTCGACGAGGTGATGGGCGCCATCGTCGCGGTGTCGGCCGGTGACTGATGCTTCTGGCGCGGCGATCTGACCCTATGGGGTCAGATC
>JBOGEV010000176.1:0-62780 GCA_050742015.1 Acidimicrobiia bacterium
AACCCTGGAGCCCGGCGACGGCGCCGGCGACCAGAAACGACACCCAGACTGCAGCTCCGGCTACCTCGCCGGCCGCCCCGAGAAGGGCGAAGATCCCGGCCCCGACCATGGCTCCGACGCCGATGAATGCTGCCTGGCGGGTCGAAAGAACTCGACTCGACCCGCGATCGTTGGCCACCTTGTCTGCCGATGACATCTGCACTCCGGGTTGACTCGGGCTGCTCACCGATGTTGGGACTCTCGAGCTCCAATCCTCTCGGATCGGTGACTGTTGGGATTCAATCGGCTGACTCGGATCCTGCATCACCCAGGATGGGTGAATCCACAATTCGGGCCGGAGTCTCGGCGTCTCCTGGACGACGCGCCCAGCTTGTTCGTCCCCTCCTCTATCTGGTCGTCGCGGTGCTTGGGCTGGGCATGGCCAGATGCTGGGCCGTCAGGCGGCCCGACTTCGAGTGTCGGGGCCGGTCATGTCACGTTCAGCGCGCCGGTGGAATGTTCTGGTTGAC
Source organism: Acidimicrobiia bacterium (assembly GCA_050742015.1). Lineage (GTDB taxonomy): Bacteria > Actinomycetota > Acidimicrobiia > Spongiisociales > ZC4RG35 > JARDZU01. The sequence continues at coordinate 510 of JBOGEV010000176.1, forward strand.
ACGGAACAGATTGGTTGGGTCGTAACGACGCTTGATCGCCCTCAACCGGTCCCAGGTCGGTCCGGGGTACGCCGCGCGAATCCGGTCGGCGCCCTCGTCGCCCAGGAAGTTGACGTAGGCCCCGCCGCCCCCTCTGTCGATCAGCCCGGCCAGCTCGTCGACCCACGCCTCGTGGACCGCCGCCTGCGAGCTGTCCTCATACATCGCGGCCACGTTGGCCATCAGCTTGTGACCGCGATGGGCGAACGCGGTCGCGTCGTCGGGAATCCGGGCCATGGCGCCGCCCAGCACCCGTAGCTGGGCCACGGCCATGTTGGCGGTCGAGGCGTTGAGCCGGTCGACGATGGCAGCCGCCGCGTCCTGGTCGAAGCCGTCGAGGAACATCGTCCGCACCACGAACCCGGCAGGGGTCGGGGCGCCGCCTTCTTCCAGCTGTTCATAGATCTCGGGGTAGCTCATCGGTTGGAGCATGTCCATGAGAGGCGTTGCCAGCGTCCGAAACGGGGCCAGCACCTCTTCGCCTTCGGAGGGATCTCCGGCGTAGACCATGATCCCGAACAGGACCGGCTTTCCATGCTGCTCCTCGGGTAGGAAGGGCATCGGTGGGGCGAGCATGACGTTGGCGATCCCGGACAGCTCTTCGGGCGCCGCCTCGGCCAGGTCGACGAACGACTTGATCACCTCGGAGGTCGCCGGGAGCATCAGCATCCCGCCGAACACCTCGCCCACCTCGGCGAGGCCGAACTTGAAGCGGGTCACCACCCCAAAGTTGCCGCCACCGCCCCGGATGGCCCAGAACAGGTCAGGATGGTTCTCGGCGTCGACGTCGATGAGTCGGCCGTCGGCCGTGACAACTTCTGCCGCGAGGAGGGAATCGATGGTGAGCCCGAGCTTGCGAACGAGGAAACCGACCCCTCCGCCCAGCGTGATGCCCCCGATGCCGACGCTTCCGGCGTCACCAAACCCGACTGCCAGCCCGTGCTCACCGACCGCCTTGGTGAGCTCGCCGGCGGTGAGCCCGGATTGTGCCCAGACCGTGCGCTGTGTCGCGTCGATGTGCAGTCCCTTCATCCCGGATAGATCGAGCACAATCCCGTCTTCGGAGACACCGTGCCCGGACAGGCTGTGCCCCCCGCTGCGCACGGCCAATTCGATGCCGGTGTCGCGTGCCACCGCTACCACGTAGGCGACTTCCTCGGCATCGGTGGGCCGGATGATGACCGCCGGCCGCCGATCGATGCCGTAGTAGACGGCTCGCGCTTGGTCGTATGTGACGTCATCGGGGGCGATCACCTCGCCTCTGATGACTTCGCGAAGCTTGGGGATCGACAGTGATTCAGATTCGAGATAGGGGTTCTGCATGGTGGTTCCTCCTGGATTTCGACCGCAAGCGGATGGCTGGTATCCCTGCCCTGGTTAGACAGCCATCGATGGAAGAATTAATCGATACAGGAGCCAGGTCATCGGGCAGAGGTCCCATTCCCGCTCCGACCCGAGAACGAGATGACCCCGGAGGGTATTGATGTCCGAACCCGCCACTACCGAAGATCTGCGAGCCGCCTCGGTGCTCGATGACCTGGAGCAATATCGCACCGAACTGACGGCTTATTGCTACCGGATGCTCGGATCCGGATTCGAGGCGGAGGACGCGGTGCAGGAGACCCTCGTCCGTGCCTGGCGAGGGATCGATCGTTTCGAAGGTCGGTCGGCATTGCGCACCTGGCTATATCGGATAGCGACGAACGTGTGCTTCGACCTGCTCAAGGGACGCCAGCGCCGGGCCCGCCCGATGGACCTCGGACCGGCGTCGAGCTTCGAGACCGCATTGCCCGCGCCGCTTCCGGAGGTCACCTGGATCGAGCCGGTTCCCGACAGCCTCCTCCTGCCCGCTGGCGCAGACCCGGCCGACGTGGCTGTGTCGCGAGAGTCGGTGCGTCTCGCGTTCGTCACTGCTCTTCAGCGGCTTCCCGCCCGCCAGCGGGCGGTTTTGATCCTGCGTGAGGTGCTGCGATGGAAGGCGGACGAGGTCGCCGACCTCCTCGACACCACGGTTGCGTCGGTGAACAGCGCCCTGCAGCGGGCCCGGGCGACCATGGCCGGCAACGAGCCGCTCGAGAGCGACACGTTCCAACCGTTGGACGACGAGCAGAAGGCCCTGCTTGCTCGTTATGTGGACGCTTTCGAAAGATACGACCTCGACGCGCTGGTGACATTGCTCCACGACGACGTCGTCCAGTCGATGCCTCCTTACGACTTGTGGCTGCAGGGCCACGACAACATCAGGGGGTGGTACCTGGGCGCCGGGATCGGGTGCCGGGGCTCGGTGGTGGTGCCGGTCGAGGCGGCCAATGGGCTGCCCGCCTTCGGGCAGTACAAGCCCGGCCCTGAGGGTGGGTATGTCCCGTGGGCGCTCCAGGTGCTGGAGATCTCAAATGGCCGGATCGCCGGGCTCAGCTTCTTCCTCGACACCACCAGGGTGTTTCCGCTGTTCGGGCTGCCCCTGGTCTACGGGGAGTGATTGATCGCAGATCGGGATCACCTCCGAGAGGCCACAGACTTCGAGCAACTCACGGAGCTCGGGAGACACATTGCGCAGGTGGGCCGAGCAGCCTCGCGCCTGGACGCTGAGCTGGAGTCGAGCCAGGGCGGCGATGGTGGACAGATCGGGTGCGGCGATACCCCCCATGTCACATATGACGACCCTGCCCGTCTTCGATGACGGTCCTCTCGAGCCGATGGGTGCGTCCGGCACGTCGTCCGCTGCCAAAGATGGCTCCTCTCGATCGTCCTTGGTTAGGAGACTCGCCTGTCGGGTAAAACTCATCGGATAACCCAATGCCGGAGGCAGCATGTTCACCAACACCAAGGCATACAGTGGTTTCTCAGTGGACGATGTCGAGAAGGCGAGGGACTTCTACGGCGGGACCCTTGGCCTGAATGTGACCGAGGAGCATGGGATGCTCGGTCTCCACATCGCAGACGGCGGCGACATCTTGGTCTACCCCAAGGACGACCATGTTCCCGCCACCTACACCGTCCTCAACTTCCCGGTCGACGACATAGACACCGCCGTCGACGAGCTCGCCGAGCGCGGTGTGACCTTGGAGAGATACGAAGGCTTGGGCCAGGACGAAAAGGGGATCATGCGGGACCAGGGCCCTCCGATCGCCTGGTTCACGGATCCCGCGGGCAACGTCCTGTCAGTGCTCGAGGAGTAGGGCCCGTCTCCTACCTCTGAGTTCCGGAGTGGGGCTCAGATCCCCCTCCCCGGCTACGCCGGTTCTCCCCCCTTCGGGGGAGATTCAGAGTTGGCCAGAGCCGGTCAGACCGGAGATCGCCGAGACATACTCCGGATCTCGATAGCGGCCGAGCAGAAATGCATCGGAGTAGTCGGGCAGCTCTCCTCCGGTCACGTGGCTGGCGAGGAGGTCACCGGCCCCGGCGGCCACCATGACTCCGAAACCGGACAGACCGGCGACGAGATGGAAACCGGCCGGCCCGGCCGGTCCGATGAGCGGGCGGTTCTCGGCAGTCTTGGTGTAATAACCCCCATCGACCGTCGACTGGGGGAGACGGTCCAGATAGGCGCCCAGCCCGGGGACCATGGCGGCCAGCCCCCGCATGACCACCTCCGGATAGAGCGGATCCTCGGGCAGGGGCCACGTCGGCTCCCGGACGTCGCCGTGGTACTCCCAGAGACCCAGCAGATAGGGTGAGTCGATCCCGCCTTCGGGCCGCCCATGGCAGAAGACGGGCATCTCCCCCAACAGGTCACCCCGGCCCTGCTCGTCGAGGGCGGCTCGCTCCTCCAGGCTCCACTCGAGATGCTGTGGGTCGCTCCAAATGATCATGGGGGCATCCCGTGGCACCACCTGGAGGTGGTCCCTGAAGGCGACTTTGAGGTGGAGCTCGGAGAACAACGGCAGAGTGACCCCGGCCATGGACGCCACCGGGCCGGCCAGGGGACCCGCTGCATCGACGACCGCACCCGTCGTGATCACGTCGCCACCGGCCAGCGATACGGACCCGACCGCGTCCCCAGTGACTTCGATCCCGATTACCTCGTCGACGACGACCTCGAGCCCGAGCTCCCGGCTCCGGGCGAGCATCCACGCCCCGAGCTGCTGTGCGCTGAACCATCCTGCCCGCCGGACGTGGATCGCACCTACCGCCCGTTGGGTCAGGTAAGGAAAATGGTCACGAACTTCGTTCGGCCCTACCAGGATGTCGGCGCCCTCTGGCGCCCCACTGAACCCGTCGTCGGGTGAGGTGCGATAGGGGATCGGCCCGGGATGGAGACGGACCGGGCCTGCACCCAGCGTCGAGGTGTGGTGGGCGTCCTCGAACATGCGATGGAACCGCTCGTCGTCTGCGGTGACGAACAGGTAACCCCTTCGGTTGAGCCCGAACACGTTGTCCGACTCGGCCGCCATCATTTCAAGCAGGTCGATCGATCGGCTCATCAATCCGACCATCGGGCGGTTGGGCCACCAGTTCCGGTAACACTCGGTCGACTTGTCGGAGGTCAGGGTCAGCGGCGGGCGGGGATCGACTATCACCACCGAGTCGGCACCGTACGCGACTGTCAGGTGGTAGGCGGCGGAGACGCCGGCGATGCCGGCGCCGATCACGACCACTTCGGCGCTTCGGCTCACCTCAGACCGAGAGATGTTCCCGGACCCGGGCGGCCACCGCGGGCCCGGTGAACCCGAGCTTTTCGGCGATGACCGTGTCTGGCGCCGAGGCTCCGAAGTGGTCGATCCCCAGGATCAGGCCATCCTCACCCACCAAGCGCTCCCACCCGAAGGAGGCCGCGGCCTCGATCGCTACCCGGGGCGCCGCGCCCAGAACACCCGATCGATATCCGTCCTCCTGGGCCTCGAAGAGCTCCCAGCAGGGAAGACTGACCACCCGGGCCCCGATGTCGTCTTCGGCCAGCGCATCGGCTGCCTCCAGGGCGACGTGAACCTCGGAGCCGGTGGCGATCAGCGTGACATCCACCCCGTCACGAAGGACGTAGCCCCCCTTGGCCACCCCCGCCCGATCGGTGGCCAGATTGGGCACGTCCTGACGGGTCAGCAACAGGCCGACCGGGCCGTCGGTCCGGTTCAGGGCGACCTCCCACGCGGCGATGGTCTCGTTGGCATCGGCGGGGCGCATCACCCACAGGTTGGGCATGGCTCGAAGCGACGCGAGATGCTCGATCGGTTGGTGGGTCGGGCCGTCCTCGCCGAGGAAGACCGAATCGTGGGTCCACACCCAGATCGAGGGCGCATGCATCAGCGCCGAGAGCCGGACCGCCGGTCGCATGTAGTCGCTGAACACGAAGAAGGTGGCCGCGTAGGGTCGCAAGCCGCCGTGAACGGCCATCCCGTTGGTGATGCAGCCCATGGCATGTTCCCGCACCCCATAGGGGATGTCCCGGGACGATGGGTCGTCGGCCGAGAACCGACGAGAGGAGTCGATCACCGTCTTGGTCGAGGCGACCAGGTCGGCGGACCCTCCGATGAAACCGGGGAGCTTTTCGGCGATCTCGGCGAAGACCTTGCCGGAGGCGGACCGGGTCGCCAGCTTTTCACCGGCGGTGAAGGTGGGGCCGTCGATGGTGATCCGCCGGGGGGAGTGCAGTGCCTCCCAGAGCTGGCGCTTCTCGTCGTCAGCGGTCTCGAAGCGCTTCTCCCACTTCTCGTGCTCCTCCCGCCCCCAGCCCATGGCGCCTTCGAAGAACTCGTAGACCTCGGGCTCGACGTGAAACAGGGGTTCGAGCGGGTAGCCCATCGCCTCCTTGGTCAGCTTCACCTCCTCTTCACCGAGTGGGTTGCCATGGGCAGCTGCAGTGTCTTGGGCATTTGGCGACCCGTGCCCGATGTGGGTGTGGCACACCACGATCGACGGCTTGTCTTCGAGGCGAATGGCGGCTTCGAGGGCCTCGGCGATCGCCTCGAGATCGTGACCGTCGATCTCTTGGGTGTGCCAACCCTGGGCGTCGAACCTCTTGACCACATCCTCGGAGAAGGTGATGTCGGTGGAACCGTCGATGGATATGTCGTTGTCGTCGTAGAGGTAGATCAACCGCCCCAGCCCGAACTTCCCGGCGAGGGACCCCGCTTCTGCACTGACCCCTTCCATCAGGTCGCCGTCGCTGACGAAGCCGAACGTGCGATGATTCACCAAGTCGTCTCCGAGGCGCGCCCGAAGATGGGTCTCGGCGATGGCCATGCCCACCCCGGTGGCAAAACCCTGACCAAGGGGCCCGGTTGTCATCTCGATGCCCAGCCCGTGGTTGATCTCGGGGTGCCCGGCGGTATGGCTCTCCCACTGCCTGAACTCCTTGATGTCGTCCATGGTCAACGGGAAGCCACAGAGATGGAGCATCGAGTAGAGGAGCATCGAACCGTGCCCGTTGGAGACGACGAAGCGGTCGCGGTCGGGCCACTCCGGCGCGTCCGGATCGACTTTCAGGAACCGGCTCCACAAGGTGACCGCGATCTCGGCCATCCCCATCGGCATCCCTGGATGACCGCTGTTGGCCTTCTGCACCGCGTCCATGGCCAGGGCCTTGATGGTGTCGACCGCCAGCCGCTCGATTCCGTTGTTATCCATCTCTGGGAGGCTACCGGTTAGGGCCGGCACACCTCGCAGGGGCGGAATCCGGCGGACCTGGCCGCCGCCGTCGATGTGAAGTCGGCCACGTTCCACTGGCCCGACCCGCGTATGACATGACAGGTGGGAAGGCAGTAGACGCCGGTCGACGGGTCGGCCTGAACCCGAACGTGGTGTTCGGCCAACTCGACGAGGCGGGACGGCTCCACCCCCTCGTGAGTGAGCAATTCCCACTTGTTGTGAGGCCCACCCAGCGAGTACTCGCCGAGGTGCCCGTCGGAGCGCACTACCCGGTGGCACGGGATGATCAGCGGGATCGGGTTGCGGGCCATCGTCGAGCCAACCGCCCGGGCTGCTCCGGGACGCTCGGCCTCCCGGGCCAGCCAGCCGTAGGGCCGGACCTCGCCCTTGGGGATCGAGGCGGCGATGCGGAGGACGCGCGCCTGAAACGGCGTCCTCGATCTCAGGTCGACAGGAAGCTCGCCGGGTGACCCGGCTTCCATCGCCTCCGGAATGTGCTTGCCCCATTGGGCGGGGGGCTCGGCGCGGAGCAGGTTCCGCCCGTGCCGTTCGGCGAAACGCTCCTGGTATCCGTCGGTGGCGAGGTCCAGGGAGGAGACGCCCTCGACGTTGAAGGTGACCACCACCTCGCCCACCGGCGAGGGGTAGAGATCGAAGCCGTCGGCGAGCCCGGTGCCGAGCGCCACCCCCTCGGAGATGCCGTCGGGAAGCCCGCCGGCCATTTCGGACAGTTGTCTCTCGATGCTCATGATTCGTTCTCCATCACTCGTCTCAGACGCTGCAAGCCGCGATGGATGTCGGCCTTGACCGTCCCTTCGGGACGGCCGGTGGCCTCGGCGATCTCGGTGATTCCCAACCCGACGACATGGCGCAAGACGACTGCCCGCCTCTGCGGAGCGCTGAGCGCCGAGAGCCGGGCGTCCCATGCCGCCGAGTCGGGCGGCTCCGGGTCACTGGTCCCGCGGTCGCTCATCTCCACGAAGGTCGGCCGCCTCGACCGGTTGCGGAGATGGTTACGTCCCAGATTGAGGGCAATGGTCCAAAGCCAGGGTGACAGCCTGAGGTCGTCGTATCTCTCCCGGTCGAACCCACCCAGCGCCCGGTAGGCGCGGATGAATGTCTCCTGGGTCAGGTCCTCGGCCTCTTGATGATCACCACAAAGCCGCCGTAGACCCCAGTACAAGCCGGGCCCGGCCGTATCGACGAGATCGGGAAAGGCCCGGTCCAGGTCATCGGCCAATGCGGCGGTCAGATCATCCATCGTGTGAGAGAACACCGTGGCTGTCGGGGTGGTTGCAGTCATTCTTCGAAGCGAATTCGATCGTGTCAGGCAAAGCCGTTCGCAGAAGTGCACCGTACTTACATAGGGGCGATGGACGGAACCCGGGTCGAGGCGATCCTGGCTGAAGCGGAGCGAGCGGTCTCCACCGGCTCGCCTCTGGCCCCCACCGGGTTCTGGACGGCGGTCGCCGCGGTGAAGCGTGACCCGGCACTGATCGAAGCCCACGCCGATCGCATTGCACGAATCGATCGGGCCGCCCTCAAAGCCTGGGCCCTGATCATCGTGCCACTCTGGCTGGGCACGGTGCTCGCCGTCGGCGCCACCCTGATCGGGCTCGCTCTGGTGGCGTGGGCCTACGACCTGGAGGGGACCACCGCCGCCATCGTGTTCCTCATCGGCTTCGGGATGGTCCTGGTGACGACCCACGGTCTGGGCCATCTCGTCGTCGGTGGTCTGATGGGGATGCGGTTCACCCACTGGTTCGTCGGCAAGATCACCCAACCCCAACCCGGGGTCAAGGTCGACTATGCGACATACTTGCGGGCATCCCCCTCATCCCGCGCCTGGATGCACGCCTCGGGGGCGATTGTCACCAAGACCATGCCATTTGCCTTCATCGGTGCGGCCATCGCCTCCGGCGCGCCCGACTGGTTGCCCTGGCTCCTGGTCTTGATCGGGCTGGCCACGATCGTCATCGACATCTTGTGGTCTACGAACAGCTCGGACTGGAAGAAGTTCCGCCGCGAGATGGCATTCACCCGAGGGGACTCACCGCCTCAACCACCGTCTTGATCGGCCATGGTCGGGATCGAGCCGTCGGTCTGATGCATCTCCTCGTGGGTGATCACCAGCTCCTCGAAGTAAGGCGGGTCCTCGACATCCACCGAGATCAGATGTCTGGTGACCGGGCCTCCGGACCTGTCGAATGACCGCGCTCTGGCGATGACATCCGCCGAGGCATCGTCGATGCGACGGTGTTGGACGAGATGCTCTTCCCAGGACCCGACCGCGAACAACTCGGTTAGCCGGGTCGGTTCGCTCACGTTTCGCAGCAGCCGCCAGCGATAGGCGCCGGTTCTCAACCTCACCAGGCGGACCATGTTCATCACCGCGGCGAACTCCTGGAAGTCGGCCTGGTCGATCTTCCACGTGTTCAAGATCAAGACCGGCCCTCCTTCCACGCCTTCCTCGTGGATCGGGGCGATGCGGTCCGCGCTGAACTCCGGCGACTCGATCTCGTCGAGACTCGGGATCTTGAATAGCGGGACGGCCGCGCCGAGGACCACCGACGCCGAGCAAAGGATCGCGATGGCCGTCCCTGTCCCCACTGCGTCGGCGAGGATGCCGGAGAGGATCGACCCGATGGGGAGGATCCCGAGGAAGGAGAAGCTGTAGAGCGACATCGCCCGACCCCGGATCCACTCCGGCGCCATCAGCTGGGCCGTTGCATTCAGATTGGTGAGTGTGAGGACCCAGAAAGCCCCGGACAGGAACATGAACACCGAGGCCACCGCGACGCTGGGGGCCAGGCCGACGCCGATCCCGACCAGGCCGAAGAGAGCGATGCTGAGGATCGGCGCCCTCTGACCCAATCGGTCGATCAAACGCTGTCTCGCCGCGGTCCCGACCAGCGCACCGGCGCCCATCGCGCCGAGCAGGATGCCGAGAGTTGTGGCGTTGCCCCCGATGGCCTCGTTGTGGCCGGGCAGTACCGACTGAACCACCGATGAGGTGATGGCGAAGAGTGAGACCAGCAGGAGGAGTCTCCGGAACACAGGGGTGAACCGGGCGTAGCGGATGCCGAGGAGGATCGCGGTGCCCAGCGAGGCCGGGTCCCGTTCCCGCTTCTCGAACGTGCTCCTCACCATGAGCAAGCCGGCGATCACGAAGCCATAGGTGAGGGCGTTGATCCCAAAGCCGACGGCCGCCCCCAGGACGGCATAGACGAGGCCGCCCAGGGCGGGGCCGATCGCCCGTGCCACATTGAATGCGGCGGACTGGAGCGCCACTGCCGAGGCGATCAAGCCCCGAGGGACCATCTCAGGGAGCAGTGCCTGCCAGGTGGGGAGGTTCAGGGCGACACCCGTTCCCAGCACGAGGCCAAGACCGAGAAGGAGCCCCGGGGTGATCGTTCCCGAAGCCGTGAAGATCGCCATGGCCAGCGCGGAGCCGCCCATGATCGCCTGGGCCACGAGCATCAGCTTGGCCCGGTCGAACATGTCGGCGAGGGCCCCGGCGGCGAGGGCGAAGAAGAGGAGGGGAAGGGAGGTGGAGGCGACCATCATCCCCACCCAGGTGTTGGAACCGGTCATGTCGAACATCAGCTGCGACGAGGAAAGGCTCTGGATGAAGGTGCCGAACGCCGAGAGCATCGACGCCACCCAGAGCGTGCGAAACGAGCCGTATCGAAGTGGGGCGACCGCCGAGGTCATCGGGTAGAAGAGTAGGCCCGGTAGGTTCTCGTCGTGGTACGCGACCTCGCCTACTTCATCTCCGGGGACGGCGGCCCGGGACCAGGGGTTCTGGTCCTCCACTCCTTCTGGGGCCTGACCCCGTCGGTGAAGAGCCTATGTGACGACTTGGCCGATCACGGTTACACGGTGCTGGCTCCCGACATCAACTTCGGGGAGTTGCCGGCCTCCGAGCAGGAGGCACTCGATCATCTGGGCAAGGCCGATCCCAACCGTCTTGCCTCTCTGGTGCTCTCCTCGGCGAAGTTGCTCCATGAGAAGTCGACCGACGGCCCGATCGGCATCGTCGGGTTCGGGATGGGCGGCTCACTCGCCCTCTGGGCGTCGGTCCGCCTCGCCGACCTGGTTGGTGCCGCCGTCTCATTCTACGGCAGCCAGCAGATCGATTTCGCCGGGTCGCTGGCGGCGTATCGGATCCACCTCGCAGACACCGACGAGTACGTGACCGACGATGAGGCTGCGTTCATGGAGGCCACCATGCGCCTGGAAGACCTCGACGTCGAGGTGGACCGGTATCCGGGCACCCGCCACGGGTTCGCCGAGCCCGATGGGGACACGTTCGACCCGACTGCCTTCGACGAGGCGTGGGGGCGAACCCTCGGATTCCTCGCCGACCGGCTAGTCGACTAGCTCGACCTCGTCTCCGGTCTTGACCGACCCGCCGCGCAGGACCCGGGCGTACAGGCGTGACGACCCGGGATGCAGGCTATTCGACATCCGGCTGAACTTGCCGTCGAGGAACCACCCGGCGTTCTTGTCGCAAGGCGTGGTGAACCAGGTCACCTCGATCTCGACCCCGGAGCCGATCCGGAGGCGTGCGTCGGGGCCCAGCGCCGCCCAATCGAGCCCGGCCAGGGTCAGGTTCTCGCCGGCCGACCCCGGTGCGATGGGGTGCCCCTCACGCCGCAACTCTTCGATGACCTCCAGCGAATAGAGGCAGAGAGCTTGCTCCGGGCGGCCATGATGGACCCGGTCGGCTTGGCGGTCGCCGACCACGCCGCCCTCGTCGATCAGCGCATTGTCGACAGGGAGCTTGGGAACCCCGCCCTGTGAGACATTGATCTGATGGAGATGGGCCATGCCCGGGCAGCGTAGATGTGGGGGGCCGGGACCGAGGCATCGAGCCAACTCGCCGAAGCGTCGGGCCACTAGCTTCGGAGGCGAGCTACCAGGACGGGGTGCAGATGACCACTGAGGTTGTTGACGTCGTATCCGGTTTCAGATGGCCCAAGTGGGCCCTGATCCTGTTTGGCATCGTGTCGATAATCGGCGGGGTGCTCGCCTTGGTCTGGCCCGGGATCACGATCCTGGCCCTGGTCATCCTGCTCGGAATCGAGCTTGTGATCTGGGGAGTCATGCTCATGGTGAACGCGTTCGAGACGGGTCAAGGACGGGTGCTGGCGGTCATCCTGGGCGTTCTCGCCCTGATTGCCGGGGCGATGTTGTTCCTCCAGCCGCTGCGCAATGTGGGGTCCCTGGTGATCGTGCTCTCAGTGTTCTGGGTGGTAGGGGGACTGATCGAAGCGATCGAGTCGATCGTCGAAAGAGGCAGGAACTGGGGATGGGAGCTGGCCTCCGGGCTGCTCTCCGTCGCCGCCGGAGTGGTCGCCATCGTCTGGCCCGAAATCACGCTATTCGTGATCGCGGTGATGGCCGGGGTATGGATGATCATGATCGGCCTGATCCGCCTGTTCGCCGCCTTCAGTCGACCGAGGGTGGCAGCGCCCGCACCCGCAGTTTGACCCGGGTCAGGGGACCAGGCCACTTTCGTATGCCATGACCACTGCCTGGGCACGGTCCCGGGCACCGATCTTCGCCAGGATCCGCTTCACGTGGGTCTTGACCGTGTTGTCGGCGATGAACAGGCGCTCGGCGAGCTCCTGGTTGGAAAGACCTTGTCCGATGAGCGCCAACACCTCCCGCTCCCGATCGGTGAGCGCGGACACGCGGCCCGTGTCCCCCGACGGGCGGGCCCTGGTGAATTCCTGGATCAGCCGTTTGGTCACGGAAGGAGAGAGCAGGGCTTCCCCCGAGGCGACGACACGGATCGCCTCGATCAGCTGTTCGGGCTCGCTGCGTTTGAGCAAGAACCCGCTGGCCCCGGCGCGTAGCGCCTCGAAGACATACTCGTCGAGCTCGAACGTGGTCAGGATGATCACCCGGGTGGTCCCGCCCGCGTCGATGATCTGCCGCGTGGCTTCGATCCCGTCCAACCGCGGCATCCGCACATCCATCAGCATCACGTCGGGTCGGTGGGCACGGGCCACCTCTATCGCCTCCAGGCCGTCGTCGGCCGTTGCCGTCACCTGCAGGCCATCGGCCTGCTCCAGGATCATCCGCAGGCCTTCGCGGATGAGAGCGTCGTCGTCGGCCAGGGCGACGCGGATCACGACGGAGCCCTCATTGGCAGCCGGCACCGCAGCTCGAATCCTCCTCCGGGATTGTCCCCGAAGCTGACGGTTCCTCCGTGCAGCTTGACCCGCTCCTCGATCCCTCTCAGGCCCCTGCCGGGCTGCGTGGCCCCTCCGACACCATCGTCGATCACCGCGATCGAGAGCGAGTCGTCGATGGCTACCTCGACCGACACCTGCTTGGCGGCCGCGTGCTTGATCACGTTGGTCAGGGCCTCCTGGACAATTCGGTAGCCGGTCACGCCGAGGCTGGATGGAACCGAGTCGAGCTCACCGGTAATGAACAGGTCGACTGACATTCCCGTCCCAGCTACCGACCGGCACAGGTCGTCGAGTTGGCCCAGGCCGGGGAGTGGGGACCGCTCGGCTTCGCCGTGGAGCACATCGAGCATCCGGTCCAGGTCCGCCAGGGCTTTCCTCCCGGTGGCTGCAATGGTGTCCAGCGACTGGGCCGCGGCCGCCGGGTCGGTTTCCAAGGCCCCACGACCGGCGCCGGCGTGGACGACCATGACATTCACCGAATGCCCGATGATGTCGTGGAGCTCGCGGGCAATCCGGCTTCGCTCCGCTTCGATGGTCAGTTGCGCCTGTCGGGCGGCCAGCTCGACCCGGGTCTGGTTGTGCTCCCGTTTCGATTCGGCCTCGCGGTTCCTGGCGAACTGCGCCCGCCCCGCAAACCATGCCGCGACCCAGACGGCCAGGACCACCCCCACCAGCGCAGCGGGCCCTTCGTCGGGAAAGCGGAAGAAGTAGAACGCCACTCCTCCCAACCCGAGGCCGAGCACGATGAGGGCTCGCGGTAGGTCGACCTGTCTCGAGGCAACGAGGATCGCGATCAGGTTCGTCCACTGGTAGAAGTCGCTGGGGTGGCCCAAGGCGATGAGGGCGAGGATGGACGCGGCGTTGGCCAGATAGGCACCGAAGGGATGGCTCCGCATGAAACCCAGCGAGACACCGGCAATGATGGCCGGGATCGAGCGGGCCAGCCTGAGATCCGGGTCGTCGAGAACCCAGATCTCGAGCAACATCAGCAGCGTCGAGATGGCGGCGAGCAACAACTCGGGGAGGCGGAAAGTGAAGGCGGTCGCCCGTGAGCGGGCCGGGGCGGTCACTTGCGGATGGTAACTGTGGGTCGTGGAGCGACCCCCGCGCCGGTGGCGCGATTCCTGCTCCATCCAAGGACCAGGGATAGCGCTGCCGTGACCAGGAACAGAGCACCGACCACAAGGAGTGGCGTCTCCATCCCGGTGATGTCGGCTGGTGCGCGTCCGGCATTGGTGTGGACGATCGACCACGCCACGAGCAGCATGTAGCCCGCTACCACCATTCTCGTGATCCGGAGCCGGGCCTTCTCGGTCAGCCCCGCGATACCGGTGACGATCGAGGCTCCGATGAAGAGTTGGATGCCATGTAGTGCCATGGCGTGTGGGAACTTGGCCACTCCAGCCTCTCCGGCGTAGACGGTGTCAGGTGCGTGGCCAAGGCTCTCGGTGAGCTCCAGTCCGAGACCGATGATCCAGCTTCCGAGCCCGAGCCCGGTCATCACCAGGGCCATTCCCGCCAGCACCGCGAGTCGGGTCGGGCGATCGGCTGGACGCTGGATCAGGGCCCAAACCAAGAGGGCGGCCAGACCCAGGGAGAAGATCCCGATTGCGACCGCCATGAGGTTGAAGATCGCACCGTCCTGGGGCGTGGACAGATTGAAGTGGGACGGCACGCCCCGCCACGCCTGCACAGTGATGAGGGCCACTTCGAAGAGCCCAGAGGCGATGAGGGTCACCGCGAGGATCGATTCGATCCGGGGCCGGTCGGGAAGGCGGTCTATCACCCATCCGCTGGTCCACATGATGAGACCGACCGAGATCCCGAACGTGATCGGCTTCCGGAACGAGACCGCTCCCTCCCAGCCGCCGCCGGTCGCGAGCAACACGACGATGTGGGTCACCGCAGATACCGCCAGCAAAGCCGCGGCGGCTCCGAGCCAGCGGCTGTGGGGTTTCCGAAGTCGAAGCTGCGAGCGGAGAGTGGTCACGAGGGGTCCTTTAGTCGCCTCTCCCCAACGTATGGGCCCTTGCTTGTCGTGTCGTCACCCTGGGACGGCAAACGGTGTCACCCCTGCGTGTCATCCCGTCGTAACCACAGTGGGAGCCGGTTGTGGTGCATATGGTCGCGGGAGATGCAGGCCGAGCAGCTCACCGATCCCGTTGCCTATCACGCCGAAGGCCCGGTCTGGTCCGAAACATGGGGAGGTCTGCGCTGGGTGGACATGCTCGCCGGCGACATCCTCTCTCTTACAGACGGGTCGGTGAGTCGGCGTCATGTTGGTGACGTCGCTGCCGTGGTCCGTCCCCGGCTTGCCGGCGGAGCGGTGATCGCCGTGGAGCGCGGGTTCGCCCTGGAGGCGCCCGACGGGACGTTGACCTATCTCGCGCCGGTCTGGGATGGAGGCGAGATCCGAATGAACGAGGGTGGCTGTGATCCCGACGGGCGTTTCTACTGCGGCTCCATGGCCTACGACAAGCGTCCCGGGGCAGGGTCGGTGTACCGGCTCGATCCCGACGGCACGGTCACCGTGGTAATGGACGGAGTCACCATCTCCAACGGGCTGGAGTGGAGCCCGGATGGCGCGTTGGCGTACTACGTCGACACCCCCACCCACCAGGTTTCGGTGTTCGACTACGAGCCGGGCTCCGGCTTGACCGCGCGCCGTGTGTTCGTCGACGTCGCTGCCCAGCCCGGTGGGCCGGATGGGCTGACCGTCGATGGAGAGGGCGGGGTGTGGGTCGCCTTCTTTGGAGGTGGCGCAGTCCATCGGTACACCCCGGATGGCGTCCTCGACGGGGTGGTCGATGTGCCGGCGCGACAGGTCACGGCATGCACGTTCGGCGGCGCCGGCCTCGACCAGCTCTACATCACCACTTCACGTGAGAACCTGGTACCGGGTGACGATCCACTGGCCGGCGCGCTGTTCGTGGCCTCGGTCGGCGTGACCGGTCTGCCGGTGCGGGGGTTTGCCGGGTGAGGAGGACGGTGGTCTTGTCGGTCGAGGCTCAAACCGCCTCGGCCCACAATGAGCGCATCAGCTCGGAGCGATCCAGTAGCTCGCGAAGTGAGCCCCGATCCACGATCCGCCCCCTATCCATGAGCAGGATCTGATCCGCTCGTGACAAGGCGGCGCGACGGTGGGAGACCACGATGCAGGTCACATCGCGCTTTGTGAGAAGCCGCTGCCACAACTCCGTCTCGGTGTGGATGTCGAGAGCGGAGGACAGGTCGTCGAAGACGAGGAGCTCGGCCTCGGTGGCCAACATACGAGCCGCCGCCGAGCGCTGCACCTGCCCACCTGACAACTTCACGCCTCGCGCCCCGACCATCGTCTGCTCACCCATCTCGAGACGCTCCAGGTCGGGATCGAGCACTGCGAGCTGCACCGCCTCCCGGAGACGTTCCCGGGCCACCCTCTGCCCGAGGGCGATGTTGTCGGCCAGTGACTCCGAGAAGAGTCTTGGGATCTGGGCGGTATAGGCCGATCGTGGTGGGACGAAGAACGAAGCCGGGTCTTCGACCGGCCTCCCGTTCCAGAGCACCTCCCCCTCGGCCGGGACCAAGCCGAGCAGTGCCCGCACCAGGGTGCTTTTTCCGGACCCGATGATCCCGGTTACAACGGTGAACGAGGCTCGTTCCACCGTGAAGTCGACGCCCTCCAGACCCTCCCCGCCGTCGGGGAACCAGTGTCTCAGGTCCCTCACCTCGAGTCGTTGCAGCGGCTCGATCCCGATGTCGGGCAGGTCGATGTCGGGGATCTCTCCCTCCAGGGGCACCCGTGCCCTGTCCAGCAGGTCTTCGTCATCGGCGTCGACTGCCAGAGCCCGTATCCGCTCGTAGGCGACACCGGTGCGGCGGTGCTGGGCGATGATGTCCCCGACGAACGCCATGTAGTCGGTGAGCCGGGGGAGATAGGTGAGGAAGATGGCCAGCTGCCCGATCGAGAAGCTGCCATCGCTGATCGAGTCGGCGGCCACCAACAGCACGACGGCGATCGTGATGGTCGACATATTGCGATTGATTCCCCGCAACACCTCGGTGAGGACAGTGTCGGAGACGGCGGCCTTGTGCCTGACATCGTTGAGATGGTGCAGCCTGGCCAGCATCGACTCCTCGGCGGCAGCCAGCTTGATCGCCTGGACCCCGGAGAACGTTTCGCCGATGAACCCGGTCACCTGATCGGAGGCCTCCCTCATCGCCCGTCTCCGCTTCCGGATCTGCGGGCTGAGCGCCTGGGTCAGGACCATGGTCAGGATCAGGGGCACGAGGAGGATGGCTGTGAGACCGGCGTCGATCGAGGCCATCACCAGGACCGACCCCACGCCGAACACGATGAGGCCACCCATGTCCACCCAGTTCTCCATGTACTCCAGGACATCGTCGACGTCGTCGCGGAAGGTGCTTACCGCCTCGCCCGGGGCCAGGGGGATCACCCGCGATCCCGGCGCCTCCATCAGCCAGCGGAGCAGGTTGCGTCGGAGTTGGAGCGACTGCTCGATCCAGTGATTGATCCAGACCCGGTCACCGAGCCAGATGACGAGGTTGCGACCGATGGCTATCACTGCGAACACGATGGCGGGGGCCCAGGCCGTCTCCGCCACCGGACTTCCCGCGGCCAAACGGTCGAAAACCAGCCCGATCAGGATCCCGAAGAGGAGCGGTGAGCCGTGAACCAGGGTCCACATGAAGAGGCAGAAGAAGAAGCGTCCCGGCCGATAACGGATCACCTCCCAGACGAGGCGCAGGGTGCTCATGGCCTGGTGTCACCGAGGAGATTGCCCCGCCCCGTGGCGAGCAGTCCCGCATAGCGGCTGGTCGGGTCGTCGCCCAGCGTTTGACGGGAGCCGTGCTCGACGATCCTCCCCGCGTCGACGACCATGATCTCGTCGGCCAGGCGAACCGTCTCCAGACGATGGGCGATGATCACCACGGTGCGACCGGCATACAGCCGCTCGGTGGCGGTGGCGAGGAGCATCTCGGTGACAGGGTCGAGCCGGGACGACGGCTCGTCCAGGATGACCATTCCCGGGTCCTGGAGGAACACGCGGGCGAAGGCCAGGAGCTGTTGCTCTCCGGCCGAGAGCCCCTGACCCCCCGGGCCGAGCACCGTGTCGAGCCCGACCTCCCTGATCCATGTCCCGAGACCTACTGCGTCGAGCACGCCATGGATCTCCTCATCGGATCGGTCGACGAAGAAGGTCAGGTTGTCCCGGACCGTCGCCCGGAACAACTGGACGTCCTGGGTGACCACACCGATCGAGCGGCGCAGCGACTCCGCGCGGACTCGTCGAAGGTCGTGTCCGGCAATCCTGACAACACCCTGGTCGGGGTCGTAGAGACGGGATATGAGCCGGGTGATCGTGGTCTTGCCGCCACCGGTCCTTCCCAGCAGGCCGAGCGACCGGCCCGGGCCCAAATCGAAACTGATGTCGTCCAACACACCCCGCTCCTCATAGGAGAAGGAGACACCCTCGAACTCGATCGCCAGTGGTCCCTCGGGGAGCTCGAGGTCCCCGTCTGCCATCGAGGAGCCGAGCCTGCGGACCTGGTCGATGCGGACGATGCCACCGGCCGCCTTCTGCATCTCCTGGAGCTCCTGGGTCATCTGCTCGATCGGTCTTCGCACCAACTGCATGTACTGGAGGATCAGATAGGCGGTGCCCACGGTGATCGAGCCCCGGACTGTGAGCCATACGCCGACGATCAGGGCCAGGGCGTCCCCTGCCCAGAAGGCGGTGTTGGCTGTGACCCAGACCAGGATCCGCTTGCGCCACGCCGTGGTGGTCCGGGTGAAGAAGTCCCTCATCACGGGGATGAACCGGGTCATCGTGAAGCGGCCCGCTCCCAGGGAGCGGATATCGTCGACTCCGGCCAGTCGCTCTTCGATGAACCCGTATAGACGGGCGGAGGTCTCCCTTTCCTCCTCGGCGGCGGCAACCGCGACCTTGCGCAGGCGGATGAGTAGAGCAAGCACGAGCACGACGTAGATGGAGATGGTCAGCCCCATGGCCGGCTCCACGAACCAGCACACGACGACCACACCGGTGAGGAGGGCCGCGGCCGCAACGAGGCGGACCAGGAATCGCGAGATGAACTCCGAGATGGCGGTCACGTCCCCATCCACACGCTCGATCATCTCGCCGGGTGTGGTCTCGTTGTGATAGCCCATGTCGAGCCCGAACAGGTGGGACGTCAACTCCTCACGCAGGCGGTTGGTGGCGCTCCATCCGATGTCGGCACCCAAGTAGGAGGCGAAGGCGTCCAGGAGTTGATTGACGATCCCGGCCACCAGATAGGCGACACCGGCAGTGGTCAGCCCGATGACGGCGGACTCGCCCACCGCCGAGTCGATGAAAGCGCGCAAGATGAGCGGGATGACGAGTTGCAGCCCGATCGACCCCATGAGCAGCAGTACCAGCACCACGACCCGGCCGCGGTGAGGCGCGAGATAGGTAGTGAGGGTGGCGCGGTAGGAGGGAGCGGTCATGGCGGGTGCGTTCGACGGTATCCGCACCGGCCGCCGGACCGGGCGGATTTAGCCGTCGGCAGCCGGGATGTAGCCCTGATGGGCCATTCGTTTCCCCATCACGTCGTACATCTCGTGATCGTCCCGCGGGGGTCCAGGTGATAATCGACCGTCCGCAACTCGCCCATCGCGACGACCGTAGCCAGACGATCACGCCGGCTCACGGTCGCTCCTTGACTCCGGCCTTCAGCAGCTCGACCGTCTCGGCGATGCGGGCTTGCCGCTCCCCGGGTCGGCGTTTGGTGGCGTCGATCCACCGCAGGTAGCCATTCCGATAGAACTGGGCGAGCGAGTCGAAGAACTCGCCCGCTTCGGGATTGGCATCGAGGGCGGCCGCAAGGTCGGGCGCAAGGTCATCTCGCTGTGGTCCTTCGGGAGCGAGCATCACCTCGACCTCATCGCCCGGCCCGATCCCACAGGCCCGGCGCCAGGCCGGTCCGAGCAGAATCCCGTGGGCCTCACGGAGTGGTTCGACAGTTGCTCGCACCCCCATCCCGTTGACCGTGCCGGCGACATGATGTGCCGGCTTGGCGCCCCAGACCACGTCGGGGTCGAAGGGCACCGGTACCAGCACCCGGCGCCTCTCATCTGTTGTCACCACGGTCGTGAAGTGCTTCGAAGTGCTCATGGGACATCTGATTTTGACACGAACAGGTAGTTTCGACCCGCGGGGCTCCGTTCCCGCGATCGCCCGCCAAGACTCAGGAGTGCCCATGTCCGTCCTCGCCAACCTGACCACCGCTCTGTCCTCCGGAGCCGTCGAGGTGATCGATCTAACAGCGCCACTGTCCGACGAGACACCCTTGTTGGAGTTGCCGCCCGAGTTCGGCCAAACGGCCAGGTTCCAACTGGCGGAGATCAGCAGCTACGACGACCGTGGCCCAGCCTGGTACTGGAACAACTTCCACACTGGGGAGCACACGGGCACCCACTTCGATGCCCCGATCCACTGGGTCACGGGGAGGGACAAGGCCGACATCGGAACGGTCCCGGTCAGAACGTTCGTTGCGCCCGCCGTGGTGATCGACGTCGCCGACCAGGTGGCCGAGGACCCGAACTTCCTGATCGAGCTGGATGATCTCCGGGCACTCGAGTCCGAATACGGCCCGTTGCCGGAGGATGGCTGGCTCCTGTGCCGGACCGGGTGGTCGGATCGGGTGACGCAGGAGGAGATGATCAACAACACCGAGACCGGCCCGACCAGCCCCGGCATGTCGGCCGAGTGCGCCCGTTGGGTTGCCGAGGAGTCGCCTCTCCAGGGCATCGGGGTGGAGACCGTCGGAACCGATGCCGGGGCGGCGCACTCGTTCGACCCGCCATTTCCGTGTCACACCTTCTTCCTCGGGAACGGGAAGTATGGGCTGGCTCAGCTGCAGAACCTCCACCTACTGCCGGCAACGGGGGCAATCGTCCTTGCCTCCCCGCTTCGGATCGTCGGAGGCTCCGGTTCGCCGACCCGTGTCCTGGCGCTCGTCGAAAAGACATGAACGTCGCCGAAGCTGTCGGTCGGAGGCTCGCCGAAGCCGGAATCCACCACGTGTTCGGTGTCGTCGGCTCGGGCAACTTCCATGTCACCAATGCGATGGTGGAAGCGGGAGCCACTTTCATCGCGGCTCGACACGAGGGCGGGGCCGCAACCATGGCCGACGCGTTTGCCCGGATGAGCGGGAAGGTGTCGGCGGTCAGCGTCCATCAGGGATGCGGCCTCACCAACGCCATGACAGGGATCACGGAGGCAGCCAAGAGCCGCACTCAGATGGTGATCGTGGCTGCGGAGGTGACCCAGCCCCGATCCAACTTCTACGTCGATCAGGAGGCCCTGGCTCGGGCGGTAGGCGCGGTTCCGGCCAGGATCACTTCGGCGGCGACGGCCGTGGAAGAGGCGCGGGCCGCGGTCGAAGTGGCTCGTGAACAGCGCCGCACGGTGCTGCTCAATCTGCCGCTCCAGCTCCAGGCCGAGCTGGTGCCGGCCGAGGCAGAAGCCGAGCCCGAGAGCACTCATCGGTCGTCGGATTCGGCCAACGCCACCGATCTGTCGATCCTCCTCGATGCCCTCGAGAGATCTCAGCGCCCGGTGTTCGTGGCCGGACGCGGCTCGCGCGGTGCCGGATGCCGGAAGGCGCTGGAGGACCTGGCAGAGGCAACCGGCGCATTGCTGGCCACGTCCGCCGTCGCCAAAGGGTTGTTCCAGGGCAACCCGTGGTCGCTGGATGTCTCCGGCGGGTTCGCGTCACCGCTGGCGGCCGAGCTGATCCAGGACGCCGACCTGATCGTGGGTTGGGGCTGCGCCCTGAACATGTGGACGATGCGGCACGGCCGGCTGATCGGCGAGGGGGCCACTGTGATCCAGGTCGACGACGAAGCGGAGGCCATCGGCGCTCACCGCGACGGCGCAGTCGGGGTCGTGGGCGATGTCCGTGAGACCGCGCTGGCCGCTCGGTCCCTGATCGACCCTGTTCGTCCGAGATACCGGACCGACGAAGTCCGCTCCCGGATCGCCGACAAGATCCGATGGCGCGACCTCCCCTACTCCGACACAGGAACTGACAGCCGGATCGACCCGCGCACCCTGACCATCGCATTGGACGATCTGCTCCCGAACGACCGTGTCGTCAGCGTCGACTCCGGCAACTTCATGGGATACCCGAGCATGTACCTGTCGGTGCCCGACGAGTGGGGTTTCTGCTTCACCCAGGCGTTCCAGTCGATCGGGCTCGGGCTCTCCACAGCGATCGGTGCCGCCTTGGCGCAGCCTGATCGACTCGCCGTGGCCGCGCTCGGTGACGGGGGCGGGTTGATGGGGGTTGCCGAGCTCGACACCGTCGTCCGACTCGGGCTGTCGATGCTGGTGGTGGTCTACAACGACGACGCGTATGGCGCCGAGGTCCACCACTTCGGCCCCCATGGGTACCCGCTTCACACTGTGGAGTTCCCGCCGACAGACATCGCTGCCATTGCCCGGGGATTCGGTCTCGAGGCGCTCACAGTGCGCTCGTTGTCCGACCTGGGGCCGGTCTCGGACTGGGTGGCCGGCGACCGGGCCCGGCCCCTTCTGATCGACGCCAAGGTCACCAGCGGCCCTTCCTGGTGGCTGGAAGAGGCCTTCGCCGGCCACTGAATCAGCTCGATACGCTCGGGTGCAGGACCGGGACGTAGCCATTGGCTAGGGCGGCGACCGAGGTGGGTGGGGTCAGCACCTGCACCTGGGCGCTCCTGGGGCGCCGAGTAGGGCGGGTCCAACCGGAGAAGTTGAAGCTGAACAGTCGGTTCTCGAAGAGCAGATATGGTCGCAGTTCGTGGTCCACGATGACGGTTCCGGATGGCAACCGATCGATCTGCTCCGTCCAGAGGATGCGGTCGGTGCCGCGATCGATGCCCCGGCCCCGTCGCAACCGCTCCGAGTCGAGACGTCGATTCAGGTCTTGGGCGCTGAGGAGCCGGCTCGAACCGACGCCCTTGGACGACGCGTCCCGGTAGCTCTGATACGCCTCGCGCCGGCACAGCCCGCATGGTCGGTGGCCGGCGGCGAGGGCCACGGCGTCGTCGAGGAAGAAGATCGGGGTCCAGCGCCCGGGCCGGGCCAGCGCAACTCGCCAGTCCCGGTACTCGGTCAGACAGGTGATCCAGAGCTGGCCGCGATGATGGCGGACCACTCGTTCCTCATCGTCGACGAGACAACCCCGGTTCCCGGTGAACATCCCCCTCTCGGGGACTGAATGCAGGTCGCCGAACGGGTCGACCCGGTTACGACGTGGCATATCCCTACCCGAACTCGATGACCGTCTTCACGTCGTCAGGCTCACGTTCATACGCCTCCTCCCACCGGTCCAGCGGGACCCGGCGGTTGACCACCTGTTCCAGCCAGGAGCGGTCGGTCTCGGCGAGGACCCGGGCCGCCTCGACGTAGTGGCGGCGATTGGCGTTCACCGTGCCGAAGACGGTGTCGTTCTCCAAGACCAGCTCCCGGGCGAGGTCACTGGTGACCATTTGGCGCCCGGCGCTGGTGACACCGGTGAGACATACGATTCCGTTGGGACCGGTGTGCCCCATCACCGCGCCAACAAGCTCCGGTGCGCCGGTGCACTCCAGCACCACGTCGACACCCCTCTCGATCCCGGGCAGACCCCCACTGTGATAGGTGGCGCCGAGGTCCTCGACGAGCGCCGGCTTTGGCCCATCCGTCACCCGGTCGAGAACGTGGACCTCATTGCTTTGCCGGGTGGCAAACAGAGCCGCGAGCAGGCCGATCGGCCCCGCCCCGGTCACCAGGACCCGGGTCGGCTCCCATTGGGCCCTGCTCCCGATGTGGACGATGTTCTCCCATGCCTTGGCGACGACACTGGCCGGCTCGACCAGCACCCCGAGACTTCCGAGCCGCTCCTGGACCGGGATCGCGAACCCGGACGGGAGGGCGAACCTCTCGGAGGCATAGCCGTCGAGGCCCCTGATCCCGGCCTCGGTGAAGCGGCCATTGCGGCACATGTCCCACTCCCCGATGGCGCAGTTGGGGCAGGGAACCGGGTCGGGGCGGCGCACGATCGGGGCGACCAGGTCCCCGCCGGAGAATCCGCTCCCGGCCGGTGCCTCGATCACGCGTCCCACGGCCTCATGGCCCAGTGTCAGCCGGTCACGCCCCGGAGGGCGGTAGCCGATTCCCCCTTCGAGCACCTCGTGGTCGGTCCCGCACACGCCGACGGCGATTGTGTCGACCAGCAGATCATCCGGCCCCGGGGTCACCTCGGTGAGATCGTCGAGTCGGAGCGACTGGAACGACCCCGGTACCACCGTGACTGCCCTCACGATTCAGAGGCGCGATCCTTGGCCGGGCCCTCGCCCTCCGGACTCAAGTTGTAGGCGGAGTCGATGAGGCCGAGATGGCTGAACGCCTGGGGGAAGTTGCCCAGCATCCTGTTCGTCACGGGGTCGTATTCCTCGGAGAGGAGCCCGACATCATTGCGGAGGCCCAACAGGTACTCGAACCGTCTTCGGGCCTCCTCCCTCCGACCCGCCAAGGCCAGCGCATCGACCATCCAGAACGAACACAGGAGAAAGGCGCCTTCGCCGCCGGGCATGCCGTCGTCGGTCTCCTCGGTCTTGTAGCGAAGGATCAGGTTCTCGTCGAGTGAGAGCTCACGCTCGATGGCATCGATCGTTCCCAGCACCCGCCTGTCGGTAGGCGGGAGGAACCCGACATGTGGAATCAGCAGGAGCGAGGCGTCCAGTGCCTTCGAGCCATACGACTGGGTAAATGTGTTGCGCTCGGAGTCGAACCCCTGATCCTCGATCTCGAGTCGGATCTCCTGCCGCAGACCGCGCCAGTGGTCGGCAGGACCGTCGAATCCCCACTGCTCGACGCATTTGACTGCTCGATCGAAGGCGACCCAGCTCATAAGGCGGGAGTGGGTGAAGTGCTGGGGCGGACCGCGGACCTCCCATAACCCGTTGTCGGGATGCGCCCATTTCCCCTCCAGATTCTCCAAGAGCAGCTTCTGGAGGTCCCAGATGGTCTCCTCGTGGTCCAACCCCGACCGGCGGGCGGTGTAGATGGCGTCCATCAGCTCGCCATAGACGTCGACCTGAAGCTGGCCGTGGGCGGCATTGCCGGTGCGGACCGGGGTGGACCCGGCATACCCGCTGAGCCAATCGAGGTCCAGCTCGGGCAGTCGGCGCTCACCTGCGACGCCGTACATGATCTGGAGGTCCTCGGGGTCTCCGGCTACCGCCCGCACCAGCCAATCCCTCCAGGCGAGGGCCTCGTGGCGGTGACCCGCGATGAGCAGCGTCTGGAGGGTGAACGTGGCGTCGCGCAACCACACGAACCGATAGTCCCAGTTACGCGACCCTCCGAGGTCCTCGGGCAGCGAGGTAGTGGGAGCGGCCACAATGCCGCCAGTCGGCTCGTAGGTGAGGGCCTTGAGTGTGATCAGGGAGCGTGACACCGCCTCCTCCCACTCGCCGTCGTAACTCGTGGCGTCACACCACTCCCGCCACCACTTCTCAGTCGTCTCCAGAGCCTCCTCCGGATCGACCTCGGTTGGCGCCTCCATATGGGAGGGATGCCAGGTGAGGACGAACGGGACGCGGTCACCGGCCGCCACCGCGAACTTGGACACCGTGGTCAGATGCTCGCCGTGGATCTCGACCGGAGTGGTCAAGGTGAGTGCATCCGGCCCACCCACGGCCAGCAAGCGGTCGTCGGAGCGAGTGACCCACGGGACGAGGTGGCCGTAGTCGAAGCGAATTGTCAACTCCATCTCCATCTCGACCCGGCCTCGCACCCCTTCGACGATCCTGACCACGTCGGCGTTGTTGCCGCCGTCGCGGCCCCGGATCGGCATCAGGTCGATGAGGCGCACCGTGCCGCCTTCGGCATCCATCTCGGTCTCGAGGATGAGCGTGCCCGGTCGGTACTGACGACGCACTCGTTTTGCCCCGCCTTTGGGGCAGATTCGCCACCGTCCGTTGTCCTCGTCTCCGAGCAGAGCCGCCAGACAGGACCCGGAGTCGAAACGGGGGAGGCACAGCCAGTCGATGGACCCGTCGCGAGCGACCAGTGCCGCCGTCTCCGTGTCGCCGATGACGGCATAGTCCTCGATGGGCGTGCTCACCGGGTTCAGGCTAGATGGGTGTCAGCCCCATTCTTCGGGCGGGCTGAGCCGCCCCTCGCCCACCTCGTAGTACTCATGGAGACTCCGGCACAGCCCATCTTCGTCGAATTCGAGCAGCAGGCAGCCGGGAAGGGTGATTTCCGCACCCGAGTTCTCCATCGTCGTCCAGAACTCCACCGAAGCCCGGCGACCTTCGACGATCGGCCGGCCCATCCGGACTTCGATCTCCCGTTGCGTCGATGTGGCCTGCCTCCAGTAGGCACTGATCCCGTCTCGCCCGACGTGGGGATCCTCGAAGATGTTCGACCTGTAGGTCGCTTCCGCGGTGAACAGACCGGCCGCCATCTCGTCGTCAGACTGCTCCCATGCCTGGCGATAGCTCTCGGCCCACGTCCCGACGTCGATCATTTGAGGTCCCTCCTGGCCGCCGATTTACGCTGGGGCGACTCGAGCCAAGAGTAGGCGTCGCCCGTTAGCGTTTGGCCATGACCTCCACCGAACCGGTCAGGCTCACGCCGCACGTGACCTCGGGGCTCCTGCGCGAATTGGAGGCGACCATTGGCTCGGTCGACGGCGACCTGATCGATGTGGTCGCCCCGTTCACCACGGATGTGATCGGTCGGGTTCCCCAGTCGACACCGGATGACGTCTTCAAGGCGGCTCGGGTGGCCCGCGCCGCGCAGCCCGCCTGGGAGGCCCTGGGCGCGACCGAGCGGGCCCGGATCCTGCTCCGATTTCACGACACCCTGCTGTCCCATGTGGACGAGTTGGTCGATCTCATCCAGCTCGAAGCCGGCAAGTCGCGGATGGATGCCTGGAAGGAGGTGGTCGACACCATCGGAGTCACCAGGTACTTAGCCAACGTCACGCCCGGAGCGACCCGACGACGACGGCACCAGGGCGCCATGCCCCTCTTCACCAAGACATACGAATATCGCCACGCCAAGGGGCTGGTCGGTTTCATCAGTCCCTGGAACTACCCGTTCATGCTGGCCATCAGTGACGCCGTGGCTGCTCTGGCCACTGGCAATGGGGTCCTGATCAAGCCCGACGAGAAGACACCGTTCTCGGCGCTCGCCGGGGCTCGGCTGCTCGAGGCAGCGGGGGTCCCTGGTGACTTGGTCCGTGTGCTGACCGGGGCAGGTGAGCCGATCGGCGAGGCGATCGTTGGCGTTGTCGACTACGTCATGTTCACCGGCTCCACCGAGGTGGGACGGTCGATTGCGGAGATGGCCGGCCGCCGGCTCATCGGTTGCTCGATGGAGCTGGGCGGTAAGAACGCAGCCATTGTGCTGCGGGACGCCGACATGGAGCGCACCGTTCGGGAGCTGGCCTTGGGGAGTTACACCAACGCCGGGCAGACCTGTGTCTCGATGGAGCGCGTCTATGTCCACGAGTCGATCCGGGAGGAGTTCACCAAGCGCTTCGCCGATCATTCCGCCTCGCTGCCGGTGAGTGCCGGGTTCGATTTCTCGAGCGAGCTCGGCTCCCTGATCGATCAGACACAGCTCGAGCGGGTAGATGGTCATGTGGAGGATGCGGTGGCGAAAGGCGCAAGCTTGCTCACCGGCGGAAAGCCACTTCCCGACATCGGGCCACTGTTCTATGCGCCGACTGTGCTCACCGGCGTAACCGAGGACATGACGGTGTGCCGCGAGGAGACGTTCGGGCCGGTCGTCGCCATATACGGCTACACCGATCTGGAGGAGGCCATCGGAATGGCCAATGACTCGGATTTCGGGCTCCACTTCAGCGTCTGGGCCGGCGACAGCGGCAAGGCTCAGGAGGTCGCCATCCGGCTCGAAGCGGGATCGGTGACGATCAACGACGGTTTGGTGGCCAGCTGGGGCTCGCATGAGGCCCCGATGGGCGGGATGAAAGACTCGGGCCTGGGGAGACGCCACGGTATCGACGGGATCCTCAAGTTCACCGAATCGCAAACCGTGGCCACGCAGAGGCTGATCCCTGCCTATGCCCCGTTTGGTGGCATCCCCCCCGAGCGATATACCCGCACCGTCGAGGCTCTGACCAAAGTGTTCAAGCGATTGCCGTTCTACAAGTGACCCGAGGTGCGGGGAAAGTCGAACGCGGCAGGTTCGGCTTCATCGTCCTCTACGTCGTACACATAGTCGAGCGTGGCACTGAACAGCGACATGAACGAGTCACGCCGCTTCTTGCTCCATCCTGATCCAGCGGCGGGCAACTGGCGGAGGAGGCCCATGAGAGCCGGAGGGACCGAGTCGTCTCGCGGGACCTCGCCCGTCCGACGCTGGGGTCGCGGAGCGGCCGGCTTGGGCACGGCCTTGCTCGGCGGAGGAGGCGTCACGGTCTCGTCTGCGATCCCGGCCCGTTCACAGAGGCCCATGAACAGCGTCACCATGCGGGCTCGCTGTCCGTGAGGGTGAAAGCTGCGAAAGGCATCCTCGATCCGGTCGATGGAATCGGTCTTGGGATCGACAAAGGCAAACACCTCTTCATAGACGGAGCGGAGATGCTCGGCCAGCCGGTTCGGGTAATCGGCATTGGACGCCTCCCGAATTTCGGTGAATGCCTGCTCGGGGTTTCCCTGGTCGTCGATCAGGTCCAAGAGGCGGAGCGCCTGCAGGGTCCTCGGTGCGAGGCTCTCCACGACCCCGGCGAGTTGGATCACATCTAGATCCACCGGGGTCGTCATCGAGAAGTTGCGATAGCGGTCGACGACATCGAGGACCGCCGACGGTGGCGCGTACGGAGCCCGGTCGCCTTTGATCAGTGGCATGGTTCCACTCTTTCCGTGGTCCCGCTCAATGTAACAGAGGTCACCATCTGAAGCGCAGTTGTGCGTGCCCTGTTACAGAAGAACAGTCACGTGACGTGCGCTTATTCAGCAGTTGTACCTTGAGAACGTAAAACGCAGAACGTAAAACGGAGGTAGTGAAGCTACCTCTCCGACATCTCGGTGAGGTCGGCCTCGAGGACATCCCGGTCTTCAGGGTCTTCGATCTCGGTCAGCTTCTCTTTCGCCGCGTCCAGGTGCTCAGTGAACATCTCGATGTCGTCGACCTCGGCGGCGGCCCTGGCGATCGCCTCGTGGGCGAATCCGGTGACGAAGGCATCGAGGTCGTTGTCGAGGCAGATGGCCAGGGATCTCTCGCCGAAGCGAAGGGCGAGGTCGGCATACCCGAGTACCGCGGCGACACGTGAGATCTGCCAGTCGGAGATGGCGCGGTGGCGGGGGCTCCCGACGACGTACCAGTGGTAACGCTGGGCGAAGGCGGCAGCCAGCATCTCCTCTTCCTCCTCGCGTGTCGGCTCGTCGATGTCGAGCAGGCCCCATGTCTCGTTGAAGGCTCGGGGAGCGAAGGTGCGATGCCAGGTCTCCAGATCCGTCGTGCTCGGGTTCTCTACCGGGTCGATCATGTCTCTATCTCCACAGGTTTGGGGAACCACCGAAGGCTCTCGGCCGCAGGCCCGAGGTCCGGTGCCTCAGCGCCGGGAGCGGGCTCTTCGGCCAGGATCCGCTTCGCTTCGGCCAGATACCCGCCCAACTCCTCGATGCCGGCGGTCATTGGCGGGGCCGCCTCCTGGCCGGCGAAGTCGAGATCGGTGAGCGACATGGGCGGTCGGGGCAGACCATCCCGATGCCGCCAGATCGCGGTTGCCGGCTCGTAGCCGTACAACGGGAGCAGGCGCCACCCCTGATCGGCGACCAGGTGCACTGCCTCCAACAGGTAGGTGAACTCCTCCTCGGCGATGAAGTAGTTGAAGTTGATCCGCACCCATCCCGGCTTGATCACCTCGCACCCGGTGGCGATCACCTCCTCGAAGCGCGAGCTGGTCTCCAGATCGATCCCGAGGAGCCGATGCCCGTAGGGCCCTGCGCAGGAGCAGCCACCCCGAGCCTGTATGCCGAACAGGTCGTTGAGCAGGGCGACCACGAAGTTGTGATGCAGGGTCATGTCGCCATGCCGGATGACGAAGCTGACGATGGAGAGACGTTCTGCCTCGGGGTTGCCCAGGATCACGATGTTCGGGTTCTCCGACCACGAGACGATGGCGCGGTGGATGAAGTCGTGCTCCAGGCGGCGGATCGTCTCCACCCCGACCGCGTCCTTGAGGCTGAAGGCCAGGCCTGCCCGGATCGACTCGATGATGGCCGGTGTTCCCCCCTCTTCCCGATGCTCGGGGTCCTGAATGTATTTGTGGTGATCGGGCGACACGTATTCCACCGTGCCTCCTCCCGGGACCACCGGGACCTCGTTGCGGAGCAAATCCCGTCGCACCACCAGCACCCCGGGAGTCCCCGGGCCTCCGATGAGTTTGTGGGGTGAGAGGACGATGGCGTCCTTGAAGTCACCATCCCCGTCTTCCGCCGAGCCCATGTCGACATCGACGTAGGGGGCGGATGCGGCGAAATCCCAAAAGGAGAGGGCACCGTGGGCGTGGAGCATCCGGGATATCGCCGAGGTGTCGGAGATGATCCCGGTCACGTTCGATGCCGCCGAGAAGGAGCCGATCAAAAGCGGCCGCCGGGCGTGCCTGATCAGTTGTGTCTCCAGCTCGACGAGGTCGATGTGCCCGTCGGCGTCTTCCTTGATCTCGATCACATCGGCTATCGACTCGCGCCAGGGCAATTCGTTGGAGTGGTGCTCGTAAGGCCCGACGAACACCACCGGGCGCTCCGACCCTGGTATCCGGTCCTCGAGACCGTAGGTCTGGCTCAGTCCCCTCGGAATCCGGATCCCGAGCAAGCCCACCAGGCGGTCCACGGCGCCAGTGGACCCGCTGCCCGCGAAGATGACCGCGTATTCGTCCTTGCTGGCACCGACCGAGCGGCGGATGACCTCACGCGCCTCTTCGCGAAAGCGGGTGGTCTGAAGACCGGTCCCCGAGGTCTCGGTGTGGGTATTGGCGTAGAGGGGGAGCACCTGGGCCCGAATGAAGTCCTCGATCATCGTCAACGACCTGCCCGACGCGGTGTAGTCGGCGTAGGTGACCCGGCGCAACCCGAACGGCGTGTGCACCGCGGTGTCCTTTCCGATCACCGCCTCCCTCACCTTGTCCACCAGCCCCATAAGGCACCCTTCACGTCTTCCGCGATGATTCTGTGAACCTTCATGGGTCGAATATCCACATAGGTTCACAAAGTGAACACAACCTTAGGAAGCCGATGAGCGACGAGACCACTGTCAGCGTGGGTAGCGAGGAGGTTCGGATCTCCAGCCCGGGCCGGGTCATCTTCCCCAAACAGGGTTGGACCAAGCTCGACGTGACCGATCACTTCGCCCGCGTGGCCCCAGGTGCTATCAGGGGGATCTTCGGTCGGCCGACGATGTTGAAGCGGTTCATGGGCACCGTCGACGACGACCCGATCTATCACAAGCGCGCCTCCAAGAACACGCCCTTTGAGACTGTTCAGATCAGGTTCCCCTCCCAACGTCCCGGCAAGATGAACGTTCCGAGGACCGAAGCCGACGTCGTCCGCCTCGCCCAGCTCGGCTGTCTTGACTTCCATCCGTGGCCGGTGCGGGCCGAGGACATCGATCATCCCGACGAGCTCCGGTTCGACTTCGACCCCACTCCCGGGTTCGGTTTCGACAAGGTGAAGGAGGCGGCGGCCGGGATGAAGGCCCTCCTCGAAGAGGTCGGCTTGGTGGGATGGCCCAAGACCTCGGGAAGCAGGGGGATTCACGTCTATGTCCGGATCGAGCCGTTGTGGGACTTCTTCCAGACCCGTCGCGCCGTGCTCGCGGCGGGGCGTGAGCTGGAGAGGCGGATGGAGGGCCTGGTCACCACCAAATGGTGGAAGGAGGAGCGGACCGGGGTGTTCATCGACTACAACCAGAATGCCCGGGACAAGTCGGTGTGCTCCGCGTACGGGGTGCGTCCCACCGGCTTCGTGTCGACCCCGATCACCTGGGACGAGTTGGCCGACGTCGCCATCGAGGACTTCCCGCTTGGCTCCTTCGCCACGCGTTGGGATCAGGTGGGGGACCTGACCGAAGGCATCGACGAGGCGGGAGGGCGAATCGATACCCTGATGGAATGGGTGGTCCGGGACCAGGAGAATGGGATTGGTGACGCCCCATGGCCGCCGATGTATCCCAAGATGCCCGACGAGCCGCCTCGGGTGCAGCCGTCCAAGCAGAGACGACCGGACGACGAGTACTGAGCCGCGATGAGGCGCGCACCTCGGTGTCTCTACCTGGCCGCGGTTCTGAGCGTCGTCGCCGGCTGCACACCGAGCCCCGACACTGCCCTTCCCACCACTATCGGAGACACCACCTCGACGTCGTCGTCCCCGACCACGACTGTTCCTGAGACGACCACCACTCCGACCCTCCCGCCTTCGGATCCCGCCGATCTCGTCCTGACCAACGGGAACTTGATCACCATGGATCCCGACGCTCCGTCTGCCGCCGCTCTTGCCGTGACCGACGAGAAGATCACCGCCGTGGGCGGGATCGACGAAATGGCAGCTTTCATCGGTGAGGAAACGGCGGTGATCGACCTCGGCGGAGCCACGGCCCTGCCCGGCCTGGTCGATGCCCACAGCCACTTCTTCGAACACGGGGCCAGCGAGGGCATGGGGGCGGGGGTGCAAGACGTCGAGATCCTGTCCAACGGCATCACCACAACGGCCGAGTTCGCCGTCGATCAGGAGCTCTACCAGCTCATGCGCGGTTATCAGGAGGCGGGGGAGCTGCGGGTCAGGACCAGTGCCTACCTGCTCTACAACAACGGGTGCGGAGAGCCGTTGGACGACTGGTGGCGGGACATCGAGCCCACCCGGGAACCGGGTGAGCTGCTCCGGGTGGGTGGGATCAAGGTGTTCATCGACGGAGGGTCGTGCAACGCGCCTGCTGTCTCCTACACATACTCGGACGGGAGCACCGGCGACCTCTACTTCGACATCGACGGCGTAGAGGCAATCATCCGGGACATCGAAGGGGAGGGGCATCAGGTCGCCGTGCACGCCATCGGTGACGTGGCGATCGCAACCGTCCTCGACGCCATGGAGCGGGTCATCGGTGAAGGAGGCAACCCTCTGCGCCATCGGGTCGAGCACAATGCCGTGGCCGGTCCCGAGCTCTACGGCCGGCACCAGGAGTCGGGGGTGGTGGCCGTGGTCTTTGGCGCCTTCCGCACATGTTTCTTCACCGACGACACCGACCAGTTCCTGTACCGAACCCCCGACGAGTTGCTTTCATGGGAATGGCCGTGGCGCCAGCTCCTGGACGCCAACCCGGACACGGTGTTCGCCTGGCAGGCGGACTTCCCGGTGTTCCCCGCCGAACTGGGAGATCATCTTGCCGGCTTCGTGACCCGAGTGGATGACGACTGTCAGCCTCCTCCTCAGATTGCGGCCGGCGCCATCACCATCGAAGAGGCACTGACCCTGATGACGCTCGGTTCGGCCTACGCCTTGGATCGTGACGAAGAGGTGGGCTCGCTCGAAGTCGGCAAGTTCGCCGATGTCGTGGTGCTGAATCAGGACCCCACCACGGTGGATCCGGCCCTGCTCGAGGCGACCCAGGCCGTCATGACCATGATCGGGGGGCAGGTCGAGTTCTGCCGGGAAGGGTTCGAGTCGATCTGCCAGGGCGGGACCAACGCACCCGTCCCGGATCCGCAGGAGGGCTGCAACCCGTTCGGGGAGAACCTGGCCACGGGTGCGACGGTCACCGCCTCCCAGTCGTCACCCGGGCAGCCGCCGGAGCTCGCCGTGGACGGTGACCCGGAGACCTCGTGGAGCGCCGGCGACGATCCGGAGCAATGGATCGAGGTCGACCTCGGCGATGAAGTCGAGTTGGCCTGCATTCGGCTCCTGGTCGAGCAGTTCCCATCCGGTCCCACAGTCCACAGGGTCGATGCCGGGACCGAGCCCGGGCCGGGCACCGAGATCGGCACCATCGGGTCGAACACCGAGGCTTTGCAGTGGCTGTCGCTGGCCGGGTCGGGAACGGTCCGCCATCTGCGGGTCACGACCATGCAGAGCCCCTCGTGGGTTGCCTGGCGTGAGATCGAGGTCTACGGCCCCGGCGGGGGTTGATCTGATCTCCGCGCCAAAACGATGGGTTCATAGCGCGTCGCGCTTGCGCAGGGCCCAGGTGAGGACGGAGAGGCCGATGAGGACGACGATGGCGAGCTTGATCACGCCGCCTCCGATGCCGGCCGTCACCGGGCCGAGGCTTTCGGTCGCGACCTGACCGAAACCGTCTTCGAACCCGGCATATATGGAGAGCGCGATGCGCCAGATGGAGACCTGGGCGAGACCGGACACGACATTGCCCAGGATGGTCTCGACGACGAGGATGTAGCCCAACCCGACCAGAAGCGACCTGGGCACCAGGTAGCCCAGCGGGACGAAGATGGCCGCATAACCGACCCCGGCCGCGACGAACAACGCGAGCGATGGGACTGCGATCGACACGTCGCCCACGGCCAGCGATGCCAACAACCCCGCGAGCCAGCCACCGACCCCGATGACGAGGGCGGCCGCAACTCCTGCCAGAAGGGACTGTGAGGCCATGGTGAGCCGGGCCATCGGCCGCATGTAGATGTAGGGGAGGGTGCCGCTGTCCCTCTCATCGCGCAGGGTGGCCGTGGTCAGGATCAGGGCGGCGATGGCGTATGTGTATCCGACCGACGACAGGATGTCGGTGTAGAGCTCGGTCGGATTTCCGTCGGTGTCGTCGAATCCGACCAGCCAGAAGAGCAGGCCCGGAACCGAGGAGAGAGCGAGTAGGGCGATCACCCGCCCCCGGCGCATGATCCGTCGGTACAGATGGACGGCGAGCGCCACTATCGGCCTTCGACCAGGTAACGGAACACCGACTCCAGAGACTCGTCTACCGGTTCGATCTTCGAGATGCCGATCGACTCCTGGATACCGATCTCGGGCAGGCGCCGCGCCAGGTCAGCAGCGTCGGAGGTCTCGATGTGAACAGTCCCCCCATCGATCTGCACTCCTAGGACCCCGGGCCCTGCGATCAACGCGGCGGCCAGTCGCCTCGGCTCGCTGGCATCGACATAGACGCGGCGTGGCTTGTCGGTCATCGCCGCCCTGATCGTGGCGACGTCGCCGACAGCTGCGAGACGGCCGTCGACCATGGCGACGACCCGGTCCGACACCCGCTCCACCTCGGCTAGGACGTGGGATGACACCAGGACCGTTCGCCCCGCGGTTCCCAGATCCCGGAACAACTTGATGAGTTGGGCCCGCTGCACCGGGTCGGCCCCGTTCAGAGGCTCGTCGAGCAGGAGAACCTCGGGCTCGGAGACGAGGGCTGCCGCCACCTTGGCCCGCTGTCGCATCCCCTTCGAGAAGCCGCCCAGTGCCCGGTCTGCCGACCCGACCAGGCCCACCGTCTCGAGGACCGCACCGGCACGATCCTGCGGGTGGTCGATCTTGGCGAGCCGGGCGGCCAGGGTGACGAACTCGCGCCCGGTGAGACGGTCGTAGACCGACTCGTCCTCGGGAACGAGGGAGATCTTGCGGTAGATCTCGGTGTCCTGGCGGGGGTCGACCCCGAGGATCCGCACCTCTCCCTGCGAAGGCCGCTGCAGACCGGCGATCATCCGGAGCAGGGTGGTCTTCCCTGCCCCGTTGGGCCCGAGCAGTCCGGTGACCCCGGGTCGGAACCCGATGCTCAACTCGCTGACGGCAACCTTGAGCCCGAACCACTTGGAGACGTCGGTCACGACGATGGTGTCGCTCACGCCAGCCTCCGATATCGGGCGCGGACGAACCAGGCGGCCAGTGCGACCAAACCGACGATCACCGCCACCGAGACCCATACTTCGAACCCGGCGACTTCCGGGGCGTAGTCGACGGTGTCCCCGAGCAACTCGTCCCTGATGATCCGGGGATGGTGGTCGAGGGCGAGCAACGCGGCGAAGCGAGCACCGGGGAAACCAGCTTCCGCCACCCGGCCGGCGATTGCGCCACCGGCGAACAGGATGCCGAGGAATGAGGCCGCCGCGATCCCGGTGCGATCGATCACCGCCGAAAGGATGAAAACCACCGCGCCGTGAAGGGCGACGAAGGCGAGGGTCGTGACCGGCACCTTCCACAAAATGTCGAGGTTGTCTCCCATGTAGGGAAGGAAGCCCTCATCGGCGATCAGGCCCAGACCGAGGTGCAGGACCACCTGGGGGACGAGGTAGATGGCACCGACCACGGTGGCGAAGGCCCCGACCTTCGAGGTGAGGTATCCCTCGACCGTCAGCGGTCGGGAGAAGTAGACCGAGAGCACGCCCTTGGTCCGGTCCGGGATCAAGAGTTGCGGGCCGGCGAGGGCGATGAAGAGGAGTGATATCCCGGAGTAGAAGTCGAACAGCCCCCCGTAGGTGGGGATCTGTTGGCGTGCGCTCTCTTCGATGTTCCCGATCGCCCAGTGGACGCCTACGAACACAGCCGCCGCGATCAGGGCAATCGCTATCAAGGACCAGGGGAAGATCTTCTGACGGCCCTTGCGGCCGAGGCCGAGGACCCGGCGGACCCCGTCCTTGTAGACCGCTCGTCGCGCGCCCCGCGGGCCGAGACGGGGGCCGTCGTAGGTGCGGTAGCCGCGGTCGTAGATCACCTGGTCGGTCATGAGTGGTCTCTCACGTGGCCTGCCCCTGGCTCATGAAGAGGTCCTCCAACGACGCCGAGCCTCGAATCATGCGCACAAGACCGGACCCGGTCTCGGCGGCGGCAGCCAGCACGATCCCCTCGATGGTCTCGTCGCCGGGGCCGACCATGAGACGCCGGCCTTCCACCACGACCTCGAGGCCACCAGCCTCGATGTGGGCTGCCATCTGATCGGGGTGTTCGAGGACCTCGACCAGCACGGTCCCCAGCTTCTCGAACCCCTGGAGGGGCCCCGACCGGAGCAGTCGACCTGCATCCAGCATGACCACCCAATCGCAGGTCTGTTCGATGTCGGTGAGCACGTGAGAGGAAACGATCACGTTGATCTCGAAGCGGGCGAGACGCTTGATCAGGTCGAGCATCTGTTGCCGGCCCTCTGGATCGAGTCCTGACGCCGGCTCGTCGAGGAGGAGCAAGTCGGGATCGTGGACGATTGCCTGGGCCAGTTTGACCCTCTGTTGCATCCCGGTCGAGAAGTCGCCGATGAAGCGGAACCGCTCCTCCTCCAGCCCGACCAGGAACAACGTCTCCGACGATCGGCGCTTTGCTTCTTGGGGCGGCAGCCCGGCCAACTGAGCGGCGTAAGAGACGAAGTCGGCGGCTGTCTGGTCCTTGGGGAGGCATTCCCCCTCGGGCATGTACCCGATCCGCGACCGCACCACCAGCGGCTCTTGTTGTGGGTCGTGCCCCAGGACCTGCATCGTTCCCGAAGTCGGGTGGAGCAGGCCGAGCATGAGACGGAGAAGGGTCGTCTTCCCGGCACCATTTGCTCCGACCAGCCCGGTGACCCCTGGTGGAACGTCGAGGGTCAGGCTCTGCAGGGCCACCACCTCGCCGTAGTCGTGGGTGAGGTCGGCGACCTCGAGCACGGTCATTCTCCCCCGCTCATCGCTCTCGTCGGCACGAGGTCATTCCACCGTGGGGCTGGTGCGCCGCCTATAGGGGAAGACCCTGAGATGCCCCCGACGATGTCCCTCACGTCACCACTTCTTGGAAGCCGGGGCCCTCGGGGCGTTCCAGTTGCTCCATGGTGCACTGGAGGGGGTCTTTGTCCGGGCGCCAGCGATGGAAACGAGTGGCGTGACGGAACCGGTCACCCTCGAGTTGGTCGTAGCTGACTTCCACCACCACCCCGGGTTGGACCGGAGTCCAGTCGAGGTCCTTGCCCGAGGACCAGCGGCTCTGGGCGCCGGGTGCCCTCGCCGCCTCGCCGAAGCTCTCATCGGAGACCAGCTCCTTGAATCGCTGGAAGATCTCCACCCGGTCGTGGTCGCCGAAACCCGAACAGTGACCGATGAAGTGGAGCTCACCACGCTCGTCGTACAGCCCGAGGAGAAGTGAGCCGATCTTCCCCCCGTCCTTGTGCTCCCGAAACCCGCCGACCACACAATCGACGGTCCTTCGGTGTTTGATCTTGATCATGGCCCGTTTCCCGTGCTGATAGGCGAGATCGGGCACCTTGGCCACGATCCCGTCGCAGCCGGCCGACTCGAACTCGTCGAACCAGCCTCGGGCGACTTCTTCGGAATCGGTTTGGGGAGTGATGTGCCACGGGTCGCCGAGACCTCCTGCCAGCTCGACCAGTCGCTCTCGGCGCTCCGTGAACGGGAGCTCGCGCAGGTCATCGCCGCGATCGGCGAGCAGATCGAATGCGATCAGCTCGGCGGGCGTCTGCTCCGAGAGCATCGTGACCCGGGAGATGGCCGGGTGGATTCTCTGCTGCAAGGCGTCGAACTCGGTGACGCCGTCGACTACGACCACGATCTCGCCGTCGACGACGGTGCCCTCCGGCAGCTGGGTCAGGGCTGGGGTGAGCTCGGGGAAATAGCGGAGCAGGGGTCGCTGATTGCGTGAGTCGATGCGGTTCTCCGGCGCCGACCAACTGATGGCGCGAAAACCGTCCCACTTGGGCTCGTAGAGGTATTCCCCCTTGGGCCACTTCTCGGATGTCCTGGCCTCCATCGTCTCGATGGGTGGCGTGAAGGGATGACTCACACTTGGGGCGAGTGTAAGCAGCGATAGCCTGTTTCCGTGATCGAGCAGGTCATCGGGAAGCTCCCCGGCTGGGCCAGGAGCCCGGCCGAGATCCTGGCCGTGGCGGCCCAGGAGTACGGCCTGAACCGCGCCACCCGGATGGCGGCCGCAATCGCCTATCGCACGGTCTTCGCTCTCGCTCCGCTCCTGATCATCGCGGTTGCGGTGTTGGGTGCGTTCACCGGCAGCCGACAGGAGGCGCAGCAGGAGATACTCGATGCCATCGCCTCCGTCGCGGGTGACGAGATCGCCTCGATTGTCGGCGGGATCCTCGACTCGGCCTACACAACAGCCAATACCGCCTACATCATCGGGGGGATCCTCCTGCTCTGGACCGCATCCAGCCTGTTCCTCGAGCTGCAACGCGACCTCAACGACATATTCGATGTGCCCAACGAGGACGTGACTGGCGTCGTTGCCATGGTGCGGACCCGCGGCATCGGCTTTCTCTGGGTCTTCGGCTTGGGGTTTCTGCTCATCGCGACTTGGTCCCTCAATGCCATCTGGCGATTCGTGGGCAATCTCCTTCCCGACTCACTAGATGCGGTCAACCAGGTGGTCTCCTTGCTCACGCCACTCGCGTCCCTTCTGCTGCTCCCCCTGGTGTTCGGGTTGTTCTTCCAGACCATGACCGCGGAGTCGGTCCCATGGCGGGCGGTGTGGGTCGGGGGATTCTTCACTTCCGTGGTGTTCCTCGCCGCTGCCTACGGCGTGGGCCTCTACTTCGAGATCGTGGGAACGACCAGTGCCCTCGGCTTCGCCGGCTCGTTCGTGGTGATCCTCTTTCTCGCCTATTTCCTGTCGTCGGTCTTCCTCTTCGGTGCGGAGGTGACCAAGGCCTATGCCGATCGCCTCGAGGCCCGGAAAGCCATTCCGGAGACGCGGCCGCTCTACGGCGACGACCCCCAAGTCCTGGTCGCCGAGCCTCCTTCGGGTCTGCCCCAGGCGGCATTC
This sequence comes from Acidimicrobiia bacterium, assembly GCA_050742015.1. Classification (GTDB taxonomy): domain Bacteria; phylum Actinomycetota; class Acidimicrobiia; order Spongiisociales; family ZC4RG35; genus JARDZU01. Next base: position 40,083 of record JBOGEV010000176.1, read on the forward strand.
GTTGCGTTCCTGGCGGGGTTGCTCGTTGGATGGCGTCGACGACGCCGCTGACCACTGTCAATTGAAAACGGACTCCAATAACCTCATTCTCAATGTCCGTTGACATCGCCGGTTTCGTCACCGATCTGAAAGAACACGCCACCGAGCACGGTTTTCACGTTCACGACGAGCGTCACTTCGTCGAGACCTACTCGCTGCGCCAGTCGTGGGAGGTAGACCTCCATCCCGAGGCAGGGTGTGGCGGCCCGATCGACCTCCACGTCGCTCTCGACGTGGACCCCAAGGTGATCCTCTCCCTGCGCGAGCGCCTCGACGAGATGGATTCGGACTTCGAGGAGCCGGAGAATGTCTACCACCTGGACCTCTTCTTCAACTGGGCGGTGCCACCCCTGCACAGCCCACCCGACCTACTCGTCCTTGCCACCGACCTGGCGGGGGTGGGCGGGGTCTCGCTTCCGGTCGAGGTGTCCGCCATAGACTCCTACGGGGCGGTGACCGATGCCCCGGAGCGGCGGCTGACCCTGACCGGGCGAGCTTCGGTCAGCCTGGTCGACGTGCTGATGGGAAGGGACCAGCTCTGCGAGGTTCTCGACCGGTCCCACGAGGTGAGTGAATACCTCCTCGACCGGGTCGGCGGCTGGATGGAGCTGCCCGGCTGATCAGAGCAGGCTGATCACGGCCCAGATGCCGAGGGCGGCGGTGACGACCGCCAAAACCCAGAAAGCGATGAGGGTGAGTGTCTGCGGCGGGGGCCCTTCCTTGATCACGATCGTGTCCAAGGAACGGGTCGGGTCCGGGGCGCCATCCGGGACCGGTTTCCGGTTGATGCCGCGAGCGAAGCCTCCCGGATCGTCGGGGAGAAACGGGATCGAGTCGTCCTCGGCCTCGATGACGAAGGCACCCGAGCCGAGGTCGACAACCGAATACTCGCCGGCCAGCCATTCGCCGAGGGAAACCTCGCCGGAGACGAGGGTGATCTTCTCATCGTCGAGACCGACCATGACAGGGACGTTGTCGTCGTGGAGCGTCGCCACGCCCTCGAATGTCGTCATCTCTCGGTCCCCCACACAGGAACTGCTGTAAAGCTAGGCGCTAGCCCTTGGCGCGCAATCCTAACGCCAATTACCCGATCCCGGTCTGCGATCTAGGAGGGCAGATCGAGGGCCTCACAGAGGAAGGCAGTGAACCGGCTGGCGCGGGTGAACATCGAAGCCAGATCCTGGTCGAATCCCGCAGTGGTCACCTGCTTCTGGGAGAGGGTTGCCCCCGCCATGAACGACTTCATCCGCAGGTCGTCGGCGTAGGGGTGGGCGGGGTCGAGCCCCGGTGGCACCCGTTTCAGCATCTCGTTGTCGTCCGGGGTGGTCGACCAGGTGTTGGTGAACTGCTTGGTCTTGGTGGCAGCCGCCCAGCCGTCGACATCGTCGTGAATCGCCTGGCGCAGCTCACGTGCCACAGCCGTCTCCGGGTGCCACAGCCCGACTCCGGCGAAGCAGGAGCCGGGGGCCAGGTGGAGGTAGAACCCGGGGGCGTGGATGTCCTTGCCTGCTTCGTGTCTGAACTGAATGCCGACGTTGGTTTTGTACGGCGTCTTGTCGGGTGAGAACCGGGTGTCGCGGTATGGCCGCATCAACGATCCTCCGACCGTCCTCGAATCGGCGACGAAATGAGGTGAGATCTTCTCCAATCTCGTGCCGAAGTCGGTGATGAAGTCGAGAGCCGGGTCTCGGACCACGGCGTGGTAGCGATCCTTGTTCGCTTCCCACCAGGTCTTCTCGTTGTTGGCGTCCAGCTCCCTCAGGAACGTGAACAGGGCGGGGGTGAAATGCTTCTGGGGCAAAGATCGGTCCTTGATCGGCTTCTGGACCGAAGTTACCCGCAAACCCCACCGGTTTTGAAGGGGGTCGTTATCTCGAAATTCAGACTCGCTCTTCGGCGGCCAATTCGCTCCAGGGGGTGCGCAGCCCGTCGCGAACATTGGTGAAGCAGGCCCTGTAGTCCTTTCGCAACACCCAGGCCGCGGCCAACAGGAACACGATCCCGACCCCGATCCGGGCCTGGGCCGAGGCCTCTTCGGAGATGTGACCCAACTCCGCCAGTCCCGACTCGGCGAGTTGCGCCACGAACAGGCCCAGCATCACCCAGGCCTCGGTGCGGCTGACCGACCGGCTGGCCACGATCGCCACCGCAAAGACCGATTGGGCGGCGGTGACGAACAACTCGACCCGCTGCACTCTGTCGAGGGGAAGACCATGGAGGACGCCGGCGAATATGGAGAAGACGATGGGGAGGGTCCCCACGAGCAGGGTCCACTGGTTGACCTTGGATGAGATCAGGGCTCCGAGACCGGTGCGGCTGGCCAGCCGCCATGCGAACAAAGTCGCAACCAGGAGCTCGGGCGCCTCGGAGGCGGTGGGGGCGATCCACTTGACCAGCAGGAACTCGCTGACCCCGATGGCTTCTCCCAACTCGATGATCGACTCGGCGAACGGCTCGGCGCAGAGAAGGATGACTCCGGCGGCGACCACGAACATCGCATAGTTGATGGACCGGCGGACCCGTTTGGGCAGGGAACCGACATAAGCCGAGGGGCCGACCAGATGCGGGGGGCTGGGTGGCGCCCCCGACAGCCGTCTCAGGTAGAGGATGTAGATCGTCACCAGGACAACGGCGTCGAAGAGCGACAGGTTCGATTTGAGGAATAGGCTCAATCCGTAGATCGAGGCGATGGTGAGATAGGCGATGTCCACCGACTGGCTTCGGGACAGATGGATCTCGGACACGGTCGTCCCCTCGGCCGCCTCAGGGCTGACCCGGGTCTTTCGCACCCTCCAGGTACCGATCAGGATCACCATCGGCCAGCCGAGGCCGATGAGAAGCTGATTGCCTCCGGTCATGTTGGCCAACGCCAATGGCCCGTATTGCGACGATTGTCCAGTCTCGGCGAATTCGCGACCGGCCTGTGCAGTGAATACGAAGTCGACGGCGTATTCGGGGAGGATGGCGATCAGGGCGAGAAGGGCCAGGGCCAGCCCGGAGGCGATGTCCAGTTGGATCACTTCGGCGGCCCAGGAGAGAATGAAGGCTGCGCCGACGATGGCCAGCCCGTAGAGGAAGGCGGCCAGGATCGGCTCGGCGTGTGTGCCGGTGATGCGCAGGTAAACGCCGGGCACGGTGACTGCGAAGGCCAACGCCATCAGGACGATTTGACGACGTTGATCGATCTGTGGGTGGTCCATGGGGCGAGGGGATTCTATGGGTCAGGTCCCGGTTTGCCGATTCGGGGGACCGTGCTCGGTCACCTCAGTCGTCGTCGGCCCACTCGGGATCGTTGTCCCAGGCCTCATTGCGTCGTTCCACGGTCTCCAAGGCCCTCTCCGCTTCCTCGCGGGTCGGATAAGGGCCGAGCCTGACCGCTGCGCGACATCCGTCCAGGGGCTCGACGGTCTTGTGGTCGAGGCAGAAGTACCACTCTTCGTTGCGGGATGGGTCCTGGACCGGGCTCACAGAACTCGCCGACAGGACCACGGCGCCCAGAATCCCTGGCCCAGCTCCTGGTAGCGGTTGGCCAGCCACGCCGCAGTCCCGACGTTGGCCTCGGGGTCGAAGGCGCTCGCCCCGGAGAACCCGGCCTTCGGCGACGTTGAGGCCCACGTCGACGGTAGGAACTGGAAAAGGCCCGATGCGCCGGAGTACGGGTTGTAGGCGTCGGGGTCTCCCAGGCTCTCGCATTGGAGGACTGCCAGTGCCTCGTCGACCCGATTTGACGGGAAGTAGGCCGCTACCAGCGACCGCCATTGCTCGACGGCGGGGGGGAAGTCCCAGTCTCCTCCACCTCCTCCGCCGCCTCCGCCATCGTCGGTGGTGACGGTGGTCTCCGGCGGGTTGGTCGTGGTCGGGGCCGTGTTCCCGGGACCCGGATCGGGCGGTGTGGTGGTCGTGGGCGCCCGCTCCTCCTGGCGTTTCCTCTCTGCCTCCCGGGCCTGGGCTGAGTCGACCGCGCTCAGCGCCTCGCGGTGGGCGAGGTCGGCTGCGTTGGCCTCCCGGATCGCCTGTCCCACTGCGGCGTCCGCCTCGTCATAGAGGGCGGCCAGATGTTCGATTTCGGCATCGACTTCGGCCTTCAGCGCTGCCACCCGTCCCTCCTGAACCCGGAAGTCCTCCTGAAGCGTCTCCAAGGCGTCGCGCTTGGCGACCAGTTCGTTGACCTGCGCCGCACCGGAGTTGACCACGTCGCCCACTACCTGCCCGGCGACCATCGCTTCCTCCACCGACGCCGAGTTCACGAAGGTGACGCTCGGGCCGACCAGGGCCGTCATGTAGGCGTCGATGGCGTGGCTCTCGATGTCTGCTCTGATCCCCGACAGCTCGGTATCGCCGAAGGCGATCTGGGCGCGCAACGAGTCCAGCTTCGTGGAGAGCACGGACAACTCGGCGGACAGGTCGCTGATCCGGGCCATGCTCACCGCCAGCTCGGTCTCTATCGCGCCCCTTTCGGCGAGAGCGCTGTCGACCAGCCCCGCGGCCACCTCGGCTTGCCTCCCCGCATCTTCCGCAGTCTGCTCGGCTTCATCGACACTCTGGGCCCATGCGAGGGGCCCGACCGAGATGAGGACCACGGCGACGGTGGACATCATGAAGACGACGAGGGTCCGGGGGCGCAGCGCACGCATGAGAACCCGATGAGCGTAATGAACCGGGGGTGGGACGAGAAGTGCGGATCGGGGGCGATCGGGGGCCGCCATCTGGCCGCAACGTCCCCCGAAGGGCCAATGCTCAAACCTCGGGCATCGGTATGGTCCCGATTGTGGATCGGAAGAACGTCTCCTCGGGAAGCCCTTTCGAGGCAACCATCGGCTTCAGCAGGGCGGTTCGAGCCGATGGTCGGGTGATGGTGTCGGGCACCGCCCCGATCTGGCCCGATGGCTCGGTGGACCCCGATCCTGGTGTCCAGGCGCGACGTTGTCTCGAGATCATGCTCGCCGCTCTCGAAGAGGCTGGCGGGCGAGCCGACGATGTGGTCAGAACCAGGATGTTCATCACAGATCGGGCACATGCGGATGCGATCGGAGAGGCCCACGGAGAGGTGTTCTCGGGAATCAGACCGGCCTCCACGATGGTTGTAGTGGGTGGGCTTCTAGACCCCCGTTGGAAGGTCGAAATGGAGCTCGAGGCGATGCTGGCCTGACGGGCCAAGGAGGGTTCGATGTTCGGACGAAACAAGACCACGATGCCTGCTGCGGAGAGCGCCTTGCCTGGTCGGGCCCAGGCGGTGGACGTACCGGCGGCACATTTCGTCAACGGCCATCGACTGGTCGGGCCTTTCCCCGACGACACCGAGTCGGCAGTTTTCGGGATGGGCTGCTTCTGGGGCGCCGAGCGGCGTTTCTGGAAGATGGACGGGGTCTACACCACGGCGGCAGGCTATGCCGGCGGCTACACCCCCAATCCCTCCTACGAGGAGGTGTGCACCGGCCGCACCGGGCACTCGGAGGTGGTTCTGGTGGTCTACCGGCCGGCCGAAGTCGCCTACGAGGAACTGCTGAAGGTGTTCTGGGAGACCCACGACCCGACGCAGGGGATGCAGCAGGGGAACGACATCGGCTCCCAGTATCGATCGGCGATCTACACGACCACCGACGAGCAGCTGGAGGGGGCCAAGCGGTCCCAGGACAAGTACCAGGCGGAGCTGACACCGCTGGGGTTCGGCGACATCACGACCGAGATCGCGCCTCTCGGCGACTTCTACTACGCCGAGGACTATCACCAGCAGTACCTGGGCAAGAACCCCCACGGCTACGACTGCCACGCCAACACCGGGATCGCCTACCCCCTGAGCTGATCCTCGTTCTGTGCGGGTTTACCGCGCGTCCAGCCGCGCGAACCCGCACAGAAAGGAGCTGACCTTCGTTCTGTGCGGGTTTACCGCGCGTCCAGCCGCGCGAACCCGCACAGAAAGGCGTTAGCCGGCGACGGTGACCGAGGCCGCCAATGCCTCTTGGACCACGTCCTCCACGGGAAGGCCGGTTTCGATGTCCCGGACCACGTCCGGCGTGACCCCAATCGAACCGAAGTCGAGCCCGCCTGGCGTCAGCCAGCGGGCGATGGTCAGTTTGAGCGCGCCGCCGTTGGACAGGGCGAAACGCTGCTGGACGGTGTTCTTGCCAAAAGTGTTTTCGCCGACCAGGGTCACCCGGTCCCTTTCCTGGAGCACCGCCGACACGACCTCGGAGGCGGAGGCACTGGCCTCATTCACGAGGACCACCACCTTCATTCCCGCCGGCACGATCGGGTTCCCTGACACGGGGTACGAGGTCGAGGAGTCGGGGCTCTCCGTGACCACGACATCGCCGTCGGGGAGGAAGACAGATGCCACCTCGATGGCGGTGTCGAGCAATCCGCCGGGATTGTTGCGCAGGTCGAAGACCAATGAATCGACGTCCTGGTCGAGGAGATCGCGGACCGCTTCCTCGAAGAGCTCGTCGGCGTTGTCGGTGAAGGTGTTGAGTGACACATAGCCGGCGTCACCCACCACCTCGCTCCGGATCACAGGGACCTCGAACGCGGCCCGGGTGATCGTTACCTCGAACACCCCTTCACCTCGCTCGATGGTCAGGCCAACGTCGGTCCCGGCCGGGCCTCGCACGGTCGCCGTCACCTCGTCGACCGTCCAGTCGATGATGCTCTCCCCGTTGACTGCAACCACGACGTCGTCGGGCTGCAGCCCGGCAGCCTCGGCCGGGGTGTCTTCGATCGTCGAGATGATGTACATCCGGCAGGTGTCCGTGATGATGTTGCACAGTTCCTCGGTCGAAGAGTCCTCGGCCGAGACCAAGGCGCCGATGCCCTGGATCTCCCCGGATTGCTCTTCCTCGACCAGCTCCAATGCATCGGGATCGAAATAAACAGAGTTCGGATCGAGCCCGTAGGCGGCGAGCCCGAACACCATCGCCTCGGCCGCCTCGGCACTGGTGTCGGCCTGTTCCAGGGCTATCTCGCAGGTCTCCTGAAACGCTGCCGCGGGGGCAGCACAGACCAGCTCCGACTCCGCTGTCGCACCATCGAGGGTCTCGAGGCCCTGGATGGCGGCCCGGGCCAGCGTGTCGTCGGTGATCTCGTCGACGTAGTGACGGTGGACGAGATCGATGGTCTCGCACACGATCTCGACATCGGGATGGGCGGGTTCGCAACCCACCACGCGAAGCGGCCGCCCGTTGCCTTCGGCGGAATCAGTCGTATCGGTGACCGCCTGTGTGGTCCCCGTGGTGTCGGGCGTTTCCGCCCCTTCCCCCGCCCCTTCGGTGCACGAGGCCAGGAGCACCACAAGTGCCAGTGTCACCGAGATTCGACGCATAGGGCCCATCATCCCTCAAATGCCAGATCGGCGAGCTCCAAAGTGGTCATGCGCTGGGAAAACTCGACGATCCGATCGGGTAAGACTCCGGTGCCCGCCACGGTTGTCCCTTCCGGGCTGAACCAGCGTGCTACCGCCACGTTGAACTCTCCACCGTTTTTCATTTCGAAGGCTATCTGGACTGCATCCTTACCGAACGTGGGCTCACCCAGGAGAACCGCCCCACGACGGTCCCTGAGCGCGGTCGCCAGGATCTCGGCAGCCGAAGCCGTGCCGGCGTTGACAAGCACGGCGATTTGGGGCTCGGTGGCCACCCCTCCGTCTCCCGCCTCGTAGTCGAAGTCTTCACCCGGTCCCATTGTCTGAACCACGACACCGCCGGTCATGAACTCGGTCGCGACGTCGACTGCCGAATCGAGGAATCCGCCCGGATTGTCCCTGAGGTCGACGACGAGGCGATCCACCGTGTCGTCGACGAGGTCGGTCAGACCTTCACGAACCAGAGTTGGGATGTCGGACTCGAAGTCGGGGATCGAGATATACCCGGTGCCGGGTTCGGGCACGTCGATCTCCACCGTCGGCACCACGAGCGGTTCTCGTTGGATCGTGAAGTCGATGGTCTCATCCTCCCGTTCGACCGAGATCTCGAGCAGGCCCGTCTCGTCCCCGGCGATGCGAGTGGCGGTGTCGACGAACCCCTGGCCCTCGATCAGCTCGCCGTCGATGGCGACGATCTCGTCCCCGGCCTCCAACCCTGCCTCGGCCCCTGGGTTGTCATCGAGGACGAACACGATCTCGAGCGGGCACGACTCGGCGATCCGTACACACTTCGAGCCGGCTGCATCGGTCGCGTCGAGGAGGACTCCGAGCCCGCCGACCACGCCGTTGGAGCGATAGCTGCCCACCAGCTCTGGCGGGACGTAGTACGAGAATTGCTCGAGCCCGGTGTTGGCCATCGCCGTCACCGCCGCCTCGACCGCCTCGCCCACAGGGATAGAGGAGACTGAGACGCGATTCGCCAGCTCGTCGCAGAGAGGGGTGAACGCCGGGTCGGGGATGGCGCAGATCAGGGTCCTCGGTGAAGCTTCCGTGGAATCGGTGGTGAAGCTATTCAGCCCTTCGAGGGCCGCTTCCGCCAAGACACTCGGATCTATTGGGCGATCCATGTGCCACTCCTGCGCCAGGTCGTAAGTCTCGCACAACGGGGAGAAGCCGACCTGGGGGCTGGAGCAGTCCTCGATCTCGACCGGGATCGGCTCTGGAAGCGTCGTTGTGGCGGGAATCGTCGAAGCCGGGCTCGTGGTCACCACTGTTTCGGTCGTGGTGATCACGGGCTCGATCGCGGTCGGGGCACAGGCAGCCATGACCACGAGCAGGGCTCCGAGGAGAACACGCATCCAGCATTATCGGCAGCCCGGGGCCATTACCGTCGCGATAGATGCACCTTCGAGTCGTGTTGCGCGCACCCGGCGGGGACGAGGTCACACGTGACACTGGTGACGGGTTGTGGGCGGAGCCCTGGGGCACACCCGAGCAGGTCACACCAGTGGATTCGTGGGCCCTGCCCGGTCTCGTCGATGCCCACGCCCATCTGGCCCGGGGAAGCATGGACCTCCGCCCCGGCGACCTCGACGCGGCACGACAACAGGCAACCGAGGCACTCGAAGCCGGAGTCGGGCTCATCCTCGACAAGGGATGGCGCGACCTGACGGTCGTCCAGCTGTCCGAGAACGTCCCGCCGGGGGAGCGCCCCGACATCGAGGCGGCAGGAGTGGTCTGTGCCGTCGACGGCGGCTTCTGGGAGGGGTTCGCCAGAAATGTTCTACCCGGCGGGATCGGTTCGGCCGTAGCCATGGCTGCCGACGAGGGCCAGGGTTGGGTCAAGCTGATCGGTGATTGGCCCCGCAAGGGCGTCGGCCCCGTTTCCAACTTCGACGAGGATGAATTGGTGGAAGCGGTGGCAACTGCCGGAGCAGGCCAGGCCAGGGTCGCCATCCACACAATGGGCCGTGAGGTTCCGTCGATGGCGGTGCGAGCCGGGGTCCAATCCATCGAGCACGGGCTGTTCCTCTCCCCGGAAGACCTCGGGGCATTAGGAGCACGAGGCGGGATCTGGGTGCCGACGGTCATCCAGATGGAGGCCACTATTCGCCAACTCGGTTCGGGCTCGTCCGGTGGCCGGCTCCTGACCGAAGGCATGGGAAATGTCGCCGTCAATCTCGCCATCGCAGTGGAATCGGGTGTCAACGTCCTCACCGGCACCGATCTGGTGATTGGCTCGAATCAGGTGGCGAATGAGGCGATTCGGCTCTGGGAGCTGGGGATGGCCCCGGCTGCAGCGGTGGACGCCGTCTCCGGGGCCGGTCTTCGTGCCACCGGCCGTCGGGACGACTTCGCCGTTGGCGAACCGGCCAACGCGGTGCTGTTCCCCGAGGATCCCACTGCGGATCCGCGGGTGCTAGCCCACCCGAGCCACGTGATTCGGATGGGTCGAATCGTCGAATGAGGCTGGTTCTGGCCTCAGGGTCGCCCCGGCGGCGGGAGTTGATGGAGCGAGTCGGTCTCGAATTCGAGGTGCAGGCTCCCGAGGTCGACGAGTCCCGGCTCCCCGACGAGGCCCCGGCCGTGTATGTGGAGCGGGTGGCCCGGGCCAAGGCCGCAGCGGTCGCCGGAGCCGGCCGGCTGGTGGTGGCGGCGGATACGACGGTCGTCCATGAGGGGAAGGTCATGGGCAAGCCAGGTCATCCCGAGGAGGCGCGGACGATGCTGCGGCGCCTCTCCGGAGACGTGCATGAAGTCTTTACCGGCCTCGCCGTTGCATCCTGGGATGACGGCATCGAGATCCGGACGATCGTCGACATGACCGAGGTGGAGATGATCCCGATGACCGACGAGGAGATTGCCCGGTATGTGGACAGTGGCGAGCCACTCGACAAGGCGGGCAGCTATGCCTTGCAGGGTCTGGGCGGGGTCTTCGTCAAGAAGGTCGTCGGGAGCCCGTTCACCGTCGTGGGGCTGCCGATCCACCTCCTGGCCCGCCTGGTAGCAGCCTCGGGGCAGGACCTGACCCGCTTCAGATCCAAAGCGGGGGGGTAACTTGCCCCAATGACTCGAACCGCCTGGATTCTGGCCGGTCTGTTCGTTGTGATCGTGGGTGTCATCGTGTTCATGCTCGTCCGCGACGACGAGACGAGCCCATCCACGACCACCTTGGCGACGACCACGACCCTGGACGGGACGACCACGCCCGAATCGGGGCCGACGACCACTGCCGGTGCAGAGACCACCACGACGGAGAGCGTGACAACGACCCTGGCGCCTACCACGACTGTGCCCGCCACCACGACGACGAGTGCTGCGGTCGAGGGCAATTGGAGCCAGACCCCTCTGGTGGCGACCGGGTTCGGCGCATTGGGATGGTGGGACGGGGCGGCATGGGTGCAGGTCGAGGCGGGTGCGACGCTCCCGGTGGCCGGTGGCGAGGACTACCAGGTGGCCTTCCTCGGCACGGAGGGGATCATCGCCGGGGGTGCTCCGACCACCCTGTGCGAGCCCGTGAACAACCCCGGTGTCGTGCTGGACAACGAGCAGATCCTCGGAGAGTGGCCCGGTCCCCTCGGCGTGGCGGTGTCTGCTCCCTGGATCCTCGTTCCCCATCTGGTCGAGGAGATCGAGGACGACGGGACTTATGGCGGCTTTGCTGCTGAGTTGTTGGCCGAGCGTGGCCTGGACGTTCCCGATCCGGCGATCAAGCAACTGCTCCAGATGGATCTCCAGGGTGACGGGGTCAACGAAGTCCTGGTCGTGGCCGAAGATGTGACCGCCGGCCTCTTCGCCGAGGACGGCGACTACTCGATCGCCTTCCTCCGAAGCACCGTCCAAGGCGAGGTGCGCACCGCCATCCTCGGCGAGTCGGTCATAGTCACCGCTACCGATCCGGTCGTGAACTCCTACTCCGTGGGGGCGGTCGCCGATCTCAGCGGGGACGGGAAGATGGAGATTGTGCTCACCACCGCCTACTACGAAGGAATCGGGGTCGAGGCGTGGGAATACGTGGACGACGATCAGGGGCCGGTACCGCAAATCATGTCGGGTTGCGGGGCGTGATCGAGAACCCTTTCCTGGATCGCGTCACATTCGTGGGGCACACCGGCATCGAGCTGATCGATGCGACACCGGACTCGTGCCAGGGAAAGCTCGTGATCGAGGAGATCCATCAGCAGCCTTACGGAGTGGTACACGGCGGCGTCTACTGCACACTGATCGAAACCCTCGCCTCGGCCGGCGCCGCCCTCTGGGCGATGGAGAACGGGATGGCGGGAGCGGTCGGTGTCTCCAACCAGACCGATTTCATCAGGGCCACCTCCGACGGCGTGCTCATCGGTTCAGCCACCCCGATCCACCGGGGTCGCACCCAGCAGCTGTGGCAGGTCGACGTGACCCGGGAAGACACCGCCAAACTCGTCGCCCGGGGTCAGGTCCGCCTCCACAACGTGACCTCGACCGAGTTCTGAGGCCGCGTACCTGAGGTACGTGGCGCCATAGATGGCGCTAGACGGACAGAGAAAGCGGGGTGGGGACCTACCATTGTCGGTGATGCTTCGCATCGGACCCCTCACCGTCGATCCCCCCGTCGTGCTCGCCCCGATGGCCGGGATCACCAACGCCCCGTTCCGCCGACTCTGCCGGGAGTACGGGGCGGGTCTCTACGTGTCGGAGATGATCGGGGCCCGAGGTCTGGTGGAAGGGGACGCGAAGACCCGTGAGCTGGCCCGCTTCAGCCCGGACGAGTCACCGCGGTCGATCCAGCTGTACGGCACCGACCCGGGATCCCTGGGCGAGGCCGTTGCCTATCTGGTCGACGTGGAGCGGGTCGATCACATCGACATGAACTTCGGCTGTCCCATGCCAAAAGTCACCCGTCACGGTGGCGGCGCCGCCCTCCCTTGGAAGAAGGACCTCTTCCGCTCCATCGTTCGGGCCGCAGTGTCCAATGCCGGAGCGGTTCCGATCACCGTGAAGTTTCGGAAGGGGATAGACGACGACCACCTCATCTTTGTGGAGACGGGTCTCGCCGCCGAGGAGGAAGGGGCTTCGGCGATCGCCCTGCACGCCCGCACCGCCCGCCAGCTCTACTCGGGTGAGTCCGACTGGGATGCGATCGCCCAGCTCAAGGAGGCGGTGACCACGATCCCCGTGCTGGGCAACGGCGACATCTGGACCGGCGACGACGGCGTGGCGATGATGGCGCGGACCGGGTGTGACGGGGTCGTCGTTGGACGCGGGTGCTTGGGGCGCCCCTGGTTGTTCCGGGATCTTTCCGATGCACTGAGCGGTCGACCGCTGCAGGCACCGCCGACGTCCGGTGAGGTGGCTCGCATCATGATGCGCCATGCCGGCCTGCTCGTTGACCACTTCGGGGAGCGGGTCGGGATCAGTCTGTTCCGCAAGCATCCGTCGTGGTATCTCAAAGGTTTCGCCGCCGGCCCGGTCATGCGTGACGCCCTGGCTCGGGTGGAATCGGTCGAACAGGTCGCAGCGATCCTCGCCGGTTGGGATACCGATCTCCCGTTCCCCGAGGACGCCAACCGAATGGTCCGGGGCCACTCACACGGCCCCCGCCCGGTCCGCCTTCCCCACGGTTTCCTCGACCACCGGGAAGGGGATCGTCTCGGTCGTGAGGCCGAGCAGGTGATCAGCGGCGGGTGAGGATCAGATACCTAATGCAGGGCGTCACGCATCCGTGACGTGCTGCATAACGTTCGGGGTCATGACCGCTCGGAGTAGCCGGCGACCGCCGCCAGCACCAGGTGGGCCATCGCGTCGAGGGTGATCCCGTCCCGGTCGGCCGCGGCATCGACTTCCACGAAGTCGAAAGCCGCAACCTTGGGATGGCGGGCGCAACGGCGGATGCCTTCTGCCAGCTCACGGATCCCCATACCCCCCGGGCGGGCGCCGGGGCAGCCCGGAGCAAAGGCTCGGTCGAGCACGTCGATATCGACGTCGACGTGGATGACGTCGGTCTTCACCCCGACGACGGTGAGAGCGTCCTCGACGACCGATTCGATACCGCGCTGGGCGACGTCGTCGACGGTCAGGACCGTCACCCCCTGCTCGTCGCAATAGGACCGGTACTCGGCGGAGTTGGCGAAGGAATGGATCCCGATCTGGGCCACATTGGCGCCGGGCAGCCCGTCTTCCTCGATGAGACCCCGGACCGGGGTCCCGTTGGTAGGTCCCAGTGCGAGGGTGCGGACATCGTGATGGGCATCGAACGTGATCAGGCCGACCCGGGTTATGTCGTCGACCAGCGAGCACACAAGGGGCCGGGTGATGGCGTTGTCCCCACCGAGGTAGAGGGTCAGCGGGCTCGGTGCCCGTGACCGGGCGAGGCCCTGGACGGTTGCCGGCATCTGATGCATGTCCAGCTCAGAGACGGCCCAGTTGCCTTCGTCACGGACCGTGATGCCACCAAAGTCCACCTCCCACTCCCCGTGAAAGGTGGAGAACCGGCCGAGCCGATCGCGCAGCTCGAGCGGGGTGAGATCGGCCCGGGAGGGAGAGAGGGACGCCTGCGACGACGGGACTCCGACCACCAGGATCTCGGGATCGGGGTGGTCCTGGGCGAGCCAGACGTCGGCTCGGGGCCAGTGAGGGTCGTTTATGGGCATGGGGTCGACAGGGTATCGGCACCCCATGAGTCATTGACCCACTTCCTCGATCAGGGGACTGATGGCCCTGGTTCAAGGCCTGGCACCTCGGCTTGTTCGTCGGAGCAGGTGTGCTGCTGGCGGCCGCATTCGGGCTCTTCGCCCGCGGCATGCTCAAAGAGGACCGGGTCTGGACGACCCGGGTGATCGTGATGACGGTTCTCGCCGTCCTCGCCGCGGCCGGAGCGATGACCTTCGGCCTGATCTGGATCCTTTGACGGCATGGCCGGAAGCCGGGGGCTCCTTCGCCCAAAGGGAGCCCCACGGCTCTGGTACAGAACCGCGAGCAGCGTTAGAGCATCGGGATATCGACGCCACGGTCCCGGGCCACGCGTCGCGCGATCTCATAGCCGGCGTCGGCGTGACGCATGACGCCGGTGCCAGGGTCGTTGGTCAGGACCCGCTCCACCCGGAACGCGCCCTGTTCGGTCCCGTCGGCGACGACCTGGGCGCCGGCGTGGATCGAGTTGCCGATCCCCACCCCGCCCCCGTGATGCACCGCCACCCAGGCCGCCCCCGAAGAGACATTGAGCATCGCGTTGAGGATGGGCCAGTCCGCAACCGCGTCCGACCCGTCGGCCATGGCCTCCGTCTCCCGATAGGGGGAGGCCACCGAACCCGAGTCGAGGTGATCGCGCCCGATCACGATCGGGGCCGACACCTCGCCTGAGGCGACCAGGTCGTTGAACCGGAGCCCGGCAAGGTGCCTCTCCCCGTAGGAGAGCCAGCAGATCCGGGCCGGCAGACCCTGGAAGTGGACTTTCTCCGACGCCAGGCGCAGCCAGCGGTGGAGCGGCTCGTTGTCCGGGAAGAGGTCGAGGAGGGCCTGATCGGTGACGGCGATGTCGGCCGGGTTGCCGCTCAGGGCCACCCAGCGGAATGGGCCGGAGCCTTCGCAGAAGAGCGGCCTGATGTAGGCGGGAACGAAACCCGGGTAGGAGAAAGCATTCTGATAACCCGCAATGGCCGCCTCACCGCGCAGGTTGTTCCCGTAGTCGAAGGTCTCCGCCCCTGCCTCGAGGAACCCGACCATCGCCTCGCAGTGTCGTGCCATCGAGTCACGGGCAGTCTTGATATAGGTGTCGGGATCGTCCTCTCGAAGACTCTCCGCCTCATCGAGGTCATGTCCGGCCGGGACGTAGCCGTAAAGCGGGTCATGGGCCGAGGTCTGGTCGGTGACGATGTCGACCTCGAGACCCATCTCCAGCAGTCGGGGAAACACGTCGGCTGCGTTGCCGAGGACACCGATCGACACCGCTTCACGGTTCTGTTTCGCCTCGAGGGAACGCTCCACCGCCTGGACGACGTCGTCGAACGACTCGTCGAGATACCCCGTTTCCAACCGCCGTTCGATCCGGTGTGGGTCGACCTCGACGCAGAGTGCCACCCCTCCGTTCATGGCGATCGCCAGGGGTTGGGCCCCACCCATGCCGCCGAGACCAGCGGTGAGAGTGAGAGTGCCGGCGAGGGTTCCGCCGAACCGCTGCTCGGCGATGGCGGCGAAGGTTTGGTAGGTCCCCTGGAGGATGCCCTGCGTGCCGATGTAGATCCAGGACCCGGCGGTCATCTGCCCGTACATCATCAAACCCTCGGCCTCCAGCTCCCAGAAGTGCTCGAGCGTCGCCCATCGGGGAACGAGAAGGCTGTTGGCGATTAGGACCCGGGGCGCCATGTCGTGAGTGCGGAACACCCCGACCGGCTTGCCCGACTGGACGAGCAGCGTCTCGTCGTTCGCCAGGCGCTCGAGGGTGCGAACGATGGCATGGAGCGAGTCGAGGTTGCGGGCAGCCTTGCCCCGACCCCCGTAGACGATCAGGTTCTCAGGATCCTCCGCCACGTCCGGGTCGAGGTTGTTGAGGAGACAACGTAGGACCGCCTCTTGCAGCCAGCCGTTCGTGTTGAGCCCCTTGCCACGCGGAGCCCTGAGTGGAAAGGCGAGGTCGAGCATCGACGACCCGAGCCTACCGGCGTTCAGGGCAGCCCGAGCAGACCGCCAAGTCCCGCGACGGCGTTGTCGAGAGTCTCGCCCACCTCGTCGAGGATCGGGTTCACGGATTCCTCGACCAGTGGTGTCGTCACGCCCTCGACCACGTCAACGGTGTCCTCTACCGCAGCGATCACCACGTCCTCCACGACCGTCTCCGCCACCTCTCCTACGACCGCGACGGTTTCCCCGGCGCCTTTCACCGTGTCCTCGACGACCTCCACCGTTTCCTCCACCAGACCCCCTGCCTCCTCGACGACGGGTTCGACCACGTCATCCACGATGTCGTCGACCGGGGCGGCGTCAGAACCTGGTCCGCTCGGATCGGTGACGGCGGTCTCAGGCTCGGCGGCAGGTGCCCGTTCGTCGGGGGCCGCGGGCTGTTCAAAATTGAATGGGGGCTCTGCCGGGAGCGCGGGGATCCGGTCGACGGCCCCGGTGCCAGTGACCTCCGGGTCGGTGCGCTGCTCTGTTGCTCGACGTGCCGGGGTGGGTTCTGCTTGCTCGATTGCAGGGGCATTGACCGGCGCCAGCTCCTCGTCCTGAGTCATCAAATGCCCACCAGCCCCGGCGCCCAGCGCCAAGACGGTGACCAAAGCCCCGATCTTGGCTGCCGCCGGCCCGGCGCTGTCGGCGACCGATGAGATCGTGTGACCGGTCTGACCGGCGCGCGCCAAGATGTCGATGACATTCCGCTCATGGCCGCCCGAGCCAGTTGCCACCGCAGCCGATCGTGGCGATGCCTTGAGCCATTCGACCCACTCTCCGACCAGGCCGCGTCGGGCCGGCCGGTTGCGCAGACCGCGGATGACCTCGAATGGGATACCGAGGGCAGGTGTCGAGATTGCGCTTCCTCGTCCGAGGGTGTCTTGCAGGTGGTGTCTCACTTTGACCAGTGCTCGAGCCTGGATGACGCGAACGTTCCCGTTGCTGAGGCCGAGGGCCTTCGCCACCTCAGCAGGTGTCGCTTCGTCGAGTAACCGCATCTCGAGCACCCTCTGCTCGCGCCGGTTCAGAACCGAGAACGCATCCATCGCAAGCCGAGCCTCATCGTGGAGACTCACTACATCGTCGATGGAGGGACCGGGATCGGGAAACGTCGATTGGTCGGGGGTCAGGATTTCCGGGCGCCGGTAGCCGCGCCGATGCTCGTCGGCTATTCGTCGGTAAGTGATGGCAAAGAGGAGGGAGCGAAGAGCTGCTCTGTCGCCCTCGAAAGCGCCGAGACATGCCATCGCGGCAACGAACACATCTTGGACGAGGTCCTCGGGCTCGCGTACCCCCCGCGACCACGCATAGGACAGGAGGCGGGGCTTGAAGTCCAGGATCAGCTGATCCCAGGTGAGTGACGTACCGTCCGCCAGGCTGACAGCCTGATCGTCCCCGGATCCGTTCACTCGATCGGGCGCAGTGATTGTCGCGGTCACGAGATGACGTACAAGAGAGTCCCTGGCAGGGGACTTTACCCTCGAGCAGGTCGATGTCCAGCGGCCGCGATGTGGCGCTCGCCCAACCCCGATGCGCCTCCCATGTAACGGACCGGTACCGTTTGCGATAGCTGTGTCTGTGATGGGCGATTCGGGCCAGAACAAGATGCCAATCCCAGCGAGCCAACAGCTGAGCGAACACGCCACTCTCCCTGCGGCCGGTGGGCGTCATGACCCCTCCGGGGTCCGGGTATGACATACATGGGCCTTACTCCATGTCTGTCGGACTCGAAAGGTGCCCGCCGGCTGGTGTCGCCCTACTTTGGGGCGGTGGCTGTGCCCGACAGCAACCCGTCTGGTCGGGTCCCCAACCCTGCACCCCCACACAGCCAGACCGGGGAAGGTCGCGCCACCTCAGTGGAGGCGACCGCTGAAAGCGGGCGGTCACATTCGGACAGACTGTGGTCAGCTGGATCGGCAGCCGGCGGGCAGAAGAGGCAGCCCACTCTTCCGCCACCAACGACACTCCCGTCACTGGTGGCTTCCGGCCGGTGACTCGGTGACCGGTCGGGACCCCGACCGGTCACCGAGCTCTTGTACAGGCGAAATCCGGTGGTGTGGGGATCCCGCATCCCGCCCACGGTGCGAGACCCCTACTTCCGAAGGAGACCGTCGAGACGTCGCGAGGCGATGCGGGCGCCGATCAGCCCCATGACCACCAGGAAGGCGATGTGGCCGATCAGGGTCCAATCGAAGAAACCGAGCGAGAAGGCGCGGAGCATCTCGGTGCCGTGATAGAGCGGCGAGATTTTGGCGATCTGCTGGATGACCGGCGGGTAGACGTCGAGTGGGTAGAACGTTCCCGAGAACAGGAACAGTGGCATCGTCACCAGGGAGACCAGGTCGAAGTCCTGCCACGACCTCATATAGGTGCAGGCGGCGAGGCCGACCGAACCGAAGGCGAAGCCAATCAGCACGGCCCCGGGAATTGTGAGCAGGGCCCACCAGTTGCTGGTGAGGCCCATGATCACCATGACGACGAGGAAGGCAACCGAGTACAGGGCGCCGCGGAACAAGGCCCAGCCGATCTCGCCGATAGCGATGTCCCTCGGGTTCATCGGCGTGGTGAGGATCCCCTCATAGACGTTGCCGAATTTGAGCTTGAAGAAGATGTTGAACGTGGTCTCCAACACCGAACCGTTCATCGCCGAGGCCGCCATCAACGCCGGGGCGACGAAGGCGGTGTAGTCGACCGGGACCCCGCCCGGGCCGGTGACCTCGGGGACCAGGGCGCCAATCCCGATCCCGATCGAGAACAGGTAGAAGACGGGCTCGAAGAACCCGGTGAAGATGATCTTCCACAACCGCCGATAGACCAGGTAGTTCCGTTCCCAGATGCGGTGGGCGCGGAAGGGGGTCATCCGCCCGACGGGGGTGAGCCGGGTCGGGGCAGAGACGCTCATGGCCGGAGCCTCCGTGACAGGAACCTCGAGGAGAGCACGATTCCGATCGCGGTCATCACACCCAGGTAGAGCAGGTGCACCCAGATCGGGATGCTGGTCACCACCGAGGCGTCCACCCCGGGGAGGGCGACCTTCCGCACCAGCTCCACCCCGTGAAAGAGCGGGGTGGCGTAGGCCAAACGCTGGAGGAAGTCCGGGAGCTGGCTGATCGGAAAGAACGTTCCCGAGAACAGGAAGAGCGGGATGATCCCGAACCGGAACATGGTCGAGAGACTGGTCTCGTCCTCCCGGGTCACGGTGAAGGCCGTGACCACCGTCTGGAAGGCGAGCCCGGTGAGGACCCCCGGGGGCACGGCGAGCAGGGCGGAGCCGATGTCGAGTGCCCCGAAGAGGACAGAGATCACGGCGAAAACGCCGAGCATGAAGGTGAGTCTGATCGCGCCCCAGTAGAAGCGGCCGATGACGATGTCTGCCGGGCCGATCGGGGTCGTGATCGCCCCGTGGAACTCCTTGCGCCATTTGATGCCGGCCATCACGGGGAACGCCCCGTCCCCGGCCCCGTTCTGCATGGCGTTGGCCGCCATCAACCCGGTGGCCACGAAGGTGAGGTAGGGGATGGCCAGGTCGTTGTCGGTGGCATCGACCAACTGGCCAAGACCGACGCCCATCGCGGAGAGGAACAGGACCGGGTTGACGAAGCTGGATATGACGGTCCCTCGCCACGTGCGCCGGTAGGCGACCAGCTCGCTCTCGACGATCCGGAATGGTCGGGTGAGGGTCGTCATCAGTCGATCAGGCTGCGCCCGGTCAGTTTGAGGAAGACATCCTCGAGCGTGGACCTGCGCACCAGGACCTGGTCGGGATGGACATCCCGCACCGTGAGCTCGTGTTGGGTGGCCTCGGCGTCCTCGGTGTAGAGGATCACCCGATCGGCGAGGATCTCGCTGCTGGTGGCGACCCCTTCGATGCGGAGGGCGACTTCGTCGATCTGCCCGTCGGCCAGGCGGAGCTCGACCACCTCGCGCGGAGCGTGTTGGGCGATGAGTTGGCGGGGAGAGCCCTCGGCAACGATCTTCCCGTTGTCCATCACCACCAGCCGATCGCACAGCTGCTCGGCCTCGTCCATGTAGTGGGTGGTGATGACGAGGGTCGCCCCCTCCCGCTTGAGCCGATAGAGGCGATCCCAGAGCAGGTGGCGAGCCTGAGGGTCGAGACCGGTGGTGGGCTCGTCCAGGATCACCAGATCGGGGGCATTGATGAGGGCGCGAGCGATGGTGAGGCGTCGCTTCATGCCCCCCGACAGCGGCTCGACTTGTGACTTGGCCCGGTCCGCCAGCTGGGCGAACTCGAGCAGCTCCTCAGTCCTGGCCTTTATGTCGGCCCGGCTCATGTCGTGGTAGCGGCCATACACATAGAGGTTCTCGGCGACGGTCAGCTCCAGATCGAGGTTGTCCTCCTGGGGGACCACACCGAGCCGCTGACGGATCTGACGACCTTCGGTCGTGGGATCGAGGCCGAAGACGGTCAGCTTGCCCTCGGTGATCGGGCTCACCGTGGTGATCATCTTCATCGTCGAGGTCTTCCCCGCCCCATTGGGCCCGAGGAACCCGAACGCTTCGCCTTTGGCTATGTCGAAGTCGACGGCGTCGACCGCGAGGAAGTCGCCGAATCGCTTGGTGAGGCCACGGGCCTGGACGAGGGGCTCTGCCATGACCGCGTGACGGTAGTGGCGCCCTGGGACATGTTTGTCCTGATTTGTGGAGGGCTAGATGGGTCTCCCTGGCGGCGGCAAGGGACGGCGAACAAGGAGCCGTTCGCCCCAATAGATTGCGAGGGTGCGCGAGGAGCATCGGGTTGGGATTCGGTATCTGCAAGAGGTGACGACCCTGCTCCAGCGCGTGCGCGCGGCGCACCCGACGGCGGGAGTGTTCGAGGCTGCAGACTTTCAGTGGAGGTGGCGTAAACCCCGCTCCACCGACACCATTCCTCAGCTCTTTTGGTTCGACGGCGCCGGCCGACCAGAAGCGGCAGTGATCGCGACCGATGAGGGCGATTCGATCGGACTCGATCCGATTGTCATGCCAGACGCGGGCCCGGATTGGATCTCACACGTCGTAGAACGTGGCCTCGCTCATGCCAACGAGTCAGGGTTCGATGCGGTCGAGTTCGTGATCGATCGCGCCGATGACGTCATGGCCGATGTGCTGGCGGGGCACCGCTTCACGAAAATGGAGGACGAGCTAGTCGACTCATGGCTCAGCGCCGACGCTCGACCGGCGGTCAGCACGCTCCGCTCGGACTATCGACTCGCGACTCGCCTCGACACGCTTTCGGCTCCTCATCACATGAGAGGTCGAAACGGGCCCGACGTCGAGGAGCGCCTTCGCCAGACATCGTTGTATCGAGCCGACCTCGACCTCGTCGTTCTCGATGGTGAGGACAGAGCTGCTGCGTATGGGCTGTTCTGGTTGGACCCAGAGACGGCCACGGGTCTCGTCGAGCCGATGCGCACTGAGGACGACCACCAGCGCCGAGGGCTAGGGCGCCACGTGTTGACCGCTGGAATCAACCTGCTGGTCGAATCGGGCGCGGGTCGGGTCAAGATCGCTTGGGAGCAGGACAATCCGGCGGCGCGAACGCTGTATACCAGCGTCGGTTTCAAGCCGATCAGGCCGTGCGCGGTTGTATCCCGTGCTCCGACTGCGGGCGCTGTGTAGTGAGGGCAGCCTTCTGACCAAGGCTGCCTATCGTGTGATGCATGACAGAGGCCGAGGTCATCGAATACGTGACCAGTGAGCTCGAAGGGACTCTGGTTGTCATGGCGTCTGAGGAGAGCGGTGCGCCTGAGGTGGCCTGGGGGGACACCTTCTTCTTCTACGACCCCGACAACATCACGCTTCCGGAGAAGCGTTTCCCCTACGCGACAGTCGTGGTCAACGACTATCCCGGCTTCGACGAGGCTTCGGATCTGAAGCGAACAGGGGTCTTCAGGGTGAACGCGTGGGTGAGCCGAGAAATGTCTGATCGGCATACGTCGGCGATCGATCCGTCGACGATCGACTACGCCGTTCTCGACGAGGTCATTCCCCATCCCGTTTACGGACCCCAATCGTGGCTCAGCGTGCTCAACCCTGGGCCCGCCACGGAAGCCACGGTGAAGGAGCTACTGGCCGAAGCTCATGACCGGGCACGGAACAGGTACGAGAAACAGAACAGGAAGCGTTCCGGCTAGTACCGCTGGTACCTGACCACCGTCCCGGCAGGCTTCCGCCCGCCGAATCGACGGGGGGTAGCCTGCTCACCCGGGTATCCGAGGGCAACCGCATATCGGGTTTCTACCCCGTCCGGGGCGCCGAGGAATTGTCTCGCCTCGGCAGGTCGATGCAGGGTGATCGGGCAGGAAGCGACACCGATCGCCTTGGCCGCCAGCATGATGTTCTGTGCGGCGCGGCCGATGTCGAACAGGTTGCCACCCCCTTCTTTGACCAGGACGATGGTGGCGGCCGAGCCCCGCACCGGATCGGTGAAGTCCCCATGCTGGGCCAGCTCTTGGAGCCGGTCTCCGGTGACCACGATGAAGGACCAGTCCTGCCGGTTCTTGGAGCTGCCGGTCCATCGCGCCGCCTCCAGAATCGAAGTCAGATCCTTGTCTGAGATCGGCTCGGGTTGATAGTCCCGGATGGCGCGCAAGTTGAGGATGGAGTCGTAGACGTCGGTCATGGGCGGCGAGCCTAGATGCCTGGATCAACCTGACCGTGGC
>JBOGEV010000177.1:0-2359 GCA_050742015.1 Acidimicrobiia bacterium
GGTCCGAACGGCCTCCAGATCCTGGTCTCCGGCGGGTGGGCATCGGCATCGAGTCAATCCATCTGGCTCAACAGCGTGCATGGGGAGATGGTTACCCGGAAGATCGACTGGTCCTGGCCGTGAGCGCCACAAGTGTTCTGCGAATCGCTTTCTGTCATGTGGATAGCCGGGAGAAGACCCCTTCCAGAGCAAGGGCCCGTAACTGCCAGAACCCGCGACGCCGCGTGTCCCCCAGTCGGGCCGGTTGCTTACGTCCACGCTGGTGGATATGCCAGCCTTGAAACTTTGACAGCGCTGCATCTGATCACTGCTCGAGCTGCACATAGGGCTCTGTCCCAATGACGGGGTCCGAGCCTTACGTCATGGTGACGGGGGCGGACCGGGCGCCGACAGTGACCTATGCTTGGAGTGCCACTTCAGCGTCGTCTGAGTCCACCAATCCGGTGAATTTGACCTCGATCCAACCGAGCATGGTCAACGCGCGGATCATGTCAATCACCTCGCGCTCCTGGAGCGGAGGCCGGCGACGCTGCTTCCAGCACAGGACGCCGGCAAGGATGTCCCTGTCGCTCGGAGTCGTATCCTTCGCGGCTGCGAGCTCCTTGAACACAAAGTGAACCGTCGCAGCAATCTCAGCCTGGCGTGTTGTCATCCGAAGAAAAAGGTCAGCTACGGCTTCGATGCCGGCTTCCCATCGAGCGAGATCCCTGGCGTATGCTAGCCGGGCAGCGTCGTAGGTTGGGCCGACTATCATCGCGAGCATCTGGCGCCCCGGTCGTTGGACGATGAGGCCGTTGTTGATGAGCACCGATTCCATTCGCTTGAGAGCTGGCGCCCACGGTCCGTAGGACGCACGGACATGCTTTAGGTCAGTGTCGATACCCACCTCGGTCGCAAAATACGCGATCTTTTGGAAGGTCGTCCGGCCAACCGGCCAGTGATACGGCCTCCCCTGAACACGTCGCAGAATCTCGACCAGCGCTATCGCCCCCGGGTCGACCTTCGACCGAGGGAGCAGGGTCGGTCCGGAGAGCTGCAGCTCCTCGTGGGGAGTGCCAAACGGAGCGTACAACTCCACGGGAATCTCAAGTTCAGCCAGGTGCTTATAGAGAACCGGCCCTACGACGCGCCACTCAAGTCCACCCTGGCCGCATCCTAGAGGAGGAACGGCCAACGACGTTATACCCCATGCACGGTAGTGGTTCTTGAGGTAGACAAGGCCCCGAGTGATATCGTCCAGTCGAGCCACCGACCGCCAGTGCCCTTTCGTCGGGAAGTTCAGGATCCACGGCGGGACAACGCGCTGGTACAAATACGGTTCCCCGAGCTTCACCTCCCCGCGGTCGCACCGCTTCACGTAGTCTTCGTACATATCCGGGAAGGCTTGCTTGAACAGTAGGGCAACGCCTTTGCCCATGACTCCGACAGTATTCACCGTGTTGACGAGGGTCTGCGCCTTCGACGCCAGCAGATCGCCCATACGAACGGTAACGTCGCCCATCCTTAGAACCCCATGAGGAAGAAGAAGTCCGGGTCTATCGTGACGGCGAGCCCAGTCTTGTGACTATTGAAGGCCGCTGCAGCTTCGTCATCAGAGATGTAGGCGCCCAGCAGATGCTTCGGTGGGACGGAGGACGGCACAAGCACCTCGGCGCACTTCTGTGACCTCTTTCGCCAAAAGACCGGCAAAACTGGATCGCGCCAGTCGCGCGCAAAAGTACGGTTCCTGTCTACGCACGAGAGTCCTTCCGGACTGGGCTCGAAGCGGGAGTACTCCTTCGCCGCTGCATTCCCGTCGGTCACCACGGTGCCAGGGATGTCGAGCACATCGCAGCTCACCCTCAGCACGCAAAGGATCCGATGCTCGTTCTTGCGTTTGAAGAGCATCGGGTTCCGTGCACAGATGTAGAGGTTGGCGTAGTCGTGAAACGGTTTGCCGGTCCCCGGCACGGTCGCACCCTTCCTGATGTCCTGGACCTCCGTCATGGCCACCGAGGTGTGCTTGAGGCCCAGCTTACGGATCCCGTTGTGGGACAGGATGCCGTGCTTGCAGATGGAGGGCAGGTTCGCAATCGGCGTGATGAAATGTAGTTCATCCAGCTCGGCCCTCTCCATATCTGGCGCGCTGGCATCCTTGCCTGGGGATTGTAGACCACGTCGGCCAGCCTTTCAGGATAGTGTGACGCCCGGCCCGAGAGTGAGCAGGCCCCGTGGAGCGCTCTCGGTCAATGGAGTAAGGGCACGCTGTGGAGCAAGATCCGGGCCGCGATGCCGTGCTGGTCGACGCGGCCTTCGGCGTGCACGCTCTCCGGTAGCTCCAGCGCGCCAGGTGAGGCGCACGCCTCGGCCGCGGTCACGC
>JBOGEV010000178.1:0-1699 GCA_050742015.1 Acidimicrobiia bacterium
CACGCGTGTCCCCTCGGCTGCCGCGGGCAGAGGCACTCCGGCCGGCATGAGCGCCGTCAGCGAAGCGCGGCCCTCCTCCGAGCCGTCGACCGTCAGGAACTCGGTCACGAACCACTCGGCGTGGGCCGCGACCTTGTCGATCACACGCTCGGGATGGACCGCATAGAGATCCGCCTCGGCGGTGACCACCGGGACAGTGGAGGCAGTCGGGGGCAGAGCGGGAACGGGAGGGGCCGTGGTGACCGGAGATGGGGCTTCCTCGGCCACGCCAGGAGTCGTCACCGTGGTCGTGTCCACCGGAACCGGTGCCGGGCGATTGCTCATGAAGGAGTAGGCGAGCGCACCGAGAACGATGGCCCCCGCCAACCCGAACATCAGCCACTGGCGGTCGCCCTTCTTCTCCTCGAGAGTCTCCCAGGGGATGCGCTCGTAGACCTCATTCCTCTCCGGCTCCATGATCCCGAACGTATGGGTTGGCCGGAACCACTTCAAGGGGGTCGTGCTCGACCCGGCAGGAATCGCAGGGAACTACAGGGTCCCAGCTATCGTTTCGCCGGTCATGGCAGTCAACCCCGACCCGAAACCGGGCCGCTGGATCCTCCCCCTGGTCATTCTGGGGATGATCGCGTTCACCTACTTCTTCGTCCGCTCCCTTCCCGAGGCCTCTCCGGACACCACCCTGGCGGCCGGTGGCCCGACCACCACGGCCGGACCAGGAACCGACGGCAGCACGACGACCGTCCCCGGCGAGACCGGGGGAACCGTCCCGGACGCGGCCGCGGCCTACATAGCCGAGCTGGATCGAATCAACGGCGAGTTCCAAGCCCTCAACTCCGAGCTGGTGGCGGTGAACACCGGTTTCGACGCCGACCCTCGGGAGATCGAGTTCAGTGACGCCGAGCCCCGGTTCGAGGCGGTGGCCACCGCGGCCCAGGGACTGAGCGATCAGGTGGCCGCTCTGGTGCCGGCCGAAGGCCTCGAGGCCAACCAGGAGACGATCGCAGCCGTGGCGACACTGGCGGCCCGTGCCGCCGGCGAGGCGCTATCGGGGCTCCAGTCGGATGACCCCGGAGATCTGCGCCGGGCAGCAGTGACCGCATTCACCGGCGCCACGACCGACTTCGACGTCGAGGTCGAGAACGCCAGGTCGGCAGCCGGAGCCACACCCGACGCCTGATCTGCCCGGGTCGAGTCGATAGAGCCCGACAGCCGCTCAGTGTCGGCCTGCTAAAACCGCCCAATGCGTCTCGCCGACAAATCCATCGTGGTCTCGGGAGCCACCGGGATCGCCGCGGCCGGGGCCCGGAAAGCTGCCGGCGAGGGCGCCTCCGTGTTCGTGATCTCGCTCGGGGAGACGGAGTGCCGTGATCTGGTCGCAAACATCGAGAGTGAGGGTGGCAGGGCCAGTTTCCTCGTAGCCGATCTCACGATCCAAGCCGAGGCGGAGGACGCCTTCGACGCAGCCACCCAGCACCTCGGCGCCATCGATGGCCTTCTCGCAGTGGCAGGGGGCAGCGGACGAAGGCACGGGGACGGGCCTGCCCATGAGATCGACCTCGATGGCTGGGAGACGACGTTCCGGATCAACACCAACCCGATGTTCCTGGCCACCAGCCGCGCCATAGGTCACATGCGGGGAAGGGGCGGTTCGGTCGTGATCATCAGCTCGGTTCTCGCCACCAGCCCGTCACCGGTCCAC
>JBOGEV010000179.1:0-5370 GCA_050742015.1 Acidimicrobiia bacterium
GCCTCACCCCCCACGTCGGCGTGATGGGCCCGATTGGCCACCCAGGCAACATGCCTCGACCCGACGAACACCGGGGCCACCAGGGTGAGGTCGTTGAGATGGGTCCCCCCGGCGTACGGATCGTTGACGGCGTATTGGATCCCCGGGACCGGGTCGAATCGGGCCAGGCAGGCCGCAACCGACTCGGGCATCGACCCGAGGTGGACCGGGATGTGCTCGGCCTGGGCCAGCATCTCGCCACTGGCCGTGAACAGGGCAGCCGAGCAATCGGCGCGCTCTTTGATGTTCGGGGACAGGGAGGCGTGTCTGAGCACGATGCCCATCTCGTCGGCGACCGAGGAGAGACGGTGACGGGCCACCTCGAGCGTGATCGGGTCGGTGGTCAAGACGCGATCCGGGCCATCATGGCTCTATCACCGAGGAGACTGGAGCATGGCCACCACACATCAGGCCCACAACATAAGCATCTCGATCGAGCGGGACTCTGCCGCTGTGTACGACTTCGCCAGTCGGCCGGAGACCTTTCCCCGATGGGCGTCAGGGTTGGCGACGTCGATCGAGGCCGAGGGCGACCACTGGGTGGCGGCCACTCCGGAGGGACCGGTGGAGGTGCGCTTCACCCCACGCAACGAGTACGGCATCCTCGACCACCACGTCACCATGCCCGGCGGGGTCGACGTGTATGTGCCGATGAGGGTCGTCGAGAACGGAGCGGGCAGCGAGGTGATCTTCACCCTGTTCCGAACCTCAGGGATGAGCGACGAGACCCTGGCTCGTGACATCTCCTGGGTCGAGAACGACCTGCAGACGCTGAAGACACTGCTCGAATGACGCAGGTGTAGCGTTCCCACGTCGTCTGCAAAGGGGGACTCAAATGGCGACGAGATCGGTGACACACACTCTCAAGAACGCCGACTACGACATCACGGCGCTGGCCAATCCTTTCGAGTCATGGTCACCGCGATCGGTTCGAGAAGTGATCGTCGACATCGAGTCAGGCACCCATCGCTATGTGGTGCGGTCGGATCTGGGTGATACCACGGTCCAGGTGGTGGACGGCCGTCATGGGAAGTATCTGCGCACCCACCACGACCTGAAGGTGTTCAACAATCTCGACGAGCTGCCCGAGGGCACGGGGACCATCCCGGCGGCGCCATGGTCGGAGATCGTCCGATTCGCCCCGCTGGTGCAATTTCACTCCAACGAGGAGTACTTCCCCATGGACCCGATGGAGTTCATCGCCAGCTCCCGCTTTCGTCATCACCGAGGCCTCGGCTCCGACCAGGGCTACACCAAGGCGGCCCAGGAGTGGAGGACGAACGACAGCCATCACCGCAACTACTACGACATCCCGGTCGACTTCATCGACGATTACAGCCCTCACTCCAACGGCAAGAACCGGAGACCCCGCGACTCGAACAATGGGGACAGTTGGAACGTGTTCCTGCAACCGAGTGGCAAGCCGAGTGGTGATCGCCATCCGACCGGGCGCGTCCCCGTGTTCGTCCACGCCAAGCAGGACACCTGCGCCGGTAGCAAGGGCGCCGACCATGTGATCCAGTACTGGTGGTTCTTCGGCTACAACGACGGGTTTGCCTCTCAGAACCACCAGGGCGACTGGGAGCACGCCTCGATTGTGGTCAAGAACGGCTCGTTGATCGGTGCCTACTTCGCCGCCCACGCAAGTGCGACCTACTACGACCGGTCCGATCTGGAGTTCGCCACGGAGGATCAGATCGTCGTGTACATCGCCAAAGGCTCCCACGCCGCCTATCCCCGGGTCGGCTCCTTCCACACGTTCGATGTGGACAAGACCAATGCGGGAGGGGCGCAATGGGACACCTCCCGGTTCCTGCTGCCACTTCGCAATCGTCCGTGGAAGGACT
The DNA here is from genome assembly GCA_050742015.1 of Acidimicrobiia bacterium. GTDB lineage: Bacteria > Actinomycetota > Acidimicrobiia > Spongiisociales > ZC4RG35 > JARDZU01. The sequence continues at coordinate 1,887 of JBOGEV010000179.1, forward strand.
TCGCCGGTGCCTGGGGTGAGGTGGGCACCATCGCCGACACCACCGGGCCCTTGGGGCCATGGCACAAGCGCTATCGCTGCTGAGGCACCACTAGGCGAGCAGGTGCCCGATGTGTTTGGTCGCCTCCCGATAGGAGAGACCCGACAGCTGGTGTCGATGTTCGGTGACGAATCGGCCGACGGCCTCCGGATCGGTCCTGGCATGCTCCCGTAGGGCCCATCCGATCGCCTTGCGGATGAAGAACTCCTTCTCGAAGGCCCGCCGAGCGCAGAAACCGAACAGTCGCTCGGTGTCGGTCTGCTCCTTGGCCCCGATCTGGCACAGGATCGCCGTCCTCCGCAGCCACATGTCGTCGTCGTCGATCCACTCATCGACCAGGGGCCAGGTTCGATCGGGATGCTCCACGACGAGCCGTCGGACCAGCTTGGTCGCGACCTCGTCGACGAAGTCCCACCAGGCGCCTTCGACGACCAGCCGGCGGTATAGCGGGAGAGACGACGGGGTGACGAACTGGCCGAAGTGACGGGCGACCCCGATGGCCAGATACTTCTCCTCCCGGTGGGGGAGACCCCAAAGACCCAGGACCAGATCCTCGTATTCCCCCCGGTCGTCGGGCGGGAACCCCTCCACCAGCTCGCGCAGGATCACTTCGCGACCGGGCTTCTGCACCCCGTAGAAGGGCATATCGGTCTTCATGTAGGCCTGCATGCCCTCCGCCTTGGCCGGGTCTGCCCTTTCGGAGAGAGTGTTCGCGACGAAACGCTTTGCGTCCGGGATGCTCAGACTCACCAGACGATCTCCAGCGTCCCGTCGTCATGGACCGAGAGCCGGTCTCCGGGCTCGAGCCAGACAGCGGAGTCACGCTCCACGACGATCGCCGGGCCCATGGTCTCGAAGCCGGGGGGGAGATCACCCCGCTCCCACACCGGCACATCGGACGCGGCGCGGGTCGGCTGCGGCTTTTCGGCGGCCGGCAATCCGGGGACATCGTCCCAACTGATTGGGGGAGTCCCGGACACCAGCGCCCGGACGTTGACCAACTCGATGGGCTCCCCCGATCGCACAAACCCGAAGCGACTTCGATGAGCTGCCTCGAACTCGGTGCGCAACTCCGCCCAATCCGGAGTCAGCTCAACAGCCAGTTCGTGGGACTGGCCCACATACCGAACCTCCGCCGTACCCGCCGGATCGCCCCCTATCGAGCCGTGGTCACGGGCGAAGATGCCTGCGGCCTCGTCGGCGACGCCCCGAGCGGTCGAAGTCAGCCTTGACGATCCCTCCTCGAGCATCACCGTCCGCTCGGCATCACTGCTCGGGCTCGCCAACAAGAGCCCGAGAGCGGAGAAGACACCCGACAGCGGGGGAATCAGGGTCGTCCTGATCCCGACCCGTCTGGCGAGTCGGCTGGCATGGAGACCGCCGGCGCCGCCGAAACCGACGAGGACTGAATCCCTGGGATCCACGCCTTCTTCGACCGTGACCGTCCGCAGGGCACGCTCCATGTGGGTGTCGACCACATCTATGATGCCGGCAGCCAGGGTCCCGACGTCCAACGAAAGCGACGAGGCGATCTCCGCCACCGCCTCTCTCGCCGCTCCGACATCGAGAGCGACCGACCCGCCGAGGGCCGCGCCTGCCGGGATCCGTCCCAGGATGACATTGGCGTCGGTGACCGTGGCCTGCCCACCGCCGAGGCCATATGCAGCAGGGCCGGGGTCGGCGCCGGCGGAGCGGGGACCGACCCGGAGAGCTCCACCCTGGTCGACCCAGGCCAGGCTTCCACCTCCGGCGCCGATGGTGCGCACCGGCAGGGACGGCACACGATTGACCCAACCGCCGGCGACCTGCCGACTGGCACGGCGGGCCCGCCCATCGATCCGGCAGACATCGGTCGACGTGCCACCCATGTCGAAGCTGATCACAGACTCATGGCCCTTGGCCCGGCCAAGCGCTGACGCCGCCACGACGCCGGCGGCCGGTCCGGACAGCACGAGTCGGCCCGCGTACTTCCCGGCCGAGGCGAAGGGGAGCAGCCCTCCCGACGAGGTCATGACCAGTCGCTGACCGGCGGCGATGGTGCGGTCGAGCCGCTCGAGGTAACCGGCCACTTCCGGGGTCAGGAAGGCGTTGAGCACGGTGGTGGCGATGCGCTCGTACTCCCTGAACGCTGGCGACACGACCGCCCCCGCGGAAACCGGGAGATCGAGCTCGGAGGCGAGCCGACTGGCCAGGTCCAGTTCCTCTGTCGGGTCGGAATAGGAACGCACCAGGGCAACGGCGATCACCTCGGGCGCGGCATCGGCCAGGAGTGGGCGCAGTGCCTCGAAGTCTCCGTCGTAGCCGATCCGGAGCGGGCGCGGGACCAGCACCGGGGCCCGGTCCACGAACGAGTCGTACAAGGACGGCCGCGCCTGTCGCCCGATCTCGATCAGGTCCTCGAACCCGCGACTGGTGACCAGGGCGCATTTCGCCCCCCTCCCCTCGAGCAAGGCATTGGTGCCGGCCGTGGTTCCGTGGAGGAACATGGTCCTGGCATCGACGCCGGCCGCATCGAGGGCGGCAGCCACGGCGACGGATTGGTCGGCGGTGGTGGACAGTTTGTGTCCGGCGATGGTCTCCCCGTCGAATACCACGACATCGGTGAAGGTGCCGCCGACATCCACTCCTACGGTGGCGGGCACCCGATTAGCCTCGACCTGGCATGGCCGTGACAGTCGCCCCTTCGCCCAATCCCAATGCCATGAAGTTCTCGGTGGGAGCTCCGGTCGGCGGGCCGACCACCCATGTGGCAGGGGCCGATCCGGCCGAGGACTTCGCCCGAGAGCTCCTGAGTATCCTCGGCGTGACCAGCATCTTCATGACCGCCGATTTCGTGACCATCTCCAAGACTCCCGATATCCCGTGGGAATCGATCGTCCCTCAGGCGACCGCGATCCTAGAGACGGAGTTCGGCGGCTGAACTACCCGTCAGGGAGCGGGCACCACGACTGTGATCGGGCGACTGACCCCGTCGGGGGTCGGCGCCAGGACGACTACCTGCCAGCCGCTGTCAGGGGTCTGGATCCCTCCCACCACCTCGGTGCCGGCTGCCTGCTGGAGAGCGGCGGATCCGACCTCCTCCGGGACCTGAGCCAGGGCCAATTGATGTGGCGGGCCGCTGGCCGCCGGCCGGATCTGGGGTGCCGTCACCACCTGCGGGGTCTCCTCCACCAAGGAGACGTCGACGGCCAACTCGAGTGGAGCCTGCCGTTGATAGGCGGCATCGTCTCGTGCCGCCAGGGAACGGGCCAACACCGTGACCCGATAGGTCAGCGGCGCGATCTCCTCGACGCCTGTGGCTCGCACCCACTCGACGAACACGCGTGTCCCCTCGGCTGCCGCGGGCAGAGGCACTCCGGCCGGCATGAGCGCCGTCAGCGAAGCGCGGCCCTCCTCCGAGCCGTCGACCGTCAGGAACTCGGTCACGAACCACTCGGCGTGGGCC
>JBOGEV010000180.1:0-13753 GCA_050742015.1 Acidimicrobiia bacterium
CTCGATCTCCCGCACCGACCCGGCCGGGAGCCCGTCAGGCTCAGGCGGGAAGGTGTGGACATCGAGTGCATCGGCGTCGAGACCGGCCGGCGGGGCATGGATGTGCCCGTACAGGGCCGGTGCCCCGCCTTCATGGGCCACCGAGTGCCCGACCGTGCCTGGGTTGGTGTACTCCTCCTTCGCAGCACGCGCCTCATGCTGCACACCATGTCCCAGGACCGACCCGCCCAGGAAGACGGCACCACCGAGACCGGCCTTCCTCAACAGCTCACGTCGGGAGAGACCGTCGGTCACGATCAGACGATGCCGCCCACGACGAGACCGAGCCCGAGGAAGATGACATAGACCAACATCCCGCCGGCCATGAACACCCATCGTTGCCAGGCCGGAATCGAGCTCTTGCCGAAGATGTAATAGGCGATGACCCCGAGGAAGGGCACGATCAGGATCGCAGCCATCCACCCGATGACCTTGCCCCGGCTCAGGTCCTCCCGTCGGGAGAGGTCCCAGAGGGCGAGCACCACCCATGACGTGTAGAGGACGAGCGGGAGGACATAGGCGTAGAGGCCGAAGAAAACCCCGGCGGCCGAGGCGAAGCTGACTCCCATGACGTTGATTCCTTTCTGCTGGGTGACTTCCAAATCGGGTGGCATCTCGGGCACCGCGATGCCGTCGAGGTCGGGAGCGGACGACGCGAACACATCCACCGCGGGGACCACAGGAGCACTGGCCGGCTCGGCCATGCCCGGCTCCGGCCCGGGGTGGGGCAGGGTGGTGATGTCGATCTCGGGCTGGAGGCCACGCCCGCTCTCGAAGAGACGCCCGAGCTGGGCGGTGGTGGATCCGATCTCGAACAGCGCGGGGAGTCGAAGCCCTTCGCAGGGCTGTTTCAGCTCCAAGGCGGCCGGCAGTGACGATGCATGCTCGTTGTCCTCGAAGCAGTTGCCCGAGGTGGCCGGCCCACCCAAGGTCAGGTCGGCCAGACCAGACCCCGACACCGCGTTGCCCACGATCTGGTTGTCGAAAGACATGTAGAAGTTGGCATCGAGAATCGGGAAGATGGCGATCCCGCTTTGCCGGTGGTTGAAGACTCGATTGCGCGAGACGTAGGAGTCACCGCCCCCGGCGAGGAGAATGCCGTTGCCCTGGGCACCCCATTCGAAGGCCAGGGCCGGGGCCTCGATGTTCCCGTTGTCGTGAACCAGGTTGCCCACGATGCTCACGTTGTGAAAGGGCGGCAACAGCTCCCCGTCGAGCGTGTTGGGGACGATGCCGGCCACGTTGTGCCGGAACACCGAGTCGACGATCAGCAAGTCAGAGGAAGCGTTGGTCCCCGAGTAGCCGAGACCGTTCCACTCCGAGATCGAGTCGGAGATGATCGCCTGGCAGGGGTCGCATTGCCCGATGTAGAACCCGGCATCGGGCGAGCCGGATGCCAGGGAGTGCTCGAACACCCCGTCGCTGGAGTCGAAGGCGTAAATGCCGTATACGGCGTTGTTCACCGCCGTCAGATAGGACCCCCGATATCCGCGGACCCCGCTCCAGAAGAACCCATTCGACGTGTTGTTGATCGCCGTCATGTTCTCCACCACGACCCCGTCGGCGAAGAGGACGCTCACCCCGTTGGGACGCGAGAACTCCCCGTCGATCACGACCTCGTTGCGATCGACCCCGCGCAGGGTCAGGCCGGGAGTGGTGACCTGAACCTCCTCCCGATAGGTCCCGCGGTCGATCAGGATCAGGTCGCCGGGCGCTGCCGCGTCAACGGCCGATTGGATCGTCGGATAGTCCTGGGGGACGAGACGGGTGTCACCGGACCACTCGGCCGGGGACTCGGTGGCAGGGTCGCCGAGGGCGGCCGGTGACGGCTCACCCGTCGGTGGCTCGGCGCATCCAATGATGGTGAGAGCTGTTCCCGCCAGGAGCAGGAGCCAGCCCTTCCTCATTCTTCGGATGAACCCACAATGAGGGTGCCGGCCATGCCGTCCCCCCCGGCGCTGCCGTGGAACGTGCAGAAGAAGACCCACTCCCCCGCCTCGTCGAAGGTGATGACCGCTTCGTCGCCCTCCAGCTGCTCGAGACTGCCGAACTCGTCCTCGGTCGACCACGACTCGTCGGCTGCCACGGCATTGTGCGGGTTGCGCCCGGCCCCGACGAAGGTGACTGTCCCCCCGACCGGAATCTGAATCTCGGTGAACTCGTAACGGTTGTCGAACATGTCGACGACGACATCATCGGCGGAGATCGACTCCCCGCCGCCCCCATCGCCACTGCACGCACCAATCACGAGCAGCCCAACCAGGAGGATCATCGACCTACCTGATTTACGTAGCGCCGCCTCTCCCCTCGAATGGGGGAGTACCGCCGTAGGCGGGGAGGGGGGAACTCTTGGCGCTAGCCGGTCAGAGAAATCACGAGCGGTCATCACCGGCTCCTTTCTTTGTTCGACTGGCGCCATATATGGCGCCAGGAACCTCAGGTAAGCGTTGAGACACGACTACTTGTCACCGCCCCCGAACAGGCCCTTGAGCCAGGCCCACAACGAGGCCAAGAAGAGGGAGACGCCCTGCACCTCGCCTGCCTTGATGGACTCGGCCTCGACCGGACTGTCGGCGGCGAGTTTCGCTTCGAGGCAACCGACGAATTCGCCGATGAGACGCTTCGACATCTCGTTGACCAGCCCGGTCCGTCCGAACTGGGCGACGGGACCGGAGAGGGTCACGTCGGCGTCGACACCGACCTTGGAGCCCGTGCCTTCGGACTCGATCTGATAGGTGACCTTCACCTGGCCGCGGGAGCCCCCAGTCCGATCCACACCCTTTCCCTCGATCGTGGCCGAGCGGGCCTGGGCATCCGGAGTGACAGTTGCCTTGCCCTCGAAGGAAGCGGCCATGGGGCCCAGCTTCACCGAGAGCTTCCCGTCGTAGGACCCGTCCTCGGACCGACCCAGCATCTCCGCACCGGGCAGACATTGCGCCACCGACGGGATGTCCTGGAAGAACTCCCAGACCCGATCGGGTGGGCGGGCCACCGTGAATTCGTGCTCGATCTTCATGTTTCTCCTGGTGCGGGCGACGGGCGCGAACGGTAGTGACCTGTTGGCGAATTTCCCTAACGGTGCTCGGTGTCCCCGGCGAGGAGGTCCAGAGCATGCGGGAGAAGGCCGATGATCGCCTCCAGGCTCTCGGTGGCCCCTTTGGCCGAGCCTGGCAGGTTGACCACGAGTGTCGACCCGAGCGAGCCGGCCCGGGCCCGGGACAACGCAGCCATCGGTGTCGACTCGAGGCCCTTGGCCATCATCACATGGGTCAGACCCGGGGCCTCCCGCTCCAGTACCAGGGCCGTAGCCTCAGGTGTCACGTCCCTCGGCCCGAAACCGGTGCCACCGGTGGTGACCACCAACCGGGCAGAAGCCGCCGCTTCGTGGATCGCGGAAACGATCGACTTCTCCTCGTCCGGGACCACCGTCCGCCCCACCTCGTAGCCGGCATGGGTCAACATCTCGGTCAGCGCCTCGCCGGACCGGTCTTCCCTGACCCCGGCGTTGACTCCGTCGCTGACAGTGATGATGTGAGCGGTTGGGGAAGCCATCAACCCCAACGGGTGGGATCGACGGACACGCCGCCGCGGAGAACCAGCTGTTCGAAGAGCAGGATCGCGATCAGAGTCGCTCCCAACCCCCAAGGCCACGCCAACTCCCGATCCTCCTCGGGGCCGAGGACCGTGGTGGTGCCCGGCGCGGCAGCCACGGTCGCGAGGAAGATGACCACGGTGAGGGGAAGGGCCGGGATGACCCCGCTCCCGGCATCGGGGACGAAGAAGGGGATCGCCAGGAACATCGCAGCAACGGCCGGAACGAGGGCGATCCAGAAAGCAAAATTGAGCCGCTTCCGGCCCGTCGAGATCAGCTTCTGGTTGGGGGTGAAGGCAAGGAAAGCCGAGGCTGCCGACAGGGCGACAAGGAGGAGCCCGATCGCGCCGCCGGCAGCGAGGACGTACTCGAGCCCGGGCGGCGCATCGAGGGTCTGATAAGCCAGGGCCAATTCGCTCGCCTCGTCGAGCGGTACCAGCGCCGCCTGGAAGAACGCCTGTCGCAGGAGATGCAACACCATCCAGAGCAGAGTGAGCCGGGCTACCCCATGACCCCGGGCTGTGGGATAAGAGAAGAGGGTGAGGAAGCCGACGATCAGGCAGAGCAGGAAGCCACCGGCCCACGCCACATCGGTCGCCCCGGTGAACTCGACCCGGTTGTTGAACAGGACGGCATTTCCACCGAGGATCTCGGCCAGAATCCCATCACCGAGGTCGTCCAGGAACTGGGCGACGACGATGCCGAGAGTCGAGCCCAATGCAGAGGCCACGACGAGGGAAGGCCCGATCTTCTTGATCATCTCGCTCGCGGAGTTCTCCGAAAGGGACACTTCGCCTGTCACGGGGCCAGATGCTAAACGACGGCACCCCGCGCGAACAGGCACCAAGTCCGGGTGTGCCGGCTCAGGGGGCGAGGATCAGGGTCCCGACCACCCATAGCAGGAAGAGGCCGATGGAGCCGAGGAGCACGGGGGCCGTCTTGCGCCAGTTCACCGCCGACCACGCCCCGACAAACACGACTGCTGCTCCCGTTGCCCAGGTCCACCACACCGGTACCAGACCGGCCACTGCGGCCCCGATGACCAGGATGGCGACCACCAGTAGGAAACCGCCCGCCACCAGCGCATAAAGGACCTGGCGCGGGCTCGGCTCGCTCACAGCAGTCCTGCCGCCTCGGCCACACTCCGATACCGGACGGCCAGCGTGTCGATCGTCTCGTGGGCATTGAGGCCGCTGGGATTGGGCACCACCCAGAGCTTTGCGTCGTCGATCGTCTCCGGTTGCCTTCCCAACACCGCCTTCGGCCGCTCGAAGGCGGTGCGATAGGCGGTGAGCCCCGCGACCGCCACCACGGCGGGTGAGACGTCGGCGACCAACCGGTGGAGGCGGATGGCGCCCTCCCTGAGCTCCGCCGCGGTCAGCTCCGAGGCGCGGGCCGTCGCCCTCGGAACCAGGTTGGTGATCCCGACCCCGGTAGCCGCCAGCCTCTCTCGTTCCTCGTCGCTCATTCCCACCGAGGTGTCGATCCGCCATTCGATGAGACCGGCCGCCCGAAGTGCGGGGGAGAACCGGTTGGAGGGATGACAAGAATCGGTGTAGGTGGCCGCTGTCCACAGTTCGGACGGAGGTTGACCCAAGTAGTCGGGTTCAACAATCGGCACGCTTGGGGCAGGTGGCCTGATGTTCGGCTCGACCTCTACAAGGCCCGCCCGGCGCATGGCGGGCCAGAACCGATTGGTCGGGTGCGCGAAGTGGACACCCGCGGCCGCGGTCCAGAGGCCCGGATTGATACCGACTATGAGGAGCCGGCAGTCCTCCCCGAGGAGGTCCGGCACCCCGAACCCCTCGAAATGGGCGAGGTCCTGCCGGTTGAACATCACGACGGGAGACCATAGAAGCTCCCGAACCTGAGTCGCAGAGAGTCGGCTCCTCTCGACACTCGACAACACTTCGGAGGGTCCTCGGAGACGAGGGCCCTAGGCCAAGCTCGCTCACAACCGGCCGGAAGCCCCCGGAGGACCGCCTGCGCCTCTCACCGTTCCCTTGGAGTGTCAATTCTCCACGGCATTTGACACGCGGGAAACTCCGGTGATTGAACCGGGAGTTTCCCATGCGAGGCAGCGTCGGCCCTGCCAATTGCATTTACCGTGGGGAATCGGCTTCCCACCCGGGGAGAAAGTTCCCCCCGGTAACCGGTTGATTCCAGACGGCAACGCTCATTACCCGGTTGATCGAAGGCGCCAAACCAGTCATTCGCTTTTGCAGGATTCGCGTTGCGCCGCGGGTGTCGACGAGTTGTCGTTGACCTTCGCAAAGCTGATCGAACAGAAGACCGGACTTGCCGAGCGGCCCAACAGTCACCTTCGCATCCTGGCGACCCGGCAATGTTTCGCCTGTTGGAACTGACAGGACTAACCGGCGAGTTCGTCATCACCGACTCGCTCCATTCGAGCACCACTGAGAAGGCCGAATCTGAAACGGGTCGGCGCGGTCGTTTTGCTGCGCTGACCCCTCGGGTAAGGAACGGGACTTGCGTAAAGGAGTAAACATGATCGTCACAGGAGTGATTCTCATCCTGCTTGGCGTGGTCCTCGACATTGGCATCCTCTACACGATCGGAGCCATCCTTGCCGTAGTTGGGCTCATTCTGTGGGTCCTCGGCGCCATGGGCAGGACCATCGGTCCTCGGGCCCACTATTGGTAATGGAGACTCGGAGACTGGGAGGTCTTCGACGGACGGGTCGAGTCTTGTATGTCCTCGGGTCCGAAGGATCGACTCACTCATGAGCGATAGGTCGCTTCCGGCCGTTTGACCTTGGTCGCTCTCCGTCGCTGGGGAGCCCGCGAAGACAGGGGACCCCTACGGGCCGGTCGTAGGCGAGGTCCTCGACGAAGACGCCACTATCGAAGTGGTCTGGGGCAATGGTGCGGCTTACAAACCCCGTCCTTGATCCGACAAGACGGACGTCCGGCTCGAGCAGGTCATCAACGGTCTTGCTCTCGAATGCGGCCAGCTGCTCTCTGGTGAAGGAGAACCTATTACGTCAGCCGGCCGGAAGCCAGGGCGGAGCGGGAGCGTCGATGCGGGCCAGCTTCGACGACACCGAGCCGAAGCGGTCGAGATCGTGTGCCTGCCAGGCCCGCCAGGCCTCGGTGATCTCTTCTTTGCTCCGCGCCACGAAGTTCCACCACATCTCGATCGGCTCGCCGAGAGGCTCCCCGCCGAGGACCAGGAATCGAGCACCGTCGCCGGAAGCCTCGATCGGCAGGTTCTCCGCGCCGGTCGGGACCAGTGCCAGCCATCCCGGCTCGACGATCGCATCGTCTACCTTGATCTTGTGATCGATGGGGATGACGGCGTACTCGAACTCCGGGGTGACAGGCAGATCGATCCGAGTATCACGGAGGCTCACGTCCAGACCCACAGTCCCCCAGTCGACCGCAGCCGGTGACTGGGACCCTCCGAGCTCCCCGATCATCACCGTCGCCTCGCCGGTGGGGAAGCCGACGACCGGGAGGTCTGGGATGTGCTCGAATCGGGGGTCACCGTGGCGGGTCTGCTCTGGTTGAGCCAGCCACATCTGGACCCCGTGGATCCCCTGCGTGGTGCCCAGCTCGGAATGGGCGATCCCGTTACCCGCCAACATCAGGTTCAGCTGGCCGGGCCTGATCGGTTGCTCGCTTCCGAGTGAATCGTTATGGAGCGCCTCCCCCTCGAGCAGCCAAGTGACCGTGGCTAGACCGGTGTGGGGGTGGGGGCCGACCTCGAGTGGATGAGGGTCGTCGAAATCGGGGGGGAGTATCAGATCGACGAAGCACCACGGTCCAACGGTCCGCCGCCCCTTGGTAGGCAGAACCCTGCTGATCGGCACCCCGCCGACTGTGGTCGAGCGGCCTTCCCGGACATCGATCCTGGCCAGCGGGCCTTGCTCGACGGCGGCGTCGACCGGCTGCACCGGCCCGCTCACGAGCCGTGCTCCGAGTTACTTCTTCTGACTCTGGTAATAGGGGTCATCACCCGACGCATGATCGGTCACATCGACGACCTGGGTGAGGGCGGGAATCGACTCGAGCAGTATTCGCTCGATCCCCTGTTTCAGTGTGACCTGCGCCAGGCCACATCCCTGGCAGCCTCCGAATAGACGCAGGTAGGCGATGGTCCCATCGACCGACACCAACTCGGCGCCTCCGCCGTGGGCTGCAATCGCCGGGTTGACCTGGTCGGTTATCACCTGTTGGACCTGTTCCACCAACGGACCTGACAGGTCGCCGGCGGGCGCCGACATCGGTGGTGGCGCCGGGCTGTTCGGGTTGTTCATCGATAAACCCTGCTCGGTCAGCTCCAGGGCCGCTCCGTCCAACTTCTCCCGATCGTCATCGGGGAAGGTCAAGGCGAGGTCACCATGTCTCTCCTCGACCCACCCCTCCTTCATGTCGGCGAGGGCGACAAAAGCCAGTTCATAGGTGAATTGCGGCCCGCGAAACCCGGTCACTTCGATCGACAGGGCAAACTCCCCGTCCCCCGGCTCCTGGTCCCGCAATTGCAGGATCATGTCCAGTGCGTCGGGGGCAACACTGAGAACGGTGTCTTCTGACATCTGTAAAGATGGTACATGGTCCTCTGAGACAAGCCATGCCCACCGCCGTAGTCCTCCTCCCCAGCACCACCTATCGGGCCGCCGACTTCGTTCGGGCGGCCGAAGGCCTCGGGATCGACCTGATAGTCGCCTCGGAGAACGCCCCACCTTTCGACATGGGGGATCGATATGTTCAGATCGATTGCTCTCATCCGGATCTGGCCGCCGAGACGTTGATTCGCGTCGGTGAGCACACCCCAATCGACGGAGTCATCGCCGCCGACGACGCCGGGGTCGTGGTCGCCGCCTTGACCGGCCAGAAGCTCGGCCTCCGCGCCAATACTCCCGATGCGGCCGAGGCGACCCGGGACAAGGCGCTCCAACGCGCCGCCCTGCGGGCGGCCGAGGTGCCTCAGCCGCGATTCGCCCTCGTGCCAACCCATGACTCAGAACCTGAAGCGGTCGCCGCGATCGGATACCCGCTTGTCGTCAAGCCTCTCGATCGGTCGGCGGGCCAGGGGGTGATCAGAGTCGATCGACCCGAGGACCTGACGCCGGCGTTGAACCGGGCCCGGTCCATCGTCGGCGCATCGGCTCCGCTCCTCTTCGAAGAGCTCATGGAAGGCGATGAGGTGGCCCTGGAAGGCATCGTGCGGGACGGCGAGCTGACCACCCTCGCCATCTTCGACAAACCGGATGCGGTGAAGGGCCCATTCTTCCCCGAGACGATTCTCGTGACCCCGACCGATCTCGAGCCGGACATCAGGACCGAGTGCGAGAGGGTGGCGGCAGCGGCGCTGCGCGCCATCGGCATCACGCACGGCCCGGTTCATGTGGAGATGATGGTGGACGCAGGAAAAGTCAGGGTCATCGAGGTGGCAGCTCGATCGATCGGCGGTCTCTGCTCCCGCAGCCTCAACTTCGGGCTCCTCGGAACGACGCTGGAGGCTCTGATCCTGCGGAACGCGATGGGCATGGAGAAGCCGGAGCTGCGTCGGGAGCAGACTGCGAGCGGGGTGCTGATGATCCCGATCCCCCGACCGGGCAGATTCGTCACCGTCCGGGGACTGGACCAGGTTCGCAACGCAGAGCACATCTCCGCGATCGACATCACGACCACTGTGGGTAGCCTCGTCCAACCACCACCAGAGGGTGACCGTTACCTCGGGTTCATCTTCGCCCGGGCTCCGGAGCGGCATCAAGTGGTGTCCGCCTTGCGCAACGCCCTCCAGACCATCGAAGTCCTCGTCGAATGAGACCAGCCCACAGATCGACTTCGCCAATAGCCACCGGGCGCTCATCTCTAAACCTCCACTTGAGGGTTAGCTCTTACCCGTCAGACCGCGCGTAAGACGATTTTGTCATTATGGACACCGTCCTGATTTTCGCCGGTGGCGACCTCCCCGACCCCAACCTCGCCGACGAGCTACCTGTGGCCGACCTGGTCCTGGCCGCGGACAGTGGTTACGACGTCGCCGTCCACCTTGGCGTCAGAGTCGACGTGCTCATCGGCGACCTCGACTCGGTCATCACCTCCCCCATCCCTGACGACGTCGTCATCGAGCGTTATCCCGTCGACAAGGACCAGACCGACCTCGACCTGGCCCTGGAGCTGGCGATGCGGGAGGACCCCTCGCGGGTGGTGGTGATTGGGGGGACCGGTGGCCGGTTCGACCACGAGATCTCCACGATCGGCCTCATCGGCTCGGACAGGTGGGCCGGGATCGACGAGCTGGACTGGGTCTCACCCCGCGGTCGCGCCTATGTCGTGCGACGACGCCGGATCCTCCACGGGGATGTCGGGGCCACGGTCAGCCTGGTTCCCGTCGGTGGACCTGTGACCGGCTTGACGACTGTGGGGCTGCAATGGGAGTTGGAGGGCGACGACTTCCAGCACGGGACCACGAGAGGGGTGAGCAACGTGATGCGAGGCCCGGTGGCGGACGTCAGGATCGACTCGGGTTGTCTCCTGGTGGTGTTCCCCGCAATCGCCAGCCAACGACCTGTGGGTTCATAGGATCGAGAAGGTTTCGACTACATCCTGCTCAGGATCAGAGCTAGTACCTGGCAAGAATCAACGGGCCTCGTTCAATGCAGCCGTTTCTGGCGCTGCCCTCGGCGCATGGACGGCCGCGGCGGCCTACTTCCGCGCCCAACGATTCTCCGGCCATAAGGGAGTCTGCAGGGCCCGGCCGCACAAAGCGGGGCATCGAGAACACCCAAGCGAACCGACCCAGCTAGTCGCTAGGCCAGCCCCGAGGCGACGGCAGGGTCGAGCCGGGAGTACGCGGAGAGATACTCGGAGCGCTCTTTCTTGAGGCGGTTCACCATCTCCTCGTACTCGGACCCCCTCCCCAGCCTGTCATACAGCAGGTGGGGCTGGAGAAGCTCACTGTCATCCACACCTGGAACCACGATTGCGATTTCGTAGCCAAAGTCCGGGTCGGTCTTCCACTCGATGGTCCCCTCCACGATGCCCTGCACGATGGCCGACGAATCTTGGATCCGGACCTTCTTCGAATCTTCGCCCTCGCCACCGACCCTGCCGGTGTTGAGCACGAAGGCCTCCAAGTCGGGGATGGTGTCCAGCAACTCGAGGACCCGATTGCCCTGGAGGGCGTCGTCGTTGAAGAAAAACGGGTTGGTGCCGGGCACCCGGAGGCTCTTGCCGGCCTCGGCTGCACCGCCCGCCGAAGTGCCCTTGGTCTCCCCCAGCATGAAGAACGCCGGAATCTGATCTCGCAGCAGCCGGGCCACGCCAGGAATCACATGATCCGAGTGATTGAGGATCAGGAGATACCGGGCCGGGGGGACATCGCGCGGGTCACGATGCCTGATGTTGGCGAGCGGGAACGTGCTACGGCCGTTGGCGGTGTATCCCGTGTCGAAGAAGTCGACCTTGCCGTCGGGCGAGACCGAGACGTTCTCCAACCACGCGTCCGATCTGGTCGTGCCGCCGTAGATGGTTGGCTCGTCGTCCGGGTCGAGACCGAACGTCTTGGCAAAGCAGCCATTCTCGGTGGTGTGGATCACGCCGCCGGGCATCAGCGCCACGAAGTCGTCCTGCACCGGGAGCGAGCCTGCCTGCTGACGGAAGGTCGTGGTCGTCTTGCCCGTCCCCGACAGCCCGATGATCAGCATCGACTCCTCGTCACCGGACCGGGTCGACCCGGCAGGGAAGGTCTTCAGCCCGGCGTGCAACGCCAGACCACCACGGTCGTAGACCAGCTTCCCCCACATCCGCAACCCGCCCATCTTCGACTCTCCGAAGTAGTCCGACCCGAGGACGCGGGTGACCCAATTGTCCAGGTCCACGATGATCAATCGATCGTCGGGCTTGCCCGGGGCCGGTAGCGAGGGGGTGTAGATCACGGTGAACTCGGGCGTCATTCCCTCATCGGCGGGGAAGAAGAGCTGCTCCTGCATGCCGGCGATGTTGGCCTGACTGGCTTCGATCAGCAGACGGCTGGCGGTGGTGAAGGATGGGTCCGGGCCGATCTTGCCCTCGATGAGCACCATGTCCTGCTCGGCGATGTGGGCATCCTGTTTGGCAGCCCACTCCTCGGCCTCGGCCCGGGAGATCCGATTCTGATGTATCTCCTCGTCGGCGACGAAGAAGGTCGAGTTCTTCAGTCTGGCGGTCACCTCGGCGTGATAGTTGAGATTCCCGAACTCGGTGACCGTCACCCGGGGCGTCCGCTCCAAGCACAGTTCCCGGAGCCGCTCCTGGCTCGGGTTGACTTCAACAGACTTCGCTTGTGGGAGCTCGAACATGGTCAATCAACGCTCGAATCGGGAGAGGAGTTCGGGGCAGAGTAGTCATCCACCAGTTGCTTGGCGCTACCCGGGAGCCAGGCCGGCATCGGTTTGCCCGTCAGGAATGCCATCAGATTGTCCACCGCCAATTGGGCCATAGCCCTTCTCGCCGGAACCGTTGCGCTCCCTACATGGGGCACGACGAGGCAATTGGGGAAGGAGAGAAGGGGATGATCCGGCGGCAACGGCTCCGGGTCGGTGACGTCCAGAGCCGCACCACCGATCCGCTTGTCGGCCAGGGCTTCCAACAGGGCCTCTGTGTCGACCAGCGGGCCGCGGGCGATGTTGACCAAATAGGCGGTCTCCTTCATGAGCCCGAGCTGAGGGCGGCCGATCATGCCCCTGGTCTCGTCGTTGAGCGGGGCTGCGATCATGACCACGTCGGAGGTGCCGAGAAGCTCCTCGAGGTCAACCATCTTGGCGCCCGGCGCCTGCCTCGGGGTCCTGGTGCTGTACAGGACCGTCATGTCGAAACCATGGGCGCGGCGGGCGATCGCTTGGCCGATACGGCCCATGCCCACGATCCCGATCGTCAGACCGTGCAGGTCACCACTCAGGAAGTGCCAGGGGTCCCATGGCCCCCAGAGACCCGATTTCACAATGGCCTCGCCTTCGGGAAGACGACGGATCGCGGCTGCCATCAACGCGAAAGCGGTGTCAGCGGTCGTCTCGGTGAGCACCTCCGGGGTATGGCCCACAACCACCCCGCGTTGGCGGCATGCTGCCACGTCGATGTTGTCGACACCGACCGACATCTGGGAGATGACCCGCAGCTCTGGGGCGGCATCGAGGAGTGGGCCGTCGATGGTGTCGGACAGCATCGATAGCCAGGCGCCGCATGGCGCCAACTTCTCGAGAAGGGCGGCACGGGGCACATGACCACCCTCCTCCCAGACCTCGACTCTCGCCACGGCATGCAGGGGCTCGAGGATGTCCCCCGGGATGAAATCGCTGACGAACAGCCTCGGCATCGATCGGGAAGGCTAATGATCGGTGCAAAGCTCGACGCCGGGCCTGCCGATACCATCTCTCGAGATGCGTCGCACAGTCGCCACCATCGTCGTGTGCCTGGCTGCGGCCTCCTGTGCCCGGATCGAGGCACAGGAGCCGGTCTCGATCGCCACCACGGCTCCTTCGACGACTACCACGACGACGCTGCCCCCGTCGACCACCAGCAGCACCACCATCACGACCACCACCACGGCGCCGGTGGCGCTGGATGTCGACTCTTTGCCCGAGGGCTCATCTCTGGTGTTGGGGGCGCGCGAGCCGGTGGCAGTGTTCGCCGAGCCCGGCCAACTCGACCCGGTCCGCACCCTTGACCCCACGACGTTCCTCGGGTCCACGACGGTACTGACAGTGTTGGATGGACCGGATGAGGGCTGGGCGAGGGTCATGCTCCCCGGGCGGCCCAACGGATCGGATGGCTGGGTGCGAAGCGACGCCATGGTCATCTTCGTCATCGAAGGCAGACTTGTCGTCGACCTGTCCGAACGCACTCTCGCCTACTTCGAAGGGGAGACCGAGGTACTGAGCACCCAGGTCGCCGTCGGGAGCGGGCGCAACCCGACCCCCACCGGGACCTTCTTCGTGACCGACAACGTCACCCTCGCCGACCCCGACAGTATCTGGGGCCCGCACGCCCTTGGTCTGTCGGCACGGTCCGACACGATCACGGAGTACCGCGGGGCCGACGGGATCATCGGGATCCACGGGACCAACCGCCCGGGGTCGATCGGGGAAGCCGCCTCACTGGGGTGTGTCCGGGT
>JBOGEV010000181.1:0-3314 GCA_050742015.1 Acidimicrobiia bacterium
GAGAACGGCGGCGAAGCCGCTTGGAGGGGTCGCATAGTCCGGTCTAGTGCGCGGCACTCGAAATGCCGTAGGGGGCTGACGCCTCCTCGAGGGTTCGAATCCCTCCCCCTCCGCCGGCGCCGCCGAGGTGCGGTGCGCGGGTAATCAGTCATGGGAAACCAGAACACCAGACGCCTGGCGGTCGTCCTCATCTTGGTCCTCTCCTATGCCGTGGTAGAGGTGGTGGCTGCGATTGCGACGGGTTCATTGTCGCTGCTCTCCGACGCCGGGCACATGGGCACCGACGCCCTCGGGTTGGGCATGTCGCTCGCCGCCGCGGTCACGATCACCAGGGCCGTGCAACGTGAGCGGCAGACTTTCGGCCTGTACCGACTCGAGATCCTCGCCGCCCTCGCCAACGCCCTGCTGCTGGTCGGGATCGCCGCCTACGCGATCTACGAAGGTGTCAGCCGGCTGGGAGCGCCACCCGAGATCGAGGGTGGCCTCATGCTCTGGGTGGCGGTTGGAGGTCTCGTCGTCAATGTGATCGGGATCATGCTCCTCCGCCGCGGCGCCGATCAGAGCCTCAACGTCGAAGGCGCCTACACCGAGGTGCTGGCCGACCTGATTGGCTCGATCGGCGTGATCGCGGCGGCGGTGATCTATCTCACAACCGAATCCGCCCTCGCCGATCCGCTGGTCGCCATCGCCATCGGGATCTGGATTCTGCCCCGGGCTCTGCGACTGGGATGGAAGGCGTTGAGGATCCTGGTCGAGGTTGCGCCGACGCACATCGACATGGACAGGGTGAGGGAGGACCTCGCCGGTGTCGATGGGGTCATCGGGGTCCACGACCTCCACATCTGGACCCTGGCCTCGGACATGGATGTGGCTACTGCACACCTGGTCGTCGCCGACGACATCGAGCTCCACGCCGTGCTCGACGAGGCGGGGAACCGGATGAAGAGGACTTGGGGAATCCGGCACGCCACGCTTCAGGTCGAGCCGGAGAGCCACGCGGACTGCGTCGAAGAGACTTGGTAGCCCCAGCGCTTCTGGCACCCCGGGAACGGAACCGCACGACGTATAACGTGTGACGGAGACGCGGAGCGTCCCCATCGGAGGGGTGTCCGAGTGGTCTAAGGAGACGGTCTTGAAAACCGTTGGGCCCAATTGGGTCTCGTGGGTTCGAATCCCACCCCCTCCGCCGTCACAATCTTCGACGAGGCGTTTACTCGGGCGTTCGAGCGATGGGACGAGGTCGGCTCTTACGACAACCCCAAGAGATGGGTCTATCGGGTGGCGCTGAACTGGGCCAAGTCACGTCTCCGACGCCATCGACCGGAGCTTCTACGGCCAATCGGGATCGGGTATGGCGCCCGGACAGTGTCGAAGCCTTCTTGCTGGTCGGCACCCGCGAGCGCTGAGCCACGCTCACAGAAGAATCGGTGGCGACAGGGAGTAACCCTGGGCCCACTCCACACCCAGGTCATACAGGACCGCCAGGTCGTCCATTTGCTCGACCCTCTCGGCGATCAGCCTGATGTCGGCGCCCCGGCACCAGGCAGATCCGTCGGCCAGGTTGAAGCGGGCCATCGGGTTGTCGGCGAGACCGGTGAGCAGGTCCACCTTGATGCAGTCGGGTCGTAGTTCGAGAAGTATGGGCCTCAAGACGTGGAGGTCCTCGACGGGGACATCGTCGATGGCGATCGATGCTCCGCAATCGCGCAGGGCGTTCAACAGTTCGCTGCCCCGCGGATCACTCAGTGCCGAGTAGGGAAGGTCGATGATCAGCGGGCTGGCGAAGGGGTGCGGGATGATCTCGATCAGGCTGGGTACGGTCTCGAGGGAAGCGTTGACGCTGAGGAAGGCCTTTCCGGACACCCGCTCAATCGGTTCCAGGGCTGCCCGTACCGCGGCCAGCTCGAGGTCACGACCGATTCCCATGTCCCGGGCTGTTCGAAACCAGAGACCGACCGGGATCCGAGGGTGAACCGGGAACCGGGACAATGCCTCGAAGCCACGAGCGGCCGGCACGCTGCTTCCCAGCCAGAAGATGGGCTGATGCACGATTTGAAGATCGGTCTCGGCGATGATGCGGGGGAGCTCGATCTTGATCGTCCGCTCCCACTCCCAGTACCGGGCCCAGGCCATGAGTTCACTTTGGGAGCCCCTGGCTTGGTGCGGGTAGACCGTCGCCGTGCTCACTCTCCGGTCATCGACCCCCGGCGCACAAAACTTGAGCCGACCGGGCGCGACGGTCTCTCCCGACCCGCGGGATGCACCCGGTATGTTGCCGCCCGGCCCTGATGCCGTACACGGGTCGCAGGACCCATCGGGGCCTATCGCCGGAATCATGCCTAACGCTCACCACGTTTAACGTATGACCGCGGTGCCCCTCGCAGGCATCACGGAGAGGTGGCCGAGTGGTCGAAGGCGCTCGCCTGCTAAGCGAGTAGGGGGTGTAAAACCTCCTCGAGGGTTCAAATCCCTCCCTCTCCGCGAGAGATCGGGGAACGGTCTGCCACCTGGACCCCGACCCGGCACCTGACCAAGTCGGGGAAGCGGGAGGGTCCTCCCCGATTGTCGCACCCGCCTCGGTCACCGACTCTGATCCGGTGACACCAAACAGGCAGAAGCCGGCGCGTTGGCTGCGGTGGGGGCTTCTGGCCCTCTCGCTCGGGTTGCTCGCCCGCATGGCATGGACCCACCACCCCGAGATCCTGGATGGTGTCGGTCACCTGCTGTCTACCAGTTGGTGGCTGGTTGTCGCCGCGATCGCCATCGAGGCGGCCTGGACATACAGCCTGGCCAACGTGTACCGCTCGTCGCTGCTCGCCTTTGGGGGACATCTGAGTCGGCCGGATGCGGTCCGGGTATCGATGGGAGCCTTCTCACTGAGTCGGATCCTTCCCGGCGGTGGCGCAGCCGGCAGTGTCTTCGCGGCACGGGAGATGATCCGAGCGGGCAATGCGGTGCCGAGCACCGTGGTCTCGATGTTGGTCTCTTGGTGGGTCTCGATGGTCACCCTGGCGCTGGTGGTGGGCCTGGGCACGGCAGGGGGCGTCGCGTTCGGGGTGGTCGGTCCGGCTCATCTCGCCGGTCCTGCATTGGTGGCGGCCGCCTTGATCGTTGTGGCCGGGCTGGCGCGCCTCGCCGTGACGCGGGATCGTTCCCGCCACAAGATCACCGCCGGTCTTGCCAGGGCCGGTGCTCGGCTGCGGGTCTCGGCCTCAGCGGAGGAGTGGGAGGCGGCGGCGACTGCCCCCCTGCCCTTCGCACGCCTGGCGCCCCTGGTGGGTTGGGCTGTGTTGAGCTGGATCGCCGACGCCACC
>JBOGEV010000182.1:0-1930 GCA_050742015.1 Acidimicrobiia bacterium
GATGGCCCTCATCACCCAGGTGGACTCGTGGAACGACAAAATCGTCCAGGCGAAAGAAAACTTCACGAGGGACATGGAGGCGATCCGGAGGGTGGCGAACGAAGATCAGCTTGTCGTGCTCGATCGAATCGCCGCGACCGACGTCCGATTCGCCGAGGCGAGCGACGAAGTGCTGGCCTTGTACGAGGCCGGTGACCTGACCCGGGCCACCGAGGTCCACATTTCGGCCGAGCACGAGATCTCACACGAGCTAGAAGACGACCTCAACCTGATGATTGGCTCGCTGAGTGACAGGATTGCCTCCGAGCTCGAGGACTTCCGCGGCAACCGTCGCTTCCTCACGGTCACCGTCGCCGCCTTCTCCGGGGTCAGCCTGCTCACCGCGCTGGCGATGGGAGCTGTCCTGTCGTGGGCTCTGATCCGCCCGGTACGCAGGATCGACCTGGCGTTGGGCAGGATCGCCGACGGTGACTTCGACCAGGAGGTCCAGGTCCCCAACCGTGACGAGTTCGGGAGGTTGACGGTCAATCTGAACCGGACGAGCAGGCAGCTCGCCTCCCTCTATGAGGGATTGAGCGAACTCAACTCCAATCTGGAGAAGACCATTGAAGAACAGGTTGCTCAGCTGCAGCGGACCGAACAGCTGAGGCGATATGTCTCCCCCCAGGTTGCCGACGCGATTCTCGCCGGTGAGCAACCGGTGGCATTCGCCTCGGTCCGGCGCAATCTGACCATTCTCTACTCGGACATTCGGGGTTTCACCCAGATGGCAGAGCGGATGGAGCCTGAGGAACTCGTCGATGCGCTGAACGAGTACTTCAGCGCTATGACCGAGTTGGTCTTCTCCAACGGTGGCACACTGGACAAGTATCTCGGGGACGGCGTCCTGGCCTTCTTCGGAGACCCGATTCCGTTTGAAGACCACGCCGAGCGTGCCGTGGCGACCGCCTTCGAGATGCTCGCCAAAGTCGAGGAGCTGCGCGGGACGTGGATGCGTTCTGAAGAGGAGCTCTCCATCGGCGTCGGAATCAGCACCGGCTATGTCACCGTGGGCAACATCGGCTCGTCGACCAGGACCGACTACACGGTGGTGGGCAACCACGTCAACGTGGCCGCCCGGCTGGCCGCGGCTGCCGAGCCGGGACAGATCCTGGTCTCAGAGCGGACGATGGCATCGGTCCAGGACCGGGTCGATTGGGTTCCGGTCGAAGATCTGGTGATGAAGGGCGTCCAGCGACCTGTCAAGGTCTTCGCCATCACAGACAAATCACTCTCCACCCGGGCCGACGTCTAGGCCTGAGTCAATTGACGAGAAGGTAAGTTGACTCGCGGGCAATCAGACTCGAAGGTGACGCCATCGTGCATTTCGTCAATGTCGTCGATGTCGAGCGTCCGATCGAAGACGTCTTCGCCTTCCTGGCCGACTTCGAAAACGTGCCATCGTGGAACTACGCCATCGAGAAGACAGAGAAGACGTCCGACGGGCCGGTTGGAGTAGGGACCACCTACCGGCAGGTTCGAACACTTCCAGGCAGAAGCGAGGAGAGCTTCGAAGTCACCGTGTACGACCTACATCGGTCTCTCGCCCTCAATGGAACCCTCGGTCCTTTCGGCGCCGAGCTGGAGTACCACCTCGAGCCCTTCGAGCGAGGCACCCGGCTGACCAACGAGGTGAAGCTCCGGCCGCGAGGAGTCGTCGGATTGGTCGGCCAGCTGGCGGGCTCCAAGGTCAAGGAAGCTGTCGCCGGAAACCTCGCCGAGCTAAAGCGAATCCTGGAGTCTCATTGAGGTTGTGGAGGGCCGACACAGGAGACCGGACATGTAAGGACGGCCCCTTCCCTGCCCCGATCCATGTCAAACCTCGAGCAACTGACTTTCACTCTGCGTGAATTTATGTTCATGTCTTGTGAACTCTGGCACCCGACCAGGG
>JBOGEV010000183.1:0-1248 GCA_050742015.1 Acidimicrobiia bacterium
GCACCGCCACGATGTAGCCTGGTGCGCGGCCCGTGCGACCACCCGGCCCGGAGACGCCTACTCCGGAAATGCCGTGTACGATGCCGTGCTCGTTGACAATCGGCAGTACGCGATTTGGAAGCGGCGCGTTCAGGAGGCGGAAGTTGGCCCCGGCGGGGTCAAGGAGATGATCAACAGGCTGCGGGGGTAGGCGGGGGCCCGCTGGCTCAGGGACAGCATGGGCTGGGGATAAACCATCAGGGTTCGGCTGTTCGAGCCCCTAACACCTCATCCACGTAGCGAACGGCAACTCCCAGCCCGAAGAGATCGACCTCGATGTCCTTAGGCGTCCGATAGGGCCACTCCGTGTAGCGCAATACAGCCTCGCTTCCCCCGGTCATCGCCTGTATTACCGCCTTCGCCTCATCACCGACCCACCCAAAATCATCTGACGCGAAGGGCCCTCCTCCATCTACGCGTGCAAACACTCGAGAGCCCGGAAAGTGATCCTTCCCAATCGCCACAAAGGATTGAAGTCCCTCGTCCTTGACGATGAGGAGGCCGCCGCTCCTGTTGGTAATCGCACAGCTAAACACATCCGTGATAGCGTCCTCTTTACAAGTCGCGCTCCAAAGGGGTTGAACGGTGTAGCCGGGATAATGATTAAACCACGCAGCATTGTCCGGAAGGATCTCAAAGTACACGCCGGCATATCTTCCCTTGTACACCCTTGCGCCCGCCTCTTGGGGTCGGCGGACGATCTTACTACTGTCCGCCCAGAACTGCGCGGAGAGGGGCGCGGCAGAGACCAGCAGGAGCGACACAAATGACAGCGTGGTTATAAGGCGAAATGCTGGCCTGTCTCCACCGACGGGGACGAGCGAGCTCCTCACAGCCTGAGCCACTCCAGGAGTGCGTCCGGCCGGCCTCGCTGGATCGTGTGGGACCCGATGCCTTCGTTCGACCCTGAGAGTCGAATCCCAGCGAAGCGATCAAACTGCGCCCAAGGTGGTGGTTTTGGCGTCGGTCCTAGTGATTTGGTCTCGAAGAGCCACTCGCCCGCCACGACCGTGACGGTAGCGATACCATGAGTATCTGCGTACTTGATTGCCCCGGACTGGAAGCCAGAGGTAGAAAACATCACGCCCTTGTGGGCATGGACGTCGTCCAGCTTGGCCTTCAGTTCGAGGACCTCCGCGCGCTCCACCGGCCTCCTCAGATGCTTGCATTCGGCCAGTATCGTGATCTCGGCCCCGCCGAGAACCGACA
>JBOGEV010000184.1:0-1891 GCA_050742015.1 Acidimicrobiia bacterium
CCGGCTAGAAAGGACTGTCAGTAAGGTCCCGGGGCTCGTCCCCGGGACCTTGCCACATGGGAGGCGTCAGTGACTGAGGCGGTTGAGCCGATGAGGCCGGCCCCATCCGGGCTCAAAGTCCTCCGTGCCCTCCTGGTGGTCGGCGCAGTGGTCTCGGCCCTCTGGCTGGGTCTGGGATTGCTGCGCGACCCCAGCGTGTTCGCCGGGCTCGGGCCTACCTACTCCAAGCTGGGACAGGCACTGGTTGCCCTCGTCCTGGGTGTGGGCGGGATCTGGGCGCTGTTCTATGCGGCCAATGTCATCATCGAGGCGCTACCGACCAAGGCCACCTCCTTGCTTCGCCCCTACGTGTTCGTGCTCCCCGCCGTCATTGTCGTCGGCGTGTATCTCATCTACCCAACGGCTGGGACCGTCGTCGAGAGTTTCACCACCGTTCCTGAGGGCGCCGGTCCTTTCAGCAACTACACCGAGGCGTTCACAAACGAAGAAGTCCTCCTTGCCCTGCGCAACAACCTCGTTTGGCTGTTGATCGCGCCCGCTGTCTCGGTGGTCATCGGGCTCGCCTTTGCCGCCCTGGTCGACCGGATCCGAAATGAGGCGCTGGCCAAGTCGTTCGTGTTCATGCCACTGGCGATGTCCTTCGTCGGGGCCTCGGTCATCTGGAAGTTCGTGTACGCCTGGAAACCACCCGGGCAACCGCAGATCGGAATCCTCAATGCGTTCTGGGTATGGGCCGGTGGATTCCTGGTCGATATGGGCCTGCTGAAGGTGGTGGAACCGGTGGCGTGGCTCCAACTCATCCCGTGGACGACGTTGGCCCTGATCGCCATCATGGTCTGGCTCCAGGTCGGCTTTGCCATGGTGATCCTGTCCGCCGCAATCAAGGGCGTCCCCCCCGAGTTGATCGAGGCCGCCCGCATCGACGGGGCCACCGAGCTCCAGACCTTCTTCCGGATAACGGTGCCCTCGATCAGGGGCTCGATCCTGACCGTCTACACAGCGATCGCCATCGCAGTGTTGAAGGTCTTCGACATCATCTTCGTCACCACGGGTGGGAATCTCGACACCTCGGTGGTGGCGGTGCGGATGTATCAGGAGATGTTCCGATTCCGCAACTTCGGACAGGCGACGACCATGGCGGTCATCTTGCTCGTGGCGGTGGTGCCGATCATGGTCGTCAACATCCGCAATCTGCGCCGACAAGGAATCGGATCATGACGGCCGCCACTGAGAGACTGCGATCGGGCGGCGGTCCGCGTAGTGGCTGGCTGGTCAAGCTGACCGTGTTCCTCATCGTGGCCATGTGGACAATTCCCTCCCTCGGCTTGCTGGTCAACTCCTTCCGCACCTCGGTGGACAGCAGTTCCACCGGCTGGTGGACGTCGTTGTTCAACCCGATCTCGACCGAATGGACGATCGACAACTACAACCGGGTCTTGGGATCAGGCGGCCTCTTCGACGCCCTGATCAACAGCCTGATCGTCACCATCCCGTCCACCATCATCCCGATCACGCTCGCCGCGTTCGCCGCCTTCGGTTTCGCCTGGCTCAAGTTTCGGGGGCGTAGCCTCCTCTTCGGCGTGCTGGTCGGTCTTCTCGTGGTCCCACTCCAACTCTCCCTGGTGCCCCTGCTCAAGCTCTATCAGACGACGGAGCTGACCGGCAGCTATCTCGGCATCTGGCTGGCCCACACGGGATTCGGCCTTCCCCTTGCCGTGTTCCTCCTCTACAACTACATCTCGCAATTGCCCAAGGACATCTTCGAGTCGGCCTACATCGACGGTGCATCTCCCTTCACCGCCTTCACCCGACTCGTCCTGCCGCTATCCGTCCCCGCCCTCGCCTCCTTCGCGATCTTCCAATTTCTCTGGGTCTGGAACGACTTTCTCGT
>JBOGEV010000185.1:0-1882 GCA_050742015.1 Acidimicrobiia bacterium
CGGCGGCGAGGACGACGACATGTGTCGGCAAACAGGCACCTCTCGGTTGGTGAGCTGGGGGGGCAGGACTCGAACCCGCTCTTACAGGACCAAAACCTGCCGTGCTACCGGTTACACCACCCCCCAAAAGGGCAACGCGCAGATTAACCCCACACCGCAAAAACCCGCTCCGACAGGACCCCGTACCTGATGGTGCTACCGGTTACACCACCCCAACAGGGGCTGAAAGCTCCCAGGCAGATTACCGGGGGTCGCTTACCTGAGGTAGGTAGCGCCAATAGTGGCTACGGGAACAGAGAAAAGGGGGAGAGGAAGCTGGGGGAGCTTCTTTGTACCTCTAGCGCCACATATGGCGCCACGTACCTCTCTATGAAGGGGCCGTGACTGTCAAGCTTATGGGTCGGTGTGGGGTTGGGGTGTTCTCATCTCTCTATTGCCGTCTCGGTGGATCGGATCAGGTCTGGTGGGTGATTCCCGTGGGTCCATCTCAGGTAGGGGCCGTCATGCGGCCAAGGTACGTGTGGGACCTCTGGGATTGAATTCTTCTTCTCGGGTGAGCATCCAGTAGATGGCGTTGGCGATACGTCGGGCGGTTTCGACTCGGGCGACCTTGGCGCCTCGTTGTTTGCCTAACCGATTTCTGGTTCGTTCATGACGGGCTGAGAATGCGGGATGGTGGCAGCCATGGACGGCGGCTTCGATGAGCGCCCACCGCAGATATCGGGGTCCGTTCCGAGTGAGCGGCCCTCTCCAGTCGCTGTCGCCGGACTGATGGACACGGGGGGTCAACCCGGTGTATCCAACCAGATGTTTCGGTGTGGGGAACCGGGCGATATCGCCGATTTCGGCGGCGATGGTGTAGCCGAGAATGTCACCCACCCCGGGGATGGTCTTCAACAGGGGAACATACCGGTGGCCGGCGGCGACCTGTCCCAGCTGCCGCTCACAGGTTTTGATCTGACCGTCTATATGGTCGATCACCTCGAGGCAGGCTTCGATGTTGCTCTTCCACGGTTCGGGAAGGTCGAAACCTTCGAGATGTTGACGGCCGGTCACCCCGAACAAGTCCGACATCGGACAGGGAGACCCATGAGCGAACAGGATGGAATGGATCCGGTTCTTCAACGCCGTCCGATGTTTGACCAGATGCAGTCGGAACCGGGCCCGCTCCCGGTCTGCTCTCACCCCCTGTGAGGGAATCCAGATCGCAGGGACCAGATCCCGACAGGAAAGGAAAGCGAGGAGGCGAGCGTCGATCCGGTCGGTCTTCGCCGCCACCTTGCCGATGCCCTTCACCGCCCAAGCATCAGCAATCGCCACACTCCACCCACAATCGGTGAGGAAGTCATAAACGAAACGAGCACCGTTCATCGACTCGATCACCCCATGAACCGGTTCACCGTTACCGACCCGGCCCATGAGCCGGCCCAAACCCGGACCATCAGGCCTAACCGAGAACTCGTCGACCAGCTCCCCAGAGTCGGAGAGCACAGCCACCACCAACGACGATCTGCCAAGATCCAAACCAACATGCATGAGGGGGCCTCCTTTCAAGGCTTCGCTAGCAATCCGAAGACTGCCAGCGAGGCCCCTTCATGACATTCAGGTAAGCGGAATCCTCCATCGGGTCTTCACACCGTCTCCACATTCCGGGTCGACCATGGTGGTGTCTCGAGTGAAAGGAATTGAGTCATGAGACGAAACGTGATCGGCACCGTGCTCATCACCCTCCTGGTTGTGGGAGCAATGGGCGCAATCGGGTTCGGCCTCTACCAGATCGGCTTTCAACAAGGTCTGGTCGAGAACGGGGCAGAGGTCGTGGTGAACCGGGTCCACGACGGGGTGCGAGGAGTCGGCTGGGGTGGTTGGGGCGGCTGGGGAG
>JBOGEV010000186.1:0-1654 GCA_050742015.1 Acidimicrobiia bacterium
ATCCGGACCGTCGAGATCTCGGTGACCGCCCAGACCGCCAACAAGGGCGCGTACGTGACGATGGTGGACCGCATCCGGCTGAGAAACCGATGAGCCAAGTCACACCGCGGAGGCCAGTACCGATGAAGACGTGGCGCAAGCTGCTGGGCAACGAGCGCGGGGTGGCCCTTCCCCTCGCGATGATCCTTCTGATGGTCCTGACGATGCTCACGATCACCTTCATGACGCTCGGGTCGGTGGAGCCGCAGATCTCGCGGAACCTCGCCGACGGCGCGCGAGCCCGCCAGCTCGCGGAGAGCGGCATCGAGTGGGCCTTCAACCAGCTCACCGCGGGGTCGTTCGACTCCTTGATCGTCACGTCCTCGACCACTCCGGCGGCCTGCGGGTCGGGGATCTCCTGCGTGGTGCTGGGCGCCGGCCAGACCCTGCCCGGGTTGACTGCTTCCGCCGGCACGTTCACGGTCACGCTGCGGAACGATCTCAGCAGCATCGCCGGGGATCAGGCCCTCATCGGCCAGGGCAACACCGTCGATCCCACCGCCACGTCCGACGCCAACTACATCGTGATCCTCAAGTCCACCGGCACGTTCAGCGGGGCCAGCCGGACGGTCACCGCGGTCATCCAGCGCGGCAACCTCCTCTTCAACGGGGCGGTGAGCCTGCCGGGCGAGCAGGCCGATACCTACACGGTGTCTCCTCCCTGCTCGGGCTGCTACTCCATCGACGGCCGCGACTGGAAGGACTCGGACTCGATCAGCCCGAGCGGGATAGCCGCAACGAAGTACGGGATCGCGACCGCAACCAACAGCACCGAGGGCGACGCGGAAGACGACTTCAACACACTCTCCAGGCGGGCCTACGTCCAGGGCAAGGACGACGGCGACAACCACGGCTCATCCACGGACGGCTCGTGCAACCCGGAGTGCGGACGGGACACCATTGCCAACGACTCCACGCTGAGCATGACCGGGATCCAGGCCTTTCTGACCAACCTGGCCGCCAACCCGTCGACGCAGATCCTCATGAGCACCCAGGCCTGTGCGTTCCCCTCTTCCGGGGGGAGCCACAACAAGCCCGAAGGCATCCAGATGACCAGCACGGGCACGCCGAACGTCGTAAACGTCCAGAACAACTGCACCGGGGCCGACCAGATCGACCAGACCGTGAACCTCGGCACCGCCGCCGCGCCCACGCTGCTCTACTTCAAGGGGGAATACGATTCGGCTTCCCTGTTCCGCGGCCTCACGATCGACGGGTCCGATCCCATCACCGGCTACGGCGTCCTCGTGATCGAGGACTCCGACCTGGTCATGTTCCAGACCGGACAGTTCAGATGGAACGGCATCGTCCTGGTGACCGGCCGCAACGTCTCCTCGGCCTTCCTCGACTCGAGCAACACGGAGATCCGGGGTGCCCTCATCGCCAACGAGACCAATAACAGCGAGCCGTGCTGCTTCCGGGAGTTCTTCATCGACACGGATGGCTCGGTGAAGATCCGGGCCAGCAAGGAGAACATCGACCGGGCCCTGATGGCGCTCTACAACATGCGGATCTCCGCATTCCGCGAGAACTAGGGGTGCTGATTCGGCTGCTGCTGGGCGCGGTCCTGCTCCTGACCGCGTGCCAGCAGGCGCCCGCCCCGCAAGCTCGGACC
>JBOGEV010000187.1:0-25114 GCA_050742015.1 Acidimicrobiia bacterium
TGGCGGCCCCAGCCACGTTGGCCTCACTGTCGTCGACGAAGACACACCGCCCGAGGGGATAGGGGATCCGCTCGCCCAGGATCGCGAACACTTCGGCCGACGGCTTGGCCGCGCCGACCACCCCCGAGACGATGATGTCGTCGAACAGGCGAAGGAACGAGAACCGCTCCACCGCGTGAGGAAACAGCTCAGCCGACCAATTGGTGAGTGCGTAGAGGGCGATGCCGGCGTCGTGGAGCTCCTCGAGCACGGCGACCGTCGCCTCGACCGGCCCGGTCAGCGACTCGGCGAAGTGACGTCGGTAGCCCAGCAGGTGCTCGCGCCAATGCGGGTGCGACCGAGCCGCCTCGGCTTCCGCCTCGCTCCATGGTCGCCCGGCATCCTGGTGCCGGTTCCACTCGTGGAAGTCGAAGTCCTCTGCGGAGAGGAACCGCATCGCCTCCTCGTCTCCGACCGCAGCGGCAATGGCGCGCCGTGGCTCCCATCGGATCAGGACGTTTCCCAGGTCGAAGACCACTGCGTCGGGTGGCGGGCTCGTAGCGCGAAAAATACCCGGTGTCGGCCCAAGCGCCACATTTAAGGTGTCAGACCGTCATCCCGGATTATGCGGACAGTTCCTGTCCGCATAATCCGGTAGTTTCCACGGGTCCGGGGAATGGGGGACCGCTGCGATGAGTTTCCGTTCCTCGTGGCGTCTGAACCCAGAAGACCTGCCAATGGAAGAGGAGAAACCCATGCCAAACATGATCGAGGCGTCGGGCCTGGTCAAGCGGTACAAAGAAGTGACCGCCCTCGCCGGGCTTGACCTCGAGGTTCCCGAAGGTGTGGTGCTCGGCTTGCTCGGGCCCAACGGAGCTGGCAAGACGACCGCAGTGTCGATCCTGTCCACCCTCCTGGAGCCCGATGAGGGCGCAGCCCGCGTTGCCGGGGCGGATGTGCTCAACGACCCCAAGGCCGTGCGCCGTCTGATCGGCCTCTCCGGCCAATACGCCGCTGTCGACGAGCATCTGACCGGGTTCGAGAACCTGGACATGATCGGTCGTCTCTATCACCTGGGTCGCGCTCCGTCGAGGGTCAGAGCCTGGGAGCTCTTGGATCGATTCGACCTCACCGAAGCCGGCGACCGGCCGGTGAAGACCTATTCAGGTGGGATGCGTCGTCGTCTCGACCTCGCCGGCGCCTTGGTGGCCGAGCCGCCCGTGTTGTTCCTCGACGAGCCCTCGTCGGGTCTTGACCCTCGCAGCCGGGTCGACCTCTGGGATGTCATACGTGAGTTGGTGGGCAAGGGCACCACCTTGCTCCTCACCACCCAGTACCTCGAGGAGGCCGATCAACTCGCGGACGACATCGTGGTCATCGACCACGGGCGGGAGATCGCACACGGCACAACCGATCAGCTCAAGACTCAGGTCGGTGGGGAGCGGATCGAGGTCACGGTGACCGAGCTCACCCAAGTGGCAACGGCTCAAGAGATTCTGTCCCGGTTTGCGGTGGGCGAGATCCACATCGATCAGCACACCCGGGGGTTGACCGCCCCGATCAGCGGAGGGGCGCCGACGTTGACTCAGGCGTTGCGCGACTTCGACTCCAGCGGAGTGGTCATCCAGGACGTGGGGCTGCGTCGTCCCACACTCGACGACGTGTTCCTGGCATTGACCGGCCATGTCGCCGAAGAGGCGCCGTCCAACGGTGGTGAGTCGACCAAGAAGGACGAAGAGCTCGAGGAGGCCAATCGATGAGCCAGGTAATGACCGCGCTCGGGGACGGGATCGTCGTCGCCAAGCGAAACGTGATCAAGATCAAGCGGGTGCCAGAGATCCTGGTCTTCGTCTTGCTCTCCCCGATCATGTTCGTGCTGCTGTTCGCCTTCGTCTTCGGCGGCGCCATCGATGTGGCCGGCGGCTCCTACCGGGAGTTCCTGATCGCAGGGATCCTGGCCCAGACGGTGATCTTCGGCGCCACCTTCACCGGCGCCGGGCTCGCCGACGACATGCAGAAGGGGATCATCGACCGATTCCGCTCACTCCCCATGTCGAGGTCGGCTGTCCTCGTGGGACGGACCTCGAGTGACGTCATCTATAACGCCCTATCCGTCACGATCATGTCACTGACCGGGCTATTGGTCGGTTGGGGCATCTCGACGTCGGTCGGCGAGGCGGCACTCGGGTTCGGGCTCCTCTTGCTATTCGCCTACGCCTTCTCCTGGGTCATGGCCTACGTCGGCCTGCTGATTCCGAGCGTCGAGGTGATCAACAACGCCTCGTTCATGGTGATCTTCCCGTTGACGTTCGTGTCCAACGCTTTCGTCCCGATCGAGACCCTGCCCGGGCCCCTCAAGACGTTCGCCGAGTGGAACCCGGTCTCGGCATTGACCCAAGCGGCGCGTGAGCTCTTCGGGAACATCCCGCCAGGGACCCCCGAGCCGACTGCATGGCCGCTGCAGAACCCGATCCTGTACACCCTGATCTGGGTGGTGATCATCATTGCGATCTTCGCCCCGCTTTCGGTGCGGCAGTACAAGCGAGCCGCCCGACGCTGAATCGACGGCATCCTCTCTGTCAACCCGGCTCCGTCCAATCGGGTTGACAGAGAGGACCCGTCGGTAATGTAGGTTTGCGCGCCGGGCAGCTAACAGGCGGGCGGCAAGACCAGAGCAGCAAGGAAACCGGCCCATTCGTGGGGGATCTTGCCGACAAAGTCCTCCAGACCCAGGTCCTGGGACGGTGTCACCGCATCCACCGGGCCGTCGAAGCAACGCCCGAGCAGGAACGTCGCTCGATGGACGTGATAAACCGAGGTGACCGCGATCAGGCGCGACCATCCTTGCTCCTGTGCCAGGCGACCGATCGCGGCGGCCTCGCCTTTGGTGGTGATCTCGTCACTGGCGGGGCAAAACACCTGGTACGAGCCGGCCCCTTCGCACAAGTCCTCGGCATCGTCGATGGTGTTCCCGTTGGGAAGAACCAGGTTGGGGGCGGCGCCGCGCTCCATCAGCTCTACCGCGGTCTCCAAGCGCTCGGAGGTCCCGGCGAACAACACGACGGCATCGGCAGGTTGCACCGTCCCGATCTCATGAGTGGGCGGGTTGACAAACCAGTTGAAGGTCATGGGAATGGTCATCGCCGCCAACAGGACCACGACTCCAGCCAGGATCCAGAGGACCCGTCGCCGGCGTGACCTGGTCGACGGGCTGGTCGAGGACGGTTCGGTTCGAAGTTGCACCTGTGACTGTTCCATGACGCTGTTGGGTCAGCATTCAACCGGTGGTTTCTCGCTTACACACAATGGAGCAGACGCCGGGGTGGGCCGATTCCGGCCTCGACTGCAGTCGATCAGGGGGATTCCTCGACCATGATCCTCAGCTCCTCGTAGTACTCCTCCAGCGTTCCCAACCCCGCCTCCGCCCGGCGGACGTCCACGTTCTCCTCGTCTTCGATCGGGGTGCGCGGAGTGACTATGCCGTCCTCGATCGACACCTGGGTGCCGTAGACCTGCGGCTTGCCCTCGGCCACCAGCACCCGGTCGGTCAGGTAGGCAAGGTCGCCGGGACTGGCGTCTCCTGCCGCCACGGCCGCTTCGAGAAGGGCCAAACCCTGTTTCTGCAGGTCGAGGTGGAAGTCCGCGTGTTGGATCAGGACCCAAGCCGCCTCGGCGCCGTCTTCGCCAACCAACGACCAGCCGGGCCATCCGAACTCGTCGATGACCTCCCGCATCCGGGCAGCGTTGGCCGCGTCGACCGAGTCCCAGGCGGCAAACAGCTCGTCCGCGCTGCGGTCGTCACCGGGCTGAGCGATCCCGGTCCTCACCGCCTGATCTTCCGCCATCATCTCCAGCAGTTCCTGGCGAAGCTCGGGATGGGGCTCGTCGGCGATCCGGTGCCCGAGCGTCGCCGATCATCGATGAGGCCGAACCGCCAACCGCCGAAGTGGTGGTGGAGGGGACCCGCTCCGATGCGGCTGTAGTGCCCGCCTCCTGGCCGGTGCAGCCCACCACAGAGAGGACTACCAAGGTCACAGCCAGAGACCGGCGCACGCCGAACAGCTTATGGAGTCGCGGGTCCTGGCTACACCCGATCCCACGCGGCCCTGGCGCGCCAGCGCGGAGCGGGCGCCGGGATCGTCGATGAATTTCGCACGGGCCGCTGCATCATCCGCTCATCGTTGCGGGGGGCCCGGACGCGCCGCCCGCTGAAAGGGGGAAGCCTGGACTCTGACATGAGGCCCGGCATTCGAACAAATGCACTTGTTCCGTTGCGAAAGGACCGCACCATGTCACAGAGCCCATCCACAGATATCCATCCGTTCCGGATCGAGATACCAGAGTCCGATCTCGACGACATGCGGGATCGTCTCCGTCGCACCCGCTGGGCCGAGGAGCTCCCCCTGGAGCAGCGACGTGGCTCAGACCGGATCGGCCCGGTGGCGCCGGGCTGGGAATACGGAGTGCCCGTCGACTACGTGCGCGGTCTGGTGGACCACTGGCGCGACGGCTACGACTGGCGATCCTGGGAGGCCAAACTCAACTCCTATCCGCAGTTCACGACTGTGATCGACAGCCAGATCGTCCACTTCCTGCACGTCCGGTCGCCGGAGCCGGGGGCCACCCCGCTGATCGTCACCCATGGCTGGCCGAGCTCGGTTGTCGAGTACGTCGATCTCGTCGAAGAGCTCACCGACCCTGGCTCGCACGGCGGTGATCCGGCCGACGCGTTCCACCTGGTCATTCCATCGATTCCCGGTTTCGGCTTCTCGGGACCGACTCGCGAGAGTGGTTGGAGTCGTTATCGAGTCGCCAGGGCATGGGCAGAGTTGATGCGCCGCCTGGGATACGACCGGTACGGTGCGCACGGGAACGATGCCGGGGCGAATGTGTCCCCGGAGCTGGGGCGAGTCGCGCCCGAGAGCGTGATCGGGGTGCACGTCACTCAGATCTTCTCCTTCCCCTCCGGTGACCCCTCCGAGCTGGCGAGCCTCACCGACGCCGACCAGGAGAAGCTGCAGTTCCTGCAGGCGTTCGACGAGGAGATGTCGGCGTTCGCGAGGCTCCAGGCGACCAAACCGCAGAACCTGGCCCACGCACTGTCCGATTCCCCGGCCGGCCAGCTCGCCTGGAGTGGCCAACTCTTCGGAGATGCCGTCGATCCCGACCACATCCTCACCAACGTGGCGATCTACTGGTTGACCAACACGGCGGCGTCGTCGGCCCGTCTCTACTACGAAGATTGGCATGCGGAGCACCCGAGCGAGCCCACCACGGTCCCGATGGGCTTGGCCAGTTTCGCTTACGACTTCCGACCCGTTCGCCGTTTGGCGGAGCGCGATCATCGCAACATCGTGTCATGGAGCGAGTTCGACCGGGGCTCACATTGG
Organism: Acidimicrobiia bacterium; assembly: GCA_050742015.1. Taxonomy (GTDB): domain Bacteria; phylum Actinomycetota; class Acidimicrobiia; order Spongiisociales; family ZC4RG35; genus JARDZU01. The sequence goes on from JBOGEV010000187.1 coordinate 5,370, forward strand.
GCCACCTACGACGCACCGGACCTCCTGATCGGGGACCTCAGAAAGTTCTTCCGGATGGTTGAGCCGGGGTAGGCGCCTGGAAGTGCATCGCTCGCCGTCGGTAGCCTTGGCCGGTGGAAGGCACCCGGAGCACGGCCGAGACGATCCTGGCTGCGATCACCGAATCGGTGGCGGCGGGGAGGTCACTCAAGGACGTCCTGACCGGGCTGGCCGAGGCGGCCAAGGAGATCTCGGGTGCCTCATATGCCGCGATCGGGATCCCTGAGCCCGAAGGTGACGCCTTCTCCGACTTCATCCACATCGGGATGAGCGATGAGCTGGTGGCCGAGATGGGACCGCTCCCCCGCACTCACGGGATGCTCGATGCGATGCTCCACGACCCGGACCCGGTGCGTCTGCCCGACGTCAAGAAGGACCGCCGGTTTCGGGGTTGGTGGCCGCGGGCACACCCGCTCATGAGCTCGTTCCTCGGTGTGCCCATCGTCGCCGACGGAGAAGTGATCGGGGCCTTCTATCTGACCGACAAAGTGGGAGCCCCTGTGTTCACCGATGAGGACGAGGCCAACATCGGCCTGCTCGCCTCCCACGCCGCGGCGGCGATCGAGGCGGCGGAGATGTTCGAGGACTCTCGGACCCTGGCCCTCGCCGAGGAGCGTGACCGGCTGGCGAGAGAGCTGCACGACGCCCTCAACCAATCGTTGTTCAGCCTTTCGCTCACTGCTCGGGCGGCATCGAGGCACCTGGCCACCGATCCGGAGCGGGCGGCCGAGGAGCTGAGCGAAATCGCTCTCCTCTCCCGACAGGCGATGGTCGAGCTCCGGGCCGTCGTCGACGGGCTGAGGACCCCGGACGTCGACCGCGATGGGTTGCTCCCGGCCATCAGGAGCCTGGCCGAGCTGATGAGCCGGGTGCATCACATCGAGGTGGAGGTCAACGCCGACGGTGAGCCCGGTCTGGAGGGGAGGGCCGAGCACGAGGTGTTCCGCATCGTCCAGGAGGCGCTGACCAATGCCGTCCGCCATGCCCAGGCGAGCAAGGTGCTGGTGTCCATCGCCCATGGCGACGGCCTGGAGGTCGTGATCGTTGACGACGGGATCGGCTTCGACCCTGAAGCACGGCTCAACCGCGGGCGGCGGCTCGGTCTCACCTCGATGCGGGAGCGCGCCTCGGCCCTGGGGGGTCGACTCACAATTGCATCCTCTTCCGGCCGGGGGGCGAGAGTCCGTCTCGAGGTGCCTGCTTGAGTGATCCGGTGCGGGTGATGATCGTCGACGACCACCCCGTCGTCCGGCGCGGACTGCGCGCCTTTCTCGAGACCCAGCCCGGGATGGAGGTCGTGGGCGAGGCCGCCGATGGCCGGGAGGCGCTGCGGGGCCTCGCCACCGGCAAGCCCGACTTGGTCCTGTTGGACCTGCACCTGCCCGACGGCCCCGGATCGGAGCTCATCCCGGAGATGAGACGATGGAACCCCCAGGTCAAAGTGTTGGTGCTCACCGGATTCGCCGACCGTCGTGAGGTGGTCCCGGCGATACAGGCGGGAGCGGACGGTTACCTTCTCAAGGACACCGATCCCGATGAGCTCGCCGATGCCATCCGGGAGTTGGCCAGCGGGCGCACCGTCTACGCACAGGAGGCCGCCGCCGCCCTCTCCGCCTACGTGTCGGGAGGCGACCCGAGCGAGTCGTTGACCAGCCTCACCACCAGGGAACGAGAGGTGCTCGCCGGTCTCGGACAGGGATGGTCCAACGCCCGGCTCGCCGAGGAGCTGTTCGTATCGGAGAAGACCGTGAAGACCCACGTCTCCGCCGTCCTCCGCAAGCTCGGGCTCAACGACCGCACCCAAGCCGCCCTGTTCGCGGTGAAGAGCGGTCTGGTCGACACCTGAAGCACTCGTTTTGGCGGGGCGCCAGAATGGTCATCTTCGCCTAGGTCGGGAGGCTGAGACCGTTTCCGACCGGGGTCGGATGACCGGATCGGGGCCGGTCCGTACCTTCGGAGCATGAGCACCGCAATCATCACCGGGGCGTCGATGGGTTTCGGGCGCGCCCTTGCTTCTGAACTGGCCCGAGCCGGATGGAACCTCGTGATCGATGCCCGGAACCGATCCGAGCTGGAGGCGGCCGCCGCCGCCATCGACCAGCTCGGCGCCGGCCGCGTCGAGGCCATCAGCGGGGACGTGTCGGATCCAGCGCACGCCGCCCACCTGGTGGAAGCCGCCTCGGCGGGCGGTGACTTCTCGCTTTTGGTCAACAATGCCAGCCTGCTCGGCCCCAGCCCCCAACCCAGGCTGGCCGAGTACCCGATCCATGTGCTCGCCCGTGTCTTTGCCGTCAATGTCCTGGCCCCGCTGCGTCTCGTCCAGCTGTCCCTGCCCAGCCTGCGGCAGAGCCAGGGCATCGTGGTCAACCTCACTTCCGATGCCGCGGTCGAGTCTTACGAGGAGTGGGGTGGATACGGCTCCTCCAAGGCCGGGCTGGAGCAGCTCTCCACCATCCTCGCTGCCGAGGAGCAGGACATCACGGTGTACTGGTTCGACCCCGGTGACATGCAGACCCGGATGCACCAGGAGGCTTTCCCAGGCGAGGACATCTCCGATCGCCCGCTACCCGAGACCAGGGCTCCGGCCCTGCTCCGCCTCATCGAGGGCAGGTACCCAAGTGGTCGATATGTCGCCGAGGACCTCCTCGCAGAGATGGTGGGCATGTGACCGCCCCAGCCATCCTCCACCCCACCGACGCCCTCGACGGTTTCGTCGTCCCACCCGAGCTCGAGGCGACGAAACCGCCCGAGTCGCGTGGGCTGCGCCGGGATGAGGTCCGTCTCATGGTGTCGGATCGGGGCGCGATTCGGCATCGAAAGTTCCACGATCTCGCGTCCGAGCTCCGGAGTGGTGATCTGGTCGTGGTGAACACCTCGGCCACCCTTCCCGCATCTGTGGTCGTGGACCATGAACTCGTGGTCCACTTCTCAACTGCGCTGCCGGGCGGTCTCCACCTCGTCGAGATCCGCAGCATCTCCGGGGCGGCCTCATTGCCCTTTGAGGCGCCCGCTCCCGGAAAGGTGCAGCTTCCCGGCGAGGGCATCATCGAGTTGCTCTCCCCGTACCCGGTTGGATCCGAAAACCGCCGTCTTTGGGTCGCAGCCGTCGATCTGGACTGCCCACTCACCGAATATCTGTCCACATGGGGCCGCCCGATCCGCTACCGGCACATCGATGGCCCATACCCGCTGGCCTCCTATCAGACCGTTTTCGCCCGGGTCCCGGGATCGGCAGAGATGCCGAGTGCGGGACGACCCTTCAGCGAGCAGTTGGTCACATCATTGGTCGCCACCGGCGTGTCGATCGCCCCCCTCACCCTTCACACCGGGGTTTCCTCTCTGGAGAGCGGAGAGCCCCCCTATCCGGAGTGGTTCGAGGTGCCCGAGCCAACTGCGGCAACGGTCAACCACACCCGGGCCCACGGGGGCCGGGTCATCGCCGTGGGCACAACCGTGGTTCGTGCATTGGAGACGACGGCCGACTCGGCAGGTGTGGCCCACCCGGCGAGATCGTGGACCGACCACGTCGTCGGGCCTGAAGACGAAATGCAGCTGGTCGACGGGTTGATCACCGGTTGGCACGAGCCTGCGTCGACCCATCTCGACCTGCTCCAGGCAGTGGCTGGGCGGGCCCTACTGGCGGAGGCCTATCAGCGCGCGCTCGAGACCGGTTATCTCTGGCATGAGTTCGGCGATAGCCACCTGATCCTGTCGAGCTAGCCGAGAGTCCAGCGGAGCCCGTTTCGGGCGTCGTCCAGCTGCAGGCCCTCGGCGAAAGCAGCCAAAGCGCCGCGCCAGGCGGCAGCCAAGGATGGTGCTGCCCCCTTGGCCTCGACCGGGAGCATGGGCTGGATCGCAAGCGAGATGACGTCGGTCCCGGGATCAGGTGCGGGCTCGGAGAGGATCCGGGCCACGCCGAAGCGAACACCGGCGTCGAATGCGACGAGCAGGGCCGCCGAGACTGCCTCCCGACCCAACTGTCCCATAGCCGCTCCCGCCCCCTCCATCCGCTCGGTCATCCGACGGTCCATCTCCTCCCGGATCACCAGGTAGAGCCCGTCCTTGGACCCGAAATGGTGATATAACGACCCGGTGGTGACCCCGGCGTCACGGGCGACGTCGAGCACGTTGACCGCATCCCGCCCTTCCCGCTCGAAACGCCGCGTCGCCGCCTCGATGAGACGGGCCGGAGCAGATCCAGGGAGGGGAACCGGGTAGGGCATGCTCCACAAACATAATCGGTTGACGGGAATCCGTAAGTGATTTATGCTCGTTTCATGAGACTTTCATTCCTCTATCACCCGGTATCGGACCTCAGGGAAGCGGTGGACTTCTATCGGGACGTGCTCGGTTGGGACGAGGCGTGGCGCATGGGCGACGACACCGCCGCCATGCAGATCCCGGGCTCTGAGGTGCTCTTGATGTTGGCGGTGGATGAGGCCGACCAAGGGCCGAGCGGGTTCTTCGAAGTCGATGACGTCGACGCCTTCTGGCAGTCGCTTCCCGACACGACGACCAGAGTCACGCCACCACAGGACCTCGAGCCGATCCGCTACGCCGCCATCGCCGATCCGGGCGGAAACCTGATCCGTCTCGTCACCGACATGACATCGGACACTGACGACTCAGCCTGACCCGACCTCACGTCCCAATCGGGCAAAGGGCTCGGTGGAGAGCACCACCTCGACCCCGGTTGTGCACGACCTCGGTCATCTGATCCACTGCAGCGCCTGCTCCTTGGCCGCTTCCACCTGAGAGCCCGACTGACGTCGTGCCATCCGCCTCAGCACCCTCGGGGCGACGATCAGACCGACAACGGCCCAGGAGAGGAGGACTGCTGCAACCCACCCCGTTCGCCACGAACCCCCGATCTCCAGCGCGGCGGCAGAGTCAGGAAGGAATGCCGAGCGCATCCCGAGACCGAGCCAATACACCGGGAACACCTGGGCGACGACCTGAACCCAGCCCCACAAAGCCTGCATCGGAAAGAAGATCCCGGAGATGGCGGTGAGGGCCACGAAGGGGAGCATCCCCCAGGTCCCTACCTTCTGCACCCCCGGCACAACCGAGCCGATGGCCAGGCCGATGGGCAGGGTGGCCAGGAATCCGAGGAGTGTCACCCAGAGCACGGTCAGCCAACCCTCGAGCCCGTTCGACATGAACCCGGGGAACAGGAACGCAGCCGGGATCAGGATCACCGCAAAGGATGGGACGAGCCCGAGCGCATTGCTCACGACGTGCCCGGTCACCTGGCCGATCACCCCGTTGGGCACCGCTTTGGCCCGGAGCAGGGTGCCGTCCTCCCGTTCCATCGCCAGGGCGTAGGCGGGCCCGATGATCATCCCGAAGGCCACCATCGCTCCGAGGATGCTGGGCATGGCCACGGTGGGATAGAGCAAAGTAGTGCCCTCGACCTCGTTGTTCCGGTTGAAGAAGAGATAAGCGAGGATGACGAGCGCCGTGAACAGGTAGAAGCCCTGGTCCTGTGGGCTGCGCAGACTCTGCTTGAACTCGGTCCAGCCTCGCTCGATCCCGGTTCGGATGGCGTTGGACTTCGGGTTCATTCCTTGACCTCCTCGAACGCGGAGGCGGCTTCGTCGGGATGTCCGGTCTCGTGCTGCTGCACCATGGCGATATAGGTGTCCTCCAAAGTGGCCCGCCGGACTTCCAAGTCGGCCACGTCGGAGTGGTGAGAGAGAAGCTCCCGAACGAACCCGGTGGCATCGGGTGTGGAATGCGCGAAATGCTCACCGTTGCGGCTCCACCGGACCTCGGCCTCCCGGGTCACTTGACGAGCTAGTTGGTTGGCGCCGCCGTCCGCCACGATCCGGCCCCCGGCCAGGATCAAGATTCGATCAGCCAGTTTCTCCGCCTCGTCGAGGTCGTGAGTTGTGAGCAGGATGGTCGTGTCCTCCATGTCGGAGAGCAGTTTGACCAGATCGTGGAAGTCCCTCCTCGCCTGTGGGTCAAAGCCGGCCGTAGGCTCGTCCAGGAAGAGCAGCTCGGGCCGTCCGATGATCCCGACCGCCACGTCGAGGCGACGACGTTGGCCTCCGGAGAGAGTGCGGATCTTCTGCTCCGCCTGCTCTTCGATCCCCACCATCTCGATCAATTGCTCCACGTCGTAGGGACGGGAACGCTCGGGCGTGGAGTACGGCTCGTAGTACCGGCCCAGATGGTGGAGCAGCGCTCGCGGTGTCCACCGAGCGTGATCACGCCAGGATTGGAGGACCACCCCGACTCTTGCCCGCCAGTCCTCATCGGCGAGGGCGGGATCGTCGCCCAGCACCGACACGTCACCTCCCGAGCGGATCCGGAATGCCTCGAGGATCTCGATGGTGGTGGTCTTTCCTGCTCCGTTGGGGCCGAGCAGGGTGACTACCTCGCCGCGATGGATATCGAAGGTCACTCCGTCGAGCACGTCGTTGGTCCCATACCGCATACGCAGATCCCGAACCTCGATCACCGTTTCGGTGCCGGTCATGTTCCGATGGCCTTTCAGACGGGTGACACCATTGAACTACCTGCGGACCGACAACCACCCAGCCGGCTGATCGCGCAAGCCGGCGTCGGCACCACAATGTGCCTGGTGGCAGCGAGAAGGACCCTGGGCCGATGAATGTCGTCGAGTGGCTGCTCGACTCGGACCCTGCGATTCGGTGGCAGGTGATGCGCGACGTCACCGGCGAGCCGGACGAGGTGGTCGCCGCCGAGCGCGCCAGGGTGGAATCGGAAGGTTGGGGCGCCCTCCTGCTCGGCCTCCAGGGATCTGGCGGCCAATGGGGGCGGGACGCGCTCCCTGAGTCGGGAGAGGGTTTCCCGGACCTCGACACCCGAAGGCTCCTCCGAGAGTTGCGCGGCATTTCGATCGATCGACTCGCCGGCTACCTCGACGTCGACCAGGAGGCGCTCGAAGCGTGGGAGAACCGCCAACCGGACCCCGAAGGGGAGGGCAGCGACAGGTACCGGGGAGCCTTGGCGTGGATGGAGAAAAACCTGGGCACTTTCAGCCCCGCCTGGACCTCCACGATGTGGACTCTGACACTCCTGAGGGACCTCGGTCTCGATCCGGGGAGCACAGGGGCGCGCAATGCGGTTGCCCTGGTCCGTGAGAACAGCCGATGGGACCACGACAACCAGCCCTTCTTCGATGGCGAGGTCGAGCCTTGCATCAACGGAAGGACGGTTGCCATCGGTTCCTACTTCGGCGAGGACGTGCAACCCATCGTCGACCGGCTCCTGGGCGAGCAGATGGACGACGGGGGGTGGAATTGCGAACAGGAGAACGGCTCGCGGCGCAGTTCGTTCCACACAACGATCTGTGTGCTCGAGGGTCTGCTGGAGTTCGAGCGGGCCACCGATGACCCTTCCGAGCTGAGCGCGGCCCGCCACCGAGGGGAGGAGTACCTGCTGGAGCGTCGCATGTTGCGCCGCCTCTCCACCGGCGACGTGGTGGATCCGACCTGGACTCTCTTCTCCTTCCCCACCCGATGGCACTATGACGTGCTCCGAGGGCTCGATCACCTCCGGTCCGCCGGTGTGGAGCCCGATGATCGAATCGGTGAGGCCATTGACGTGGTGGCGAGGAATCGGGGAACAGACGGACGCTGGCCGTTGCAGAACCCCCACCCTGGCTATGTCTACTTCGACATCGACGAAGGAGAGGGCAAGCCGAGCCGGTGGAACACATTGCGCGCGCTGCGGGTCCTGGAATGGGCTGAAGGGTCTGAGTGACCTAGTGGCCCGTCGCTAGGAGAACTTGGTCTTCGGTCGCTCCTGAAGCACCTCGTCGAGGTAGATGTCGACTTTCTCGTTGTAGAAGGAGACCAACCCACCGATCTTCTGCGACTCGGGAAGCGGGCTGTCGTAGCCCCAGACGATGTCCTCGTGGACCTCGTCGTTCACCGTGACCGACCAGTACCGGGCGGTTCCCTTGTAGGGACAACCCGTCGCTTTTTCCGTCGGCTCCATGAGATCCATACGGACCTCGGTTTTCGGGAAGTAATACCGGGTGGGTAGGCCGGTCTCGAAGAGGAACGAGGCACGGGTGGTGTCGGCGACGGTCATCCCGTCGATCTCGACGCGCACCCGGCGGCTCGAGGGCAGGATATCGATACGGGAGTAGGGGTCGCGGGCGTGGACGAAGACCTCCTCATCCTCCTCGAACCAGTGATCCATGGTCCGCCAGACGAAGACGTAGTGATCGACACACTCGGGGATCTGCGAGTCGTGAAAGGCGTAGGCGGCTCCCTCGGCGTTGCCCGCCTTGACCAGATATTGAGTGGCCTCACCGCGGCTGGGGGAGCGTTTGATCTCGCCGGTCGGGACCAAGAGGTCGGTGCGGACGTCGTCGGGCGGGAAGTAGTAGGTGGGGTAGTAGGGGACCTCCCAGACCAGGAGGGGAGAGGAGCTGTCGGCTATCACCTCGCCACCGAGCATCACCCGCACCCGTTTCGCACACGGCTCTACCCGGACCCGACCTCGCTCGGTCATGGCGTTGAGCTCGACATCAGGTGCCCAACCCTACCGGCAGCCTGACGAAAGGCCAGCCGCGCGGCCCCCTTTCTCAGGGGGTGAGAGCTGCGAACCGCGTCGTCCGGGCCAGCTCCATCGACTCCCAGTAGGCACCGAGTCTCAGCTCGAGGGCGGCCGGCGTCTCGGAATAGATGCGACGCCCGAGGATGCGGGCAGCAGTCTGGAGGTCGGTGCGTCGTTGCTCGGCGAGGGCGCCCATCAGGGTCCGCTCCAGCGGATTGGGGCAGATGTCCGGACGATCGGCCAGGAGTTGAAGCAGCTCGGCCAGGTCGTGATCCTGTCCGAGGAGATCGGCGATCCGGTCCAGGGTGACGGCCATCCCGACCATCACCTCGGGCCACATCGGGGTCAGAATCTCCATGTGGTGCTTGAGGTACTTCACTCTCTTTCGCCAGAGGTGAAGGGTCTCCGAACTGGTCATTCGATAGGCGGCCACCATCTCCCGGCGCCCCCGGGCGTGAGTAGCCCTCAGCCCCGACGCGACGGCCCGGTAGTCGTGACGCAGACCGATGCCGTAAACGGTCTTCGCATCGGGGTCCGTTGGCCAGCCCAGGTACCGACCGCGCGCCCGCTCCAGATTCGAGACCAGGCGGGGCACTACACCCGGGTCCTCCATGGCCTGCTGCTCGATTCGATCGCGGCGCACGGTGAGCCGCTCCACCACTTCGTCGAAGGTGCCGGACGCCAGCAGTGGCCGGTACAGGTTGCGGAGATCCTCCGCACCCGACACCAGGACCGTGGCCGCTCGAACTTCCGAGATGAGCCGAGCCGTGTCCCTCATCCACTCGTTCTCGAAGCGGTACACCTTGTCCCCGAGCTCGTAGCGGACGAGACGGAGCAGGGCGCGAATCCGCTTCATGGCCTTGCGCGAGGTGTGGATGGCTTCCCCGAACATCGCTTCCCCGTTGTAGAAACCGGCAATCGCCTCGTCGATCGAAGCGACGCTGAGCCGTTTCAGACCGACGCCCAGCGGCTCTCCGGGATGGAGTCTGAAGCCGGGCAGGGCCAGCACCACCGAGCCGGCGAAACGGTCGGTGGCCTGGGGAACTGTCACCGAGCCAGCGTAATGTTGAGGCCCTTGAGATCCGCGGGTCTTCTCCCCTACCGCATCGACGGTGAGCTACGACTGCTCATCGCCCATCCCGGCGGGCCCTATTTTGCCCGCAGGGACAACGGGTGGTGGTCGATCGTCAAGGGAATCGTCGAACCCGATGAGAGCGACCTCGAGGCCGCTGCTCGGGAATTCGAAGAGGAAACCGGGTGGACGGCCCCACCGATGCCATGGATCGAGCTCGGGGAGACCACCCTGAAGTCACGAAAGGTCGTTATCGCTTACGCGGTGGAGTCCGAGCTGAACGCGGAGACCATGGTCCCCGGCATGATCATGATCGGGGGCCGCAGATTCCCCGAGATCGACCGGGTGGTGTGGATGAGCCCCGACGAGGCCCGGGTCAAGCTCAACCCGGCCCAGGGTGTGTTCGTCGACCGACTGCTGACACACCTTTCATGAGCGGGAACAATCAGCACCGGCACTCGCTTGTATCGGATGTGAGCGATAGGAGTGACCCAGTGACCAACGTGCCCCAAACCGAAGCCGAATGGGCGGAGAAGCTGTCTCCAGAGCAGTACCAGGTGCTGCGAAAGGCAGGAACCGAGCCACCATTCACCGGGAAGTACCTGAACTCGAAGACCGAAGGGACCTATCGGTGCGCCGGGTGTGGTGAGGAGCTGTTCTCCTCTGACACCAAATATGAGTCGGGTTCGGGCTGGCCCAGCTTCTACCAAGCTCTGGAGCCAGAGCGAATCGACGAGTCGCGGGACGTGTCACACGGCATGATCCGGACCGAGGTGCGGTGTGCCAACTGCGGCGGGCACCTGGGTCATCTGTTCGACGACGGGCCCAACCCGACCGGGCTCCGCTACTGTATCAACTCCGCCTCCCTCGACCTGGAGCCGGCGGAATAGGGCTCAGGGGGCGGGCCACCCCTGGCGACACCGATCCAGCAGGTCGACGAAATCCTGGTCATGGTCGCCTGGGGGGATCTCGGCCAAGTCGACACCGCCGGTCAGCATCCCGTCGGCTTCATCCAGCTCGATCGAGACCCCGGGAAGCATCCGGAGCACACTCCGGTTCCATGGCTCGATCGAGAAAGTGAAGGCTGAGACGCCCGCGGCGCGAGCCGATGCCGCAAGAGCCTCGAACAGGAGACGTCCCAGACCTCTGAGCTGATAGCGGTCGACGACGGTGATAGCGATCTCCGCTTCGGAGCCCCCGGCGAGGATGTATCGGCCTACTCCGGCGGGCTCATCGTCGATCGTCGCCCCCCAGGCCACGTGGCTCACCTGATCGACCTCGGTGAGATACCGAAGCTCCGAATCGCTCAGGCTGGAAACACCGGTCCCGAACCGGGCAAACCGGCTCTGTTCAGACATCCGGCTCAGCCCTTCGGCGAGGAGGCCACGATCCTCGGGGGAGATCGGCCTCATCTCGGCGACAGTCCCGTCGCGGAGCGAGATCTCGATGGTGGAAGGTTCGTGGTCCTGGTTCATCGGTGGCAAGGTGCTTGCTATTGCAAGCATACCGCGAGCAGTCGGGTATGCCCGGTCACCGGGGAGGTCGGCGGGTAACTTCCCCTGCGATGGCGAGGCAACGGTCGGCGACGACCACATCCCAATTCGGCTCGGGGAAGCGTGAGTCCCACGATTCGACCGCCTTCTACGAGCGGTTCACCCCACCCCTGGTCTCACCTGACGAGAGGGTCGAGCCTCCCGTGGCCCTGGACGTGATCTTCGAGGGCGACGCCCGCGGGATCACCGACGACCAGGTCGCCGACCGATCGGTGGCGTTGATGGTCACCTCGCCCCCGTACTTCGCGGGCAAGGAGTACGAGACCGATCTCGCCGCCGGCCACGTCCCCTCGTCCTACGTCGAATACCTCGAGATGCTCCACGACGTGTTCGCCGTTTGCCTGCGCAAGCTCGAGCCGGGGGGGCGGATGGCGGTCAACGTCGCCAATCTCGGCCGGAAGCCGTACAGGTCGCTGTCGGCTGATGTGATCGCCATCCTCCAGGACGACCTCGGGATGCTGATGCGTGGCGAGATCATCTGGCAGAAGGCACGCGGAGCGGGTGGGAGCTGTGCCTGGGGCTCGTTTCGCTCACCACAGAATCCGGTGCTTCGCGACGTGACCGAGCGAGTCATCGTCGCCTCGAAAGGGCGGTTCGATCGGGCCGTGAACCGGGCGCGACGGGAGGCGCAGGATCTGCCCAGCCAAGCGACCATCGCCACCGAGGAGTTCCTCGAAGCGACACTGGACATCTGGGAGATCCCATCCGAGAGCGCCCGGAAGATCGGCCACCCGGCGCCCTTCCCGGTCGCCCTGCCCCATCGCCTCATCCAGCTCTACACCTACGAGGGTGACCTCGTCCTCGACCCGTTCATGGGATCCGGATCGACCGCCGTGGCCGCCGTTCGCTCCGGCCGCCACTACGTGGGGATCGATACCGACCCCAGCTATGTCGAGTTGGCCGTTACCCGCCTTGCCGGGGAGGCTGGTTGAGGATCCTGGCAGTCTGCGCGGGCAACATCTGCCGGTCCCCGGCCGCAGAGGCTGCGATCCGGGAGGCGGCGGCCGAATCCGGGTTGGAGCTCGACGTCGACTCGGCGGGAACCGGGTCGTGGCACATCGGTCTGCCGCCTCACGACGAAGCGGTGGCCGCCGGCGCCAGGGCCGGGCTTCGCATCGAAGGTCGGGCGAGACTCGTCACCAGAGCCGACTTCGACCGATTCGACATCATCCTCGCCATGGACCGGGCCAATCTGCGTGACCTGCAGGCCCTGGCCCCCTCACTGGAGGCACAGGCCCGCGCCCGGCTCTTCCGAACCTACGACCCGAAGGCAGATACCGACGACGTGCCCGATCCGTGGGGCGGTCCCGCAGCGGGATATGAGGAGACGGTGCGCATCGTCCGCGCCGCGGCCCGGGGGCTGGTCGCCGAGATCATGGAACACGCCAGCCGTTAACCACCCCGAAATTGGCGCGTCGGGCCGCGCCTGGCGCGGTTTATCGCGCCAATTTCGGGACCCGGCCTCAGGTGTGGAGCTCCTGGTACCCGGTCAGCAAGAAGTCGAGAGCGACTCGCTTCTGGTCGTCAGCCTCGAGAATGGTGGTGAAGGGGAGACTGGCCCCGTTGAAGTGACGGTCGTTCCAGAAGGGGTTCGACCGGTCGACCTCGGACCATCCCGAGACATACAGGTACGGCTCCAGGTGCTCCGAATCCCCCGGCGAGGCGCCATAGGTGGCGCGTCGGCCAGCGTCCTGGCTACCCATCTCGATAGCAGCATCGAAGTGCTCCGGCCATAGCTGGGCCGTCGACACGTCATCGTCGCCGCTGCCGTGACCGACCAACTCCTCCAGGACCTCGAAGCCGAAGTCGAACCAATCAGCCAGTGCCAAAGCGGGAGCCTCGTCGACCTTCAACGGCCGGTCCGGGTCCATCGCCGGAAGTGGGTCCTTGAAATCGGTGAACCACCCGGGTTCGTATTCGGCACCGAAGAACTCGGCGGCAGCCCGGACACTGGTGATGGTCTGCGTGGCCATGTTCCCGCCCTGTTCGTGGACCAGCAGGTTGCGCTCGACCCGGGAGACCCGGCCGCCGTACTCCGGCGTCCCGAACCCTTCAGGCGTGGCCAGCAAACCCATCTTCTTCTCGACGGCGTACCGGGCGGGCGCGATCGCATAAAAGGCGATCTGATGCAGCTGGTCGCGCGCGAACTGGTAGTCGCTGGGGAGTGGCCCGACCCTCACGCTGGTCCTCCTCCACCTGAGGGCTTGCGCCAGAAGGTCGCAAGCTGCCCCGCGGCCACGAGGAGACCGCCACCGATGATGGCTAGACCCACCCATTCGTCCAGGTTTCCGGCGATGCCCAGGGCCTCGTCCACCGAGTAGTGGCCGGGACCGGCGATGGCCAGGGCGACCCCGATCACCGATAGGGTGGCCACGTACTCCCAACCCTCGTCGGGACGATGGAAGTTGAAGAACCCGGCGAAACGATGGATCGACCAGAAGGCGACGAACATGGTCGCCACGAGTGCGGCCGCCGCCACCGACGTCAGCAAGCCGGCGATGAGGGCCAAGCCGATCGCGATCTCGTTCAGTGCCGAGATTCGGGCATTCAGCTTCGGCGATCGGAAACCCTTGGAGGCGAACCATCTGGCGGTCCCCTCCTGGGACCTCCCATGATTCACCCCGTGGGCGATGATCACGATCCCCGCCCACAGCCGAAGCAGCAGCAGGGCGACATCGATGCCGGTCATGTCACCTCCTCGAAAGCACGTGTCGGCGGCTTTCTCTGTTCCAGTAGCGCCATATATGACGCTACGTACCTCAGGTACGCGGTTCCCACGCTATCTGTCCCCCATCCGTCGCGCCCGCCAAGCGGCGAGGAGGGTGGCGAGGCCGGCGACGACGGTGGCGACGAGAAGCAGTGGTGAGCGAGTGGGAGGCGGGGTCGGGGGGATGGTGGTGGTCGTGGTCGACGACGTCGGGGGCACCTGCTCGTCGAGGGTGGTCATCGTGGTGCTGGTAGTGGTGGTGCTGGATGACGCCTCGCCGGCCGCGGCACCGAGACGGGCCCCGGACACGTCGGCCATCAGGTCCCCTGTGACGTATGAGTTCAGGTTGGATCCGGGGCAAGATGTTTGGCTCATGGTGCGGTGCCCGGTGATCGTCGGAGTTGTGACCTGTGCGCCGCTGGGCCACAGATTCGAGCCCCGACTGCTGAATGTGACCTGACTCCCCGGCTCAGTGGCAACCTGATATCGATCGGCCAACCAGGCGAGCAGGTCGACCAGGGAATCGAGCGAGGCGGGAGATGGCTGCGCCGAATCGAAGTCGCCGATGAGAGAGACCAGTTGGGAAAAGCCCTGATTCCCCCCATTGGCGTCGCCGGCCACCGGTCCGGCGAGACTTCCCGACCTTCCCTCCCAGATCCCGCCACCGGCATCGATCAGGAAGTTGTACGCGATGTCGTTCCAGGCCCGCTCCGGGCCGGTGTGAAAGTCGTAGATCCCACGCAGCAGGTCGGGCACCTCGTCTGCGGTGTGCCCGTTGCCCGACGCGGTGTGGTGGACCAGGAGGAATCGGACCACCTCCCCCTCCAAGGGACCCCGCGCCGGCCGGTCGATGGCCCAGGTCGATCGCGGGTTGATGTCAGGTGCCGCCCGGGACGTTTGCTGGGCGAAGGGGACGATGGGACCGGCGGCAATCTCCAAGAGACGGCGTCTGGTGATCTCGACCACAGCCCTGAAACCATAGGATTGCCGATCGCGATGTCTACGGTTGCCGCTCCATGAGAAGCTGGTCCGAAGGATTGTTGGCGCTTGGAATCGTCATCGTCCTCGGAGTCGGGTTGTGGCTGTTCAGTGGTAGCCAGCCGCTCGACGCCGGGACCGACGAGTCGACGGCCCCGGTCGGGGTCGACAACGAATCGGCGGCCCGGGGCGAGGCGCTGGCCGCGGAGACCGGTTGTCTCGCCTGTCATGCCATTGACGCGACATCGGGGACCGGGCCGGGCTGGGGTGGGCTGGCCGGCTCCACCGTCGAGCTCACGACCGGTGAATCGGTGGTGGCCGACGATGCCTACCTGTTCAACTCGATCGTCGACCCGGCATCTCAGCTCGTGGCCGGGTTCGACGCGGTGATGCCAACTACCTACTCCGACAGCCTCACCCAAGCCGATATCGACGACCTGGTGGAATACATCAAGTCTTTGGGCTGAAGCGCCCACCAGATTTGATGGGTTCTGAGTTTTGGGCTTGGGTTCCAAGTACGCGGAATATGACACTACCCGACTCAGGTTGTACCATCTCGACAGACTCATACCTGACTCGGAGGATTTGATACATGGCACGCGCAGTAGGCATCGATCTGGGCACCACCAACAGCGTCATCGCGGTGTTGGAGGGCGGAGACCCCACCGTCGTCCCCAATGTGGAAGGGGGCCGAACCACCCCATCGGTGGTCTCGTTCAAGGACGGTGAGGTGCTGGTCGGAGAGGTGGCAAAACGACAGGCGATCACCAACCCGGACCAGACGGTCCGCTCGGTCAAGCGTCATATGGGCACCGACTGGTCGATCGAGGTCGACGGGAAGAAGCTGACCGCCCAGGAGATCTCGGCCCGCATCCTGATGAAGTTGAAGCGCGACGCCGAGTCCTATCTCGGAGACACCGTCACCGATGCCGTGATCACCGTCCCCGCCTACTTCAACGACGCCCAGCGTCAGGCGACCAAGGAAGCCGGTCAGATCGCGGGCCTCAACGTACTCCGTATCATCAACGAGCCCACGGCCGCCTCCCTGGCCTACGGGCTCGACAAGGAGTCCGATCAGACCATCCTCGTCTTCGACCTGGGCGGAGGTACATTCGACGTGTCTGTCCTCGAGATCGGTGACGGCGTCTTCGAGGTCAAGGCCACCTCGGGTGACACCCAACTCGGTGGCGACGACTGGGACCAGAAGGTCATCGACTGGCTGGTCGAGGGGTTCAAGAACGACCACGGCGTCGACCTGGGCAAGGACAGGATGGCGTTGCAGCGTCTCAAGGAGGCCGCGGAGAAGGCGAAGATCGAGTTGTCGACCGTCTCCGAGACCGAGGTCAACCTTCCGTTCATCACGGCCACCTCCGAAGGACCGCTCCATCTTCAGCGCAAGCTGACCCGCTCCGAGTTCCAGAAGCTGACCGAGGATTTGCTCGACAGCACCAAGCGCCCCTTCGAGCAGGCGATCAAGGACTCGGGTATCCCCGTTTCCGACATCGACCACGTGGTGCTCGTCGGTGGTTCGACCCGGATGCCGGCAGTCCAGGAACTGGTCAAGAGCCTGACCGGCAAGGATGCCCACCGTGGGGTCAATCCCGACGAGGTCGTGGCTTCCGGTGCCGCCATCCAGGCCGGCGTCCTCAAGGGTGACGTCAAGGACATTCTCCTCCTCGATGTCACGCCGCTGACTCTCGGGATCGAGACCAAGGGTGGGATGATGACCCGGATGATCGAGCGCAACACGACCATCCCCACCAAGAGGTCGGAGATCTTCACCACCGCCGAGAACAATCAGTCCGACGTCGAGATCAACGTCCTCCAGGGCGAGCGGGCCATGGTCGCCGACAACCAGAGCCTGGGTAAGTTCCGTCTCACCGGGATCCCGCCGGCACCGATGGGAATCCCCCAGATCGAGGTCACCTTCGACATCGACGCCAACGGCATCGTGAACGTGCATGCCAAGGACATGGCTACCGGCAAGGAACAGAAGATGACTATCACCGGTGGCACCGCCCTCGCCCGGGACGACATCGACCGCATGGTCAAGGATGCCGAGGCCTATGCCGAGGAGGACGCCAAGCGACGCGAGGCCGTGGAGACCCGCAACCAGGCGGACCAACTCGTCCACCAGACCGAGAAACTGCTCGAGGAGCAGGCCGAGAACATGAACGAGGACGAGAAGTCGGGGGTTGAGACCACCCTGGCCGCCCTGAGGCTGACGCTGGAGAACGACACCGCCGACACCGGCGAGATCAGGTCGAAGATGGATGAGTTGGTCCAGGCCAGCCAGGCGATGGCAACGCGGCTCTACGAGCAGGCGGCCCAGCAGGCGCAGGCCGGGACCGAGGAAACCGAGACCGACGACGACGATGTCGTCGAAGCGGAGATCATTGAGGATGATGACGAGGCCTGATGGCCTCGTCAACATCCCGTTCTACGTTTTGCGCTCTACGTTTTACGCAGGTGAGTCATGAGTGATCCCAAGCCCGAGGTCGTGGAGGGCGAGGTTGTGGAGGCAAAGGGCCCAACCGATGCAGCGGCGTTGGGCATCGACCTGCCCCAGGACAAGGACGAGGCGATCGGGGTCCTGCTCGCCCATGTCGAGGAGTCGAGGGACGAGGCCTCTTCGTATCTGGACGACCTGAAGCGGGTCGCCGCCGACTTCGACAACTACCGCAAACGAACCACGCGTGAGCAGGCAGTGGTGCTCGATCGAGCCGCCGAACGCGTCGTCCGGGAGCTGATGCCGGTGCTCGACTCCTTTGACGCAGCCTTGGCCGCCGAGACGTCCACCGATGCCGAGCGGAAGCTCCTGTCCGGGATGATCAACACCCGCGAGCAATTGCTCAAGGCACTGGAGCAGGAAGGCCTCGAAGTCGTGCCCACGATCGGCGAGCCCTTCGATCCTGAGATCCACGAGCCGGTAGGGGCGCCCGGCGGGAGCTCCGACCTCGTCGTCTCCCAGGAGCTGCGACGTGGGTATCGGCTCAAGGGCCGGACACTCCGGCCCGCAATGGTGATGCTGGAAGCAAGAGAGTGAACCGCGACTGGGTCGACAAAGACTTCTATCAGGTGCTCGGGGTCGGGGAGGAAGCCACGGCCGACGAGATCAAGAAGGCCTATCGCAAGCTGGCACAGACCTATCACCCCGATGCCAACCCCGGAGACGAGGCGGCCGAGGAGAAGTTCAAGGAGATCTCCGAGGCATACGCCACGCTTTCCAACCCGGAGCAGCGCAAGGAGTACGACCAGGTGCGCCGCATGGTCGAGACCGGTGGGTTCGGCGGCTACGGCGGGCCCGGTGGCGGCTTTGGCGGTCAGCAAGTCCGGGTGGAGGACCTCTCTGATCTGCTCGGCGGGTTCGGCGGCCTCGGCGACCTGTTCGGTTTCGGGTCATCCGGCCGCGCCGGCCCGGCGAAAGGCGCCGATGCCCGAGCCGAGCTCACCATCTCCTTCGACGATGCCATCCAGGGGCTGACCACCCCGGTGACGGTGCGCGGGGCCGCGACCTGCTCCCACTGTGGCGGGAACGGCGCCGAGCCCGGGACCCCGATCACGACCTGCCCCACATGCGGCGGGCGCGGAGTAGTCGCCCAGAACCAGGGGTTCTTCTCCTTCTCCCAGCCCTGCCCGCAGTGCGGCGGTTCGGGAAGGCTGATCGAGACACCATGTCGGGTCTGCCATGGCACCGGGTCGGAGACCAGGAACCGCGAGATCAAGGTCCGCATCCCCGCCGGTGTCCAGGACGGGAACACTCTCCGGATCCCGGGCAAGGGCGGGCCGGGACGGAACGGGGGACCCAATGGCGACCTCCTGGTCAAGGTCAGGGTTTCCACGAGCCGCACCTTCGGCCGAAAGGGCAACGACCTGACCCTCACCGTACCCATCACCTACTCCGAGGCGGTGCTGGGCACCAAGCTGGAGGTCCCGACCCTCAACGGTGGGGTCAAGCTCAAGATCCCAGCCGGGACTCCCTCGGGTAAGACCTTCCGGGTCAGGGGCAAGGGGGTCACCCCGGATCGCGGCCGCAACGGAGATCTCCTGGTCACGGTGCAGGTGGCCGTCCCCTCGAAGGTGTCAAAGGAAGAGAAGAAGCTCCTCGAGGATCTCTCCGCATTGGAAACCGACGACGTGCGCTCCCATCTGAGAACATGAGGTCGAAATGAGCGAAACGAGACGGGCCGTGTTCGTGATCTCGGTCGCGGCTGAGCTGGCAGGGATGCACCCCCAGACACTGCGCATCTACGAGCGCAAGGGTCTGCTCGAGCCGTACCGCACCCCCGGGGGCACCCGACGCTATTCCCAGGAGGACATCGAGCGTCTCCAGCTCATCCAGGATCTGACAAGCCAGGGTCTCAATCTGGAAGGTGTGCGCCGGGTACTCGCTCTCCAGGAGGAGAACCGGACCCTCAAGCGGAAGCTCGACAAGTTGCGGGACAAACTCGATGACGTGGAGGAGGAGATGGAACGGAAGCTGGAGGAGGTCCACCGGTCGTATCGTCATGATCTGGTGCTTCGATCCCAGGTGCGCAAGGTGATCGGAGAGGACGTCTGATGGCGGATTCCTACGAGGGCCCGGTCCGGATCCTCGGAGGCGACGACGGCATCCTGCTCACGACCGGGTCGGCCAGTCTCACCACCGACGACGAGATGGGTGGCTGGAAGGGAACTCTGGAGACCCTGAAGGGCACCGCAGTGGCCGGCAAAGCCCTGGTTGTCGAACTGGAGGTCCCAGGCAACGGGCGAGGCCGGGCCCAACTCACCCCCGAAGGCATCAACGGGGACAAAGCCGTCTCCGGAGTGGTCAGCCTCGGGGGTAACACCCCGTTTTGGCGCGGAGATCTCGACCCAT
>JBOGEV010000188.1:0-5779 GCA_050742015.1 Acidimicrobiia bacterium
ATCGACCCGATGTCGAAGCTGGCGACAGCAGAGTGGGCCAGCAACGACGTCGCCCTGCCGGGGATCGAGTCGATGGACGAGGACCAGGCGTATCGGGCGATGGATCTGCTCGTGGCCGCCGACGCGCAGGCCGAGGTGCAAGAAGCGGTGTTCTTCGCGGTCGCCGATCTCCTCAACCTGGAGGTCGATCTCCTGTTCTTCGACACGACCTCCACCTACTTCGAACGCGACAGCGAAGAGGACCTCGATGGCGGCTTCCGCCGCTACGGGCACTCCAAGGACCACCGCCCCGACCTGCCCCAGATCATCATCGGTCTCGCCGTCACCCGCGAAGGGATCCCGGTGCGGTGCTGGTGCTGGCCGGGCAACACCAACGACCAGACCGTGTTGCCCGAAGTGAAAGACGCGCTGCGCGGTTGGCGCCTCGGGCGAGTCGTGACCGTGGTGGACCGCGGGTTCTCCGGCGACACCAACCTCGCCTACCTGCAGCGTTCCGGTGGGCACTGGATCGCTGGGGAACGGATGCGCGACGGATCCGCCGACGCGCTCGAAGCCCTCGCCCGCCAGGGCCGCTATCAGGCCGTGCGCGACAACCTGCGGGTCAAGGAAGTGCGCCTCGACTCGACACCGAACAAGCGGTGGATCGTGTGCCACAACCCCGCCGAGGCTGAACGGGACAAGGCCCAACGCGACGCGGCGGTCGCACGACTGGAAGCCGAGCTCGACGCCATCGCCAAGGCGAGAGCGCGTGACGCGGCCCGCGCCAAGAAGACCAACAAGAAGGCCTCCGACGACGCGCACCGCCGCGCTGAGTGCGCGCTGCGCGATCACCGCACCCTCGGCCGCTACCTGCGCCAGACACCGACCGGGCGGCTGCTCATCGACCGTGCCGCGATCCGCGCCGAAGAGCGCCTCGACGGCAAGTACCTGCTCTCCACTTCGGACCCGGACCTGTCCGCCGAAGACGTCGCGCTCGGCTACAAGAACCTCCTCGAAGCCGAACGCGGGTTCCGGGATCTCAAGTCCACCCTCGAGCTACGCCCCGTGTTCCACCGCCTCGAGCCCCGAATCCGCGCTCACGTGCTGCTGTGCTGGCTCGCTCTCCTGTTGGTGCGCGTCGCCGAACGGCGCTGCGACACCACCTGGCGGCGCATCGCTACCGAGCTCGGCCGCGTGCATGCCGTCACCCTCACCGGCAGCGCCGGCACCGTCATCCAGACCACCCCGCCCAGCGAGCTTGCCACCGGCTTTCTCGGCGCCTGCGGGATCGACCCACCACCCCGGATCACCCACCTGCACCCCGCCTGAACAGGCAAAACACCCCCGGCGGGCACCCCAGCACGCGTGGACACACGCGGCACGAACGCACAAGCCGCGTTCCCCCAGGGCAACCCCCACTTCCGGGCGCTCGTGTCACCACGAGCTGCGGAACCCGGGCGAAGCGGCGTCGGTCATACGTGACGGCACCCGCTCCACACCCAGGCGGTCCGGCTCATGGGCTCGGCGGCGAGTCCCAGCGCGGATGCTCGCACCGCAACTCACCCGCCTCCGCTGTACGGTCCACCGAGTGAACGAACGGGTGCGGTATCTCCGGCGGACGGACGCCTTAGCGTTCGGCTCGCACGAATTCACACGGGAACCGAACTACAGCCCGGACCGCTTCGTTGCCGCGATCCAGGAAATCGGATCAGCCAGCCTTGCGTCAGTACGCAAGGCGCTAGACGACGCAAGCGGCGGCGAATTCTCGCTGCTCGCTGTGGATGATCCGTTCGACCACGCAATCAGCGAACTTGTCGTAACACCGTCTGCGGCTCATAGTACCTACGCGGAGCCTTTGATCAGCTTCAAGCTTCTTGCGTCTCGCCAATTCCAGATTGAAATGCTCGTTGCAGTCTCGGGACCACCGGGAGACCTCCACGACACAGTTGAGCAGTTGGCCCGTGGGTTCTGCCTTGAGCGCGAGGTCGAGCTTGTGCGCACCTTCTCATTTGAAAAACGCGGACTGTATTTCCACTACGTCACCCTCTCGTTGAAACGCCGAGGCCGTACCGTTGCCGATGCCTATGAAGCCGCCACATCGCTATACGAACTCTGGGAGAAATACGAGGTAGCGGACTTCTCCTCCACCGACCTGGCGAAAACGACGCTACGTGCTGGACGGCCGGATTTACTTCTGGGGCAGTACGAATCGGTCGTCTTGGAGTGCAAATCCACCGGTTATGACCTCTCTAGTGCAGCCGACAAGATTGAATTTGGCCAAGACGTCGCCCGCTTCGCCAACTCTGATCGAGGGGGCATTCTTGTCCTCGGATTGAAAACCAAGAGCGATACCAAAGGTGACCGGATCGTCTCAGTGCATCCTCTCCCGTCGGCGCCGAAGGCGTCTCGATACCACAAGATCCTCGATCGGATGATCTTTCCACCGGTCGAAGGCCTGACAGTCGAGGCAGTGTCTGCGATCCCGGGCGGCCCTTCGTCTCTAGTCGTAATCGATGTGCCTCCTCAGCCAGAGGAGCTAAAGCCGTTCCTTGTCTCAGGTGCGGTCGTCCACGGCCGCGTTGAGGGGGCATTCATCAGCATCGTCCAAAGACGTGGGGAGCACTCAGTACCGGTATCACCTCCGGCCATACACGCGGCCTTGGCGGCGGGCCGTGCCCTCCTCCGTGGGCAGCCGTCAGATCCCCTCACGAAGCAGGCGAATTCCCGGCATCGGACACCCAATCCCCGGACTAGCCCAGCGGACCGACCACGGCAGCTATAAGCATCACCTCGCACCTAAATTGGGTGTCGAGCATGTACCAGGACCGGACGAGCGGTGTCTCCGGGGCCGTGGTGAGAACTTCTACTTCGTCAAGGTGCGGGCGCCGGCGCCAGCACCCGGGTTGAAAATCGCCAGCCGGAGCAAGGACGTTCATGACCTCCAGGCGCGTCGACCAACTGGTCGTGCCCCTCGCGTGCCCGATCGGGCGCGGCTCCGCAGACACTCTCGGCGTGTCAAGGCATGCTCGACCGATCCGCGCCGACATCACCGCCTCGCAGGCCGGTCCGGCGATCCGCTCCGGCAGACACATCTTGTTCCCAAACTGATAATGCGGGTTCGATCCCGTCACCCGTTCCACGCGCCCCGACCGAGATCAGGGACGTCTTTCATCCTCCTGTGTCCCGCCGCCCTACGAGCCCATCTTCCGCACGAGCGCAACCGCGACATCGACGGCCGACGAAGCTGCGGCCCGATGAGGCACGCCCGGGCGGCCGGCAAGTGGGTCGCTGATGCTGAGGAAGATGTTGCCGCAGTAGCCGTAGGCTTGGCGATCCTCAACGACGTACAGATCAACCGCTCCTGCCGTCACCACGCCGGTCACGTTGCCCAGCGGCAGGGATAGGGGCGCCTGGGCTCCGAACACGCCCACAAGCTGTCGCCCATCCATGGTGAAGGTGACGGAGAGAAACGGCGCTCCACCGCTCTGTCGGGCATCGATGCTGTTGATGTCGGCGCCGACCGCCTCGAGCTTCGACCGTAGCCACGCCTCACTGAACGATGAGCGGAGGTCACCGGTGCCGGAGCGAGGCTCGAGAACCCGGCGCTCCAGGCCCGGGAAGCGGGTCGGAGAGCCCGGCGGCGATAGGGGGGTGTTACCTGCGAGGCCGGGCCGGACGCGTGTATGTGCCGTCGGTGGGTAGGGATCGCCATGATCACGACGTGCGATCACGTTTCCGATCAGAGCGTGACGACCTCCCTTCCGACCGCGATCCGCAAGCTACGGCGCGTGGGAACCTGGACCGATGACCTGGAAGAACGACGCCCACGGCTTGGTGTTCAAGTCGAGCGAGCTGAAGCTCTACCGGCCGACTCACACCTGGGGCATGAAGCTGTCCCAGCTTCACCGTCAGCAAGCCACAGTGCGGATCGTCACGTTCCGGTTGCCGGGCTCAGCAACCTATGACGACTACTACGAGACGCAGATCGCGCGTCGCCCCTCGGACATGCTCGTCCTGATTGGCACCGGCGGCCGGCCGGAGGAGCTCATGAAGGCCCGTGAGCTGAAGGACCGCTTCCCGGAAGTGCGAATTGCGGTGCACAGCGAGCTCCACGTGAAGGCGGTTGCGATTGGGCCCAAGACCCTCTACGTCGGATTGGCCAACTTCGGCAGCTCGAGCTGGGCGGACCTTACGCTCGGCGTGCGATCGATTGGGGCCCACGATTACTTCGTGGGCAACATCTTCGATCCGCTCTGGCGAGAGGCGACGGAGGTGGCAAAGCCACTATGAGAAGTGTGAGCGCTTCACCCTGCGTGGTCCCGGGGCCGGCCGAGCGGAGCCTAGTGGTGCGTCTGGTGATTGGAGTCCCCTCACGGCGAGTCTGTGGCGTCGATGGCAAGGACGCTAGCGGAGGCAGGCGGAGGCTGCGGCGTCGACGAGGACGGAGTCAGCGGGGTCGCTGGCCGGCGTGAGGGGGGCAATCAATTGCAGGTTCAGCCAGCGTTGATCTGGTCGTCAGCCAAAGATGACCGGAGGGCTCTAACCAGATCGTCGATGCCGGTCCGCATCCTCGCCTCAGCCGCT
The DNA here is from genome assembly GCA_050742015.1 of Acidimicrobiia bacterium. Taxonomy (GTDB): domain Bacteria; phylum Actinomycetota; class Acidimicrobiia; order Spongiisociales; family ZC4RG35; genus JARDZU01. The sequence continues at coordinate 4,564 of JBOGEV010000188.1, forward strand.
AACCGTTCAGGTTCAGGTACCGCCTCCGCCTGTGATACCGCGGCTGCCATGTCCTCTCGCATCTTGAGCCACGCCTCTCTACCTGCGTCGACATCCGGTGCTCGAAAGCGCTTCAGGGCTCCGTGCAGGTCCATCTCTTGCAGAACGGCTCGGACTTCCTCGACTAGCAAGACGATGCGCGTCGCCTGCTCCGCGGAGATTTCGTTCGGGCCCGCTATGCCATCGGTGGTTGGGTCGACGTAGAGACCTCGAAGACGCAGGGCAGCATCCGATCGAACGGCTGCATCGAGTTCTTGTACGACGTTTGTCGTGACTGGATAACTGTCCGCGTATAGAAGGGCCAGAAGGTGGCTCTGGGTGAGCTTGTCGACGTGACTATCCCAGCTTTTGAGGATCTCTGTCGGTGTCATGATGCCGATAAGGCCTGCGAGACACAGGCATATCTTGCCAGCCTCCTCCAGCGCAAGAACACCGAGGGCATGTGCTCGGCCGTGCCGTCCGGCGTCGAGCATCAGGCGTGCATCAGTGATCATCTCCACGGCGTTGGCGCGCACCTTGACAGCAAGTTCGCTAAGCGTCTCGTCATCAAGCGCGATGCATTTGAACTCCTTACGCATGCGCCGTCCTACTCCTGATGAAGCATCTTTGGAGGAAGGCGGTCCAGCTTGCGCCATAGTTGCGACGCCGCCAGCGAGTCCTCCGGGTGGCAAATGACCTCGGCCGAGGCCGCCCTCCAGAATACCGCGTTGACCGTATCCACCAGTCTGCGCGTTCGTAGCTCAGCGTGTCGGAGGGGTGCGGCGCTGAGGAACACAGCGATCCGTCGAGAGAGCGGACCAACAATCATGTTCGCGTCCCCAATTGCTAGGTTATCCCTAAAGCCATAACGGCCCGTTCTCACATCGACGTGAACTATTGGGACGTCACCCAAGATAAACCCGGGTAAGTCGTTCTTCATCCAGGCAACCTGCATGAAGAATCCATTCAGCTTGTCCGCGAGCTTGTTGTGATTCCGCGCCGTGCTCTCGATGAGCATCTGCTTGTTGGCAACCCCCCGATCTAGCTGCAATACCGTTCAGTTAGGACTAGAGCGGTGTAGTTTGGGTGGGTGCCTCGATCTGGATGGACCAAGCCTGAGTCGGAGCGTCGGTTGTCGGACCTGGTGTCGGTCGGGTTGCTGACGAAGGTGTTTCCGCCCGAGGTTGTCGACGCAGTG
>JBOGEV010000189.1:0-1851 GCA_050742015.1 Acidimicrobiia bacterium
GGTGCCACCCGGGCGGATTCGTCGGGGCGCCCCCGGCGGATCGTCAGCGGAAACCGACGCGCCCGGGCACTGACGTCCGTCCACACGCCGCCGATCTGTAGCTCGACACCAACCGGGAACGTGGTCACGCCACTTGGACCCGCTGACCGTTCACCGACAACTGAATCCGGCCCGCCCGGAACCGGCGGTGGATCTCCCGGTTCAGGAAGTCGTCGTCGCCGCTGACACGAAAATCGATGACCATACGGCCACCACCCGAACCACCACCGACGGACATGGCAGTCGCCGCAGCCCTCATCGAATCAGCATGCGACAACACCTGACCCGACCGAGAGAACACCCCGACCTCAGGGCCAGCCTCACCAACCAACGCCAAATCGCCAGCGAACACTGGGCCACCATGCTGACGACGTAACTGGGGGCCGCTCGTCGTGAACCCGCGGCGCTGCTCCTCGAAAACCGTCCGGTGCGTCGTCTGGATCAGGATGCTGGCGGTACGGCCATCGAGATCGACGAGCCGACCCCGAACCCGCTCGAACTCGCGGAGAGTGCCATCGACACCAACGGCCTTGACGGTCGGATTCGCTTCCTGGCGACCCAACTCCTGGGCCTTGCCGGTAGCGAAACCGAACATGTCGGCCATCGCCTTGGCTTCACCCTTGGTGAAGCCCATGGTCAGCGCCATGTCGATGAACTTGGCGCGGGCGTCCTCGGCGGTCAGTCCCCCGTTCAGCATCTCGTTCTTGAGGTCGTTGGACGCGACCTGCAAGTCGACGACACTCTTGGCGGCCGTGGTCCGGGCACCGGACAATGCTTCCTCGGCGGCCTGCAACTCCTCTGTCGTCGCCGTACCACTCGCCTGCAACTCTTGGAGCTCGCGCTCGCGGTCTCGCAGGTCCTGCATCGCCTGCTTCTGACCTTCGAGGGCGTCGACCATCCCAAACAGGGGATCAAATTGGGCCTTCAGGGCATCCGAAAAATCTTCGAGGGCTGAGGTGGCCTCTTCGGTAGCGCCAGCCTGCTCGTCGAAGCTGCCGGCCAGGTCGTCGACACCGCCGGTGGCGTCAGACGACGCGTCACCCGACTCCTCAACGACCGCGGCGTAGTCGTCGAACTTGTCCTTGATCTGCCCGGCCGAAGCCCCAAGGTCATTGAGTCGGCCGGATATCAGATCGAAGGCTTCGGCGGCAGCACGGGGGTCACGTGTCGCAAGCTCTGCCAAAGCATCGTCGAGCTTGTTCAGGTCGTCGGCGGCCTGCCGCATCGCCACGGGGTCGCCACCCGGGAAGTTCTCGAAGACACGTCGCAACGTCTCGCCAGCGAACTTGCCCGTTTCGGCAAGATCACGTAGCTCGTTCGCTGCCGCGCCGACGTTGATCTCGTCGACCTGGTCGTCGATGGTGCCCAGGATCTCCCGTAGGGCGATAAGCCCGCCGATGACAAATGTGGCCTTGGTTAGCCCGTTGAGTGCTAGCGCGAACCGGGACGTACCTACGGCCGCGGTTGTCGCACTCGCGCCCACGGCATCGAATGTCGCGACGTGACCAGCGAGTTTGCCGGACAGGGTGCCCGCTGGGACGATCGCATTTATCATCGCCCCTGCGACACGGCCATACGCCTTGGCGAGCCCACCCGCGATCGACAGCAGCGGCGGTGTCACCAGGGCGATGCCGCCGAGTGCGAGCACGAAGTTCTTGACCGGATCAGGCAGCGCGGCGAACGCCTCGGCTGCCACAGCCGCGAAGTTGGCCAGATCGGCGACTATCGGGGCGATCACCTCACCGATCTGCCGGAGCGCATCAGTGATCCGGTTGAACGCGATCTTCAACTGCGACTCGGTGGTGGCGTACC
>JBOGEV010000190.1:0-6873 GCA_050742015.1 Acidimicrobiia bacterium
AGGTCGAGATCTCCGCGCCAAAACGGAAGGTGGTCCTCGTACCCGTACAATGACGGCTTGTCCCAGGGAGCCAGATGAGTTTCGAAAGCCCACAAGCGGTCGCCGAAGGATTGCGATCGGTCGACTACCTGCCCGACGACCGGATCTCGCAGGTCGTGTTCCTCGCCGATCGTCTCGAGAAGCCGATTCTGGTCGAGGGCCCGGCAGGCGTAGGCAAGACCGAGCTGGCCAAGTCGCTGGCCCGGGTCACCGGCCGGGATCTGATCCGGCTCCAATGCTACGAGGGTCTGGACGAGGCCAAAGCTCTCTACGAGTGGAACTACAAGAAACAGCTGCTCAGGATCCAGGCCGACGTCGACCACGACTGGGAGGACATCGAGCAAGACATCTTCTCCGAGGACTTCCTTCTGACCCGCCCCCTGCTCGAGGCGATCCGGTCCGAGGACCCCGTCGTCCTCCTCATCGACGAGGTGGACCGGGTCGAAGTGGAGACCGAGGCACTCCTGCTCGAGATCCTGTCCGACTTCCAGGTCTCCATCCCCGAATTGGGGACCATGGAGGCGAAGACACAGCCCATGGTGGTTCTCACGTCCAACAACACGAGGGAGCTCAGCGAGGCGCTGAAGCGCCGATGTCTCTTCCTCCACATCGACTACCCGGACGCCCAGAGGGAACAGGAGATCCTGGCCGCCCGAGTCCCCGGTCTCTCCGAGCACCTGGCCGCCCAGGTGGCCAAGGTCGCACGGTCGATCCGGAGCCTCGACCTCAAGAAGGCGCCGTCGGTGTCCGAGACGATCGACTGGGCTCGCACCCTGATCGCCCTCTCCGTCGACGATGTCGACGAGGCGATCCTCGGCGACACGCTGCATGTGCTCCTCAAGTACCAGGCCGACATCGAGAAGACGGCCAAGGAGCTGACCTCGAGCGCCCAGAGCTAGTGCCCCGACCACTAACGTTCACCGCGTTCGGGACGGCCAGATGACACCGCTTGCTGTGTGCTCGTCCTTGACGCACTTACGGGTGCGCCTGCGTCCTGTGTCCTTTCCAACGGCGCCCCTGGCTCGCCCTGAACATCGCCAACGTCAGTGGCCAGAGCACTAGCGGTGGTTCTCGGAATCATCACCGGGTTCATCGACGAGCTCCGGGCGGCCGGGGTCCCGGTTTCGATGGTGGAGGCCATCGACGGGATGCGGGCGGTCGAGGCGATCGAGATCGGTGACCGGGTTGCACTGCGAGAGACTCTCCGCGCCACTCTGGTCAAGAATCTCCGACACGAGCGTGCCTTCGACACGGCCTTCGACGTCTATTTCTCGACGGTTCCCCAACCCTTGCCTCCGGAAGGCGAACGAGGTTCTGCCCCGGAGTTACCGGGGGCAAGCGACACCCAACCTCCGGAACAACCACCGTTCGACCTCGATCAGCTTCTCGACTCCCTTCTCGAGGCGCTGGCCGGCCTCGACCAGGAGGCGATGCGCCGGGGAGCGCGCACCGCGGTCGATGAGCTCGCCGGGATGGAGCCGGGCCGACCGGTCGGTGGCACCTACTACCTGTATCGCACGTTGCGTCGGCTCGACCTCAAGGAGCTCGAGGAGCGTTTGCTCGAGGCCCTCATCGATGACGAGGATCTGTCCGAGTTCGACCGTCGCCTCCTTCGTGAGGAAGTGGAAGCCCGGATCGAACAACTGCGCGAGGAAATCGAGGAGGAGATCCGGCGCCGGCTCGTCGCCGATCGGGGTCGTGACGCGGTCGCCCGCACTTTGCGCCGCCCTCTGATCGAAGATGTCGACCTGATGCATGCCACGACCAACGACCTGAAAGAGATGGAGGCGGCGATCGGCCCCCTCACCAGGAAGCTGGCCGCACGTCTCGCCCGGCGTCGGCGCAAGCGGGCGGGTCGGCTCGACTTCCGGCGCACCATGCGCAAGTCGCTTGGAACCGGGGGAGTGCCCGCCGAGCCGCAGTTCCGGCACCCGCGCCCCCATCGTCCCGAGGTGTGGCTCCTGTGCGACATCAGCGGGTCGATGGCCACGTTCTCCAGGTTCACCCTCCAGTTCACCCATGCCATGTCGACCCACTTCTCGAAGCTGCGCTCTTTCGCGTTCGTCGACACGATTGACGAGGTCAGCGACTTCTTCGGCCCCGGAGTGGACTTCGGCTCTGCCCTGCAGCGAATCACGACCGAGGCCGAGGTCGTCTGGCTCGACGGGCACTCCGACTATGGCAACTCCCTGGAGACGTTCAACAACCGCTATGGACGACAACTCACCCCGCGCACGACGGTGATCATCACGGGCGATGCCCGCAACAATTATCGACCCCCGCGTGACCCGGTCCTCGGAGAGATCGCCAAGGTGGCCCGCGCCGTCGTCTGGCTGAACCCCGAGCCCGAGGCCTACTGGGACACCGGCGATTCGGCCATGTCGCACTACGCAGCCCATTGCACCTCGGTCCACGAAGTGCGGACGCTGCGTCAGTTGGAAGATTTCATCGAGGAATTGACGCTGCCCGGCGCTCGAACCCTTCAGAATGCCTAAACCACGAATGCGTCGCTGCCGATGTATTCGCATACGCCCCCCATATGGGGGATCGGACCAGAGGTGAATGCATGGGCTCGCGGATACTCGTTGTTGAGGACTCGGCCGTCATCAGACGGCTCATCGAAGTCTGTCTCCGCGCCGCAGATCTCGAGATCGTGACACGCGAAGACGGGAAGAGCGGACTCTCGGCGGTCGGTTCGGAGTCACCCGACCTGGTGGTGCTCGACATCGGACTGCCCGGCATGGATGGCTGGGAGGTCCTGGATCGCATCCGCCGCGACGAGGCGACGAAGAACATCCCCGTGGTGGTTCTCACCGCCCACGCCGAGGAGGAGTCACGACGCCGGGCCAATGAGGGAGGTGCCGACGCCTTCGTCACCAAGCCCTTCCAGCCCAACGACTTCCGCTCGACGGTCCTCTCCCTGCTCGAATAATCCGAAATTGGCGCGATGAACCGCGCTCAGCGCGGCTCAACGCGACAATTTGGAGATTCAGGCGGGGTCGTTCTCCAGCACTTCGGCTAGACGCTGGGCCAGGTCGACGACCCGGTTGGAGTAGCCCCACTCGTTGTCGTACCACGACATCACTTTGACCAGATTGCCTCCCAGGACCTGGGTGCCTCCGGCGTCGAAGATCGATGAGTGGGGGTTGCCGATGATGTCGGTGGACACGATCGGATCCTCGACGTACTCCATGATCCCGGCCATGGGGCCGTCCGCTGCTGCCTTGACCGCGGCATTCACCTCCTCGACGGTGACGTCGCGATCGAGCTCGACCACCAGATCAACTGTCGACCCGTCCGGCACCGGGACCCGCATCGCCATCCCATCGAGCTTGCCGGCCAGGCTGGGCACCACTTCTCCGATGGCCGCGGCCGCACCGGTGGTCGTGGGGATGATGTTCTCGGTCGCGGCCCGACTCCGACGCAGGTCCTTGTGGGGGACATCTGCCAGCACCTGATCATTCGTATATGCGTGGACGGTCGTCATGACCCCCTTGCGGATGCCGAAGTTGTCGTCGAGCACCTTGGCCAGCGGCGCGAGTGAGTTGGTGGTGCAGGAGGCGTTGGACACGATGATGTCCTCGGAGTCGAGCTGGTCGTCGTTGACTCCGAGCACAACCGTCTCGTCGACCTTGTCCTTGGCGGGCACCGTGAGGATGACCCGCTTCGCTCCTGCGTCGATGTGCTTCTGCAGGGAAGATCGGTCACGGAAGACTCCGGTGGACTCGATGACGATGTCGACATCGAGCTCCTTCCAGGGAAGCTGGGCCGGATCCCGCTCCATGAGCATCTTGATCTTGTGCTGCCCGACGGTCATCACCTCGTTCTCGACTTTGACCTCCTCCTCGAATCGCCCCATCACCGAGTCGTACTCGAGGAGATAGGCCAGGATGTCGTCGTCGGAGAGGTCGTTGATGGCAACCACGTTCAGACCCGAGTCGTCCCGTGCGGCGATGATCCGGAAGACGGCCCTTCCGATCCGGCCGAAGCCGTTGATGGCGACGTTGGCCATGCTCAGTTACCTCCGTTCAGGTAGGCAGCGACGCTTCCGGTGACCTCGACCACCCGGTTGGAGTAGCCCCAGCCGTTGTTGAACCAGGTGATGGTTTTCACCAAATTGCCACCGGTCACCATCGTGGCCAGGCTGTCGTAGACCCCGGAGTGGGTGATGGACCTCACATCAGAGGAAACAATCGGATCGGCGACATATTCGACGATTCCCTGGTAGTCGGTCTCGCAGGCCTTCCTGATCGTCGAGTTGACCGCTTCCTCGTCGGTGGCCCGCTCCACGTCGACCACCATGTCCACGGTGGAGCCGTCGACCACCGGGACGTTGAGCGCGACCACGTTCAGCTTGCCCTCGAGATCGGGGAGGACCTGGGTGAGGATCCCCGCAGAGTTGGTCTCGGCCGGGATGATGTTCTCGCCGGCTGCCCGGCTGGTCCGATAGGAATCGGTGGGGACGTCGGCCAGCCGCCCCGCGTTGGACATCGCCTTGACCACCGTCATGAAGGCGCGCTTGATCCCGTACTCCTCGTCGATCGTCTTGAGGATGGGAGCGGCCGCATTCGACGTGTTGGACCCGAGCGCGACCTGGTCGACGTCGGGGGAGAGGATGTCGTCGTTGATCCCGCGGAGGAGGAGCGGGACCTCACCTGGAATCTCCGGGCTCGAGGTGAGGATCACCTTCTTGGCCCCCGCCTTCAGGTGCTGATCCAGGGCGTCCTTGGTCCGGTAGCGGCTGGTGGTCTCGAGGACCACATCCACTCCCAGCTCGCCCCAGTCGGCGTCGCCGGGCTCTTTGGCATCGATGAAGGCGACGTTCCGGTCCCCGTAGGAGAGGACGCCGTCGGCGTAGGAGACGGGGGCGGGGAAGCGCCCGTAGATGGAGTCGTACTTGAGGAGGTAGGTCAGAGCCTCGGGATCGGCGATGTCTGAGATCGCCACGACCTCGAGGTCGGCGCGGTTGTGGAGGAGACGCATGACGTTCCTTCCAATGCGTCCGAACCCCATGAGCCCGATCCGGGTTGTGGTCATCGATGGATTCCTTTCTGCCCGGCTGAGCGTAGGCGCCATACCCCTAGGCAAGGCAATCGAATCCCGCTACGTTCGATAGGGGAGAGTGAGATGCTGGTAGGGCTGATCGTGGGCGCCATCTGCCTCGTTGCCCCGGTCGATGGGCCGATCGTGGGGGAGTACGCCCCGGTCGGGTCGTACGCCGGCCATTGGGGTGTGGATTACGCCGCACCGTCGGGCACCGTGGTTAGGGCGCCCGCCTCGGGCCGGGTCACCTTCGCCGGCTCGGTGGCTGGTATGAGGTCGGTGACCATCGAGCCTGTCCCCGATTTCAAAGTGTCATTGTCCTACCTCTCCGAGATCTCGGTGTCATCGGGTCAGCATGTGGACAGGGGAGATGCGGTGGGTCGGGCCGGCTCCCCGCACGGCACCAATGGGGTCCACCTGTCCACCAGGATCGACGGGGAATATGTCGACCCCGAGCCCCAGCTCGGCTGTCGCGACACGGACATCACCCGTGCCCTGAGACTGGTGACGCCCCCGGGCCCCTATGCTCGCCAACGTGCGCACCGGGATCCTCGGCGGGACCTTCGATCCGATACACAACGCCCATCTCCACGCCGGGGAGACGGCCCTCCACGTCGCCGCCCTGGATCGGGTCCTGTACATGCCCGCTGGCGAGCCGTGGCAGAAGGGGGATCGGTCATTGACCCCGGCCGCCGACAGGCTGGAGATGACCAGGTTGGCGATCGAAGGGGTGGACGGTTTCGAGATCGACGACCGTGAGATCGACCGGGACGGTCCCACCTACACCATCGAGACCCTGCACACCTTCCCGGTCGACGAGGAGTTGTTCCTCATCCTGGGCGCCGATGCAGCTGTCGGGCTACCCACCTGGCATCGCTGGGAAGCGGTGGTGGAGCGAGCGGGGATCCTGGTGGTCCCGAGACCGGGAACTTCGCTCGATCTGATCACCGAGACCGTGTCCACGGCCCAGGTGCTGGACATGGCAGCTCTCGATGTCAGCTCCACGGCGATCAGGACCATGGCGGCTCAGGGTCGACCTTTCCGGTTCCTGGTGCCCCTCACAGTCCACCGTTTCATCGAGACAAACGGTCTCTACACGCAAACCGGATCAGGCGATATGGTGGGGGTCGCAAACGACCAGGAGGAATCCCCGTAGATAGCGGAAGAGAACAGGCCCGGGTGGCGGCGGACGCCATCTTCAGCAAAAAGGGCATGGACATTGTGTTGCTCGACGTAGAAGGGCTGTTCGTTCTCTCCGACGTCTTCGTGATCGCCACCGGGACCTCTCGTCCCCACGTCCAGTCGCTGGCCGAGCATGTGGAGGAGCGGATGGTCGACGAACTCGGTCTCAAGCCCCTTCGCAGCGAGGGCCGGGCCGAGGCGGAGTGGATCCTGCTCGACTTCGGCGACGTGATCGTCCACCTGTTCCAGGCCGCAGCACGTGACTTCTACGGCTTGGAGAGGTTGTGGGCCGACTCGGAGAAGGTCGATTGGGTGGAGCCCGTCGTCGCCGACGGCTGAGAATTCAGCGTTGGCGATTCGTCGGCAATAAAATGCAGGTTCCCGTTACGGGGCTGTAGCTCAGCCTGGCAGAGCACTTGACTGGCAGTCAAGGGGTCAGGGGTTCAAATCCCCTCAGCTCCACCTCCAGAAACCCCAGGTACCTGTGAGAGTTCGGTAGGTCTGTCTCTCTTTGGCTTCGGGACGTGTGTCTCGCTTTTCGACCCGGCTTCGGTTCCTGGGCGACGGTGGCTTCGGCTCCTTTGTCTCACTTTGATTGTCTTCTCGGGT
>JBOGEV010000191.1:0-6440 GCA_050742015.1 Acidimicrobiia bacterium
GCATGCTGAAGGCCGACCTCGGGGTGGAGCGAGTCAGTGACCTGATCGCCGCAATCGATAGTGGCGGGGCCGAGTCTCTGAGGGGAGTCGGGCCAAGTACCGCCGAGCGTTGGGCGGAGGCCTTGGCACTTGCCCCCTCGACCGACGCGGTACCCGCCTTTCGGGCCGCGGTGCTGGCCAGTGATCTCGTCCGCCACCTCCGACGTCATCTGGGAGGGGAGGTCTGGCCGGCTGGAGAGGTCAGGAGAATGGAGGAGTGGGTGGCCACCATCGACCTGGTCGCCGGAGTCGACGACGTGGATGGAGCCCGGAACTTTCTCGAGGCGACCTCAGTGGCGCGGTTCTTGGGTCACGGTGAGCGGGACACGGTCATGCTCCGACCGCATGACGGCACCGAGCTCTTGGTCCATCTGGTCCCACCGCGTCGGGTCGGGGCCCGTCTCATCGAGGCCACCGGTCCCCCGCGCCACGCCGAATCTCTGCTGGACGCCGGCGGCGACGAGCCTTTGACGGAGGCCGAGATCTATCAAAGGAGCGGCCAGGTGTGGGTGCCCCCGCCGGCCCGAGGCCTCCCGATTGAGAATGCAGCAGCAGTGGTCCGGCTCGAGCACCTCCGCGGCGACCTCCATCTCCACAGCACCGAGTCACCCGACGGGCGGATGAGCCTCTTCGAGATCCTGAGCGAGGCGGTGGATCGTGGCTACGAGTACGTGCTCATCACCGACCATACATCCGGCCTACGTTTCGGCGGTCTGGACAGGGAAGGACTGATTCGCCAGGCGACCGAGATCGAAGCGATCAGGCCCCGCTTTCCGGACCTGGCGGTGTTCCACGGAGCCGAGCTGAACATCGGGCGGGACGGGAGTCTCGACGTCGACGACGAAGCGCTGAGCCGGCTCGACCTGGCGGTGGCCGGGGTCCACTCGAACTTCGACCTCGACCGGGACGAGCAGACGGCCCGGGTGCTCACGGCCATGGAACACCCCGTCGTACGCGTCCTCGCCCACCCGACGGGACGCCGGATCGGGACCAGGCCCGCCATCGACCTGGACATCGACGCCCTAATCAGCACCGCCGTCGACAACCATGTCGCCCTGGAGGTCAACGGTCACAGGGATCGTCTGGACCTTTCCGCACCACTCGCCGCTCGAGCCGTGACCGCCGGGGCCCTGCTCTCGGCCGACTCCGACTCCCATCGGGTCGGGGAGATGGGCAACATCGCCAACGCCGTGGGAACCATGCAGAGAGCCGGTGTGATCCCGGAGGCGGTGGTCAACACCTTTCCGGTCGCCCGGTTCATGGATTGGGTCGGCGTTTTCCCCTGATGGGAGATGGGTATGAGCCGGTGTGCCTTCCTCGTCCGTGCCCAATCCCGCTGCGGACCTGGTGGCCGCGGGTAAGTCCCTCCAAGAGTTGAACGAAGCTGCCGAGGAGTGCACCGCCTGCGAGTTGTATCGGGACGCGACCCAAGTCGTCTTCGGTGCAGGTGCATCATCGGCTCCCTTGATGCTCGTCGGCGAGCAGCCGGGCGATGCTGAGGACCTCGAAGGTGAGCCGTTCGTCGGTCCTGCGGGCTCGTTGCTCGACGACGCGTTGGCAATTGCCGGTATCGAGAAGAGGGACGTCTACGTCACGAACGTGGTCAAACACTTCCGCTGGAAGCCGAAAGGGAAGAAGCGTCTCCATCAGATGCCGGCCTCGAGACATGTTCGGGCCTGTCTTCCCTGGCTGGAGGCGGAGCTGGCCGTTGTCAAGCAGAAACGAGGAAGAGCAGGAGAAGCGTCAGACTGAGCAGGTGATCGTGGAACCAGTTGCCGTTCGGTTTGGCTAGCGGACCCTCAGCCAAGGCCTTTCACCTGAGCAACTCTTCTGGACATTTCTGCCGGACTTTCCACGGCATGACGACTTTGCTTTCTGGTGGGCGGAGCATGGCGCCTCCTTCTTTCCCTCGCCTTTCTCGATCGAAACGCCGATGCGCACTCAGAACCACTTGTTTCGTTTGGCAACGAGCAGGGTGACTCCGGCCAGGACAGCCATCAGCCCCAGGACCACCCAGAACATCCAAGGTGTGTCGAAGATCGCCACACGGAAGTTCATTCCCATGATTCCTGCAATCACGACGGCCGGTAGCAACAAGATCGAGATCGTGGTCAACCTCTTCATGATGTTGTTGGTTGCCTGAGCTGTCCGGGTCATGAAGATGTCGAACGATCCCACGATCATCTCCCGGGTGGTGTCGACCGCGTCCATTGCTGTTTGGAGCCGATGTGAGAGGCGCTGGTAGCTCGGTGCTGTCTCGGATCCCAACACGCTGCCCGACTCAGGATGGCTTAGGAGCTCGAACAGATCACGGTGTGGGGCCAGATTCGTCCTCAACTCGCGCACGCGCCGCCTCAGGTCTTGGAGTCGATCCAAGAGCCCGTCCCCGTTCGGGAATCGCCGGAGCAACTCCTCGTCAAGTCGGTCGATGTCTGCTTGGACATCTTCGATGACTTCGAAGTATCCGCTGATCTGCCAGTCGAGGATCATAGAGAGAAAGGACGGGCCGTCCAGCTCCCCGATTCCGGTGTCACCATTGAACGGCTCGTTGAACTGGTCGACGAGATCGAGGGCCCCGTGGTGAAGGGAGACGACCCAGTTCTCGCCAACGAGACAATGCAATGTGATCGGCTCTGCCTCGTTGTTGAGCGCCTTGACCTTGATATGCATGACATTGCCATGCTGCTCCAGACCCGGATCGTCTCCGCGACCAGTCAGATCTGAGACGAGGTCGGTGACTTCCAATCTCTCCCAGACCGGCGCGAGCTGCTCGACCGATTCCAGATCGGAGTCCACCCAGAGAAGCTCCCGCTCCCCGACCTCGGGGAGAGCGGTGTCGTCCTGTCTCACCGGGGCATCGTCGCCGTCTGCGCAGTACAGCCAGATCCGGCTCCCGGTATCCCCATTCGAACTATCCGCGCGTGCGCGAACGGGGGATTCGTTTTCGATGACTTCCGACTTGGTCGATGACGGCACGGCCTTGATTACCACCGAACCCACCCAGCACAAACCGGTGGCCGTCTTCGGTTTGCCCGCCACGATCAGATGGTAATTGGCTTCGGAGTCCCCAATGACCACCAAGGAATCCCTCGCGAAGCTGAGCAAGGATGAGCTCTACGAACGGGCGCAAGACTCCGATGTCCCGGGTCGCTCCAAGATGGACAAGGACGAGTTGGTCGCAGCACTGGCCGACGGCTCAGCCGAGTCTCGCAAGGCTTCGGAGGAGAGCCGAGCCGCCACGACCCGACGGTCGATATGGAACGGGGCGATCACTTTTGGCCTCATCACCATTCCGGTTGGTCTCTACACCGCGACCGAAGATCGGGATATCTCATTCCACCTCCTCTCAGCCAAGGACAACTCCCGCATCGAGTACAAGCGGGTCTCGAGCAAGACCGGGCGCGAGGTCGAGTGGGACAACATCGTCAAGGGCTACGAGTACGAGAAGGGCAAGCACGTGATCTTCACCCCGGAAGAGCTGGAACAGGTCGCTCCGGAGAGTGCCCGCGCCATCGATGTCGTCACGTTCGTCGACGCCGCCGAGATCGACCCCATCTACTTCGAGAAGTCGTACTTCGTGGCGCCGACCAAGGGCGCGGTCAAGGCCTACGCCCTTTTTGCCCGGGCTCTGTCCGAGTCGGATCGGGTGGCTATCGCCAAGGTCGCGATCAGGGACAAGGAGCGACTCTGCACGCTTCGAGTCCGGGACGGTCTCGTCGTCCTCGAGACCATGAATTGGCCGGATGAGATCCGGGTCCCCGAGTTCGAGCAACTCGATTCGAAGCCGCGCATCTCCGCTGAAGAGCTGAAGACGGCCCGAACCCTGATCGAACAGCTCAGTGGCACATTCCAGCCGGCCAAGTTCGAAGACAGCTACCGCCAGCGCGTCCTCGAGGCCATCGATGCCAAGATCGAAGGCAATGAGATCACCATCGAGCCGACACAAGCACCTGCGGCCGAGGTCACCGACCTGCTCGAGGCCCTGAAGGCCAGCGTCGCCGAGACGCGGACCAAACGCTCGGCCTGACCCCGTGGCTTGCCGGCCTCGGATGAACTCGGAAGGGAGGGAGGCCCAATCGCACCGGTCGATTGGGCCCCGCTCGATGGTCACGCCGGAGCCGGGAGGAGTCGAGCCCAGGCGTGTCCTCGTCGATTACCCCATTTCGGGGACCATGAAACGATCGAGTCAGGAGCGGATCCTCACACAGCAGTAGCCATCCGACGGCTCCAGGTAGGCCTGACGGTCGTCATCGGCTCCTTTCAGCATCCCTCGCACCAGACCGAGGTTGAGATTGCACACGGTCTTCTGGTCCTGCTCCTTCAGTCGGTGAAAGGGACAATTGCGGAACCTGATCTCGCCGTCTTCCTCCACCGGGTCGTAACCGGTCTCCGCGAGCGCCTGCTCCATGCCGACTCCACCCAGCTCCTCACCGATGCGACGGGCGGCCGAGGTCAGCTCGGAGCCCGTGATGGCTCCGGAGGAGACGACTTCGAGCAGGATGCGGGCGGCCAATCCGTAGCGACGGGGAGGCAGCGATACCTCGTAGTCCCGATCCGACTTCCTGTAGAGCTTGGCCGGCCGGCCCGCCCCCGGACCGCTTCGGCCGGTGCGACGCACGAACTCGACTTCGACCAGACCCTCCTTGGCGAGCCGGTCGAGGTGATAGGCGGCTGTCTGGCGGGGGATTTCCAGAGCATCGGCGGCCTCGTCACGACCGACCGCGGCGGGAGACTCCACGACGAACTCGTAGAGCCGGCGCCGCGTCGGGTCGGTCAAAGCGCCAATCGGGCCGAGATCGCTGCGATCTAGCCGATTCTCATCCATGATCACACTCTAAAAGAGATTCACTTTGACATTACATACTTGACTTGTAAAAATAAGTTTGCTCGATATTAGAAAGGATCAGACTGTGACCACCGTGACCACCACCGAGACTGGCAGTGCCTCGACGCTCGAGGAGTCCCGGCTCGCCTATCGGATCCTCCATCTCGGCTTCACCGTTGCGCCGATCCTCTTCGGTCTGGACAAGTTCTTCGGGCTGATGACCGACTGGGTCGACTTCCTCCCCGCCTTCGTTACCGAGACCGTGAGCGGGAGCGTCGTGATGGGTGTCGTCGGCGTGATCGAGATAGCCGCCGGCATCGGAGTCTGGCTCCGGCCCAAGATCTTCGCCCCGGTCGTCGCCGCATGGCTGGGCGTGATCATCATCACCCTGACCATCAGCGGAGGATTCTGGGACATCGCCCTGCGCGACTTCGGTCTCCTCCTCGCCGCCCTCGCCCTGTGGCGTCTGGCCCGGGCCCACGCTGCCTGATTGCCGGCCGCTTGTTTGCCGGCCGACTTTGCCCGAGACCAACCATCAGTCCACAACGGGACGACCCGGCTCGAATCTCGCAGTCTCGGGCAAACAGACGCCGGTCGGCCGGGGCTGCCGCCTCGCTGCCGGCCGGCCGACCCCACGCTTCTGGCGCGCCAAAACGGTGGTTAGACCGATGCGTAACGGCCGGCGACCCGGACGATCTGGCGGGCGCCGAGGACAGCGGGGTGGCTGCGACCACAACGTGGTCAGGTCCGCGCCGGCGTCGACCACCAACGATGTGCGCATCGCTGTCGGTCAGGTCAGGTCCGCGCGCATCCGGAACAGGTCAGGGCGTGGGGAACCGCCTTCAGGCGCTCCGTGGCGATGGCACCCTGACAGGAGACACACACGCCGTAGAGGTCCTCGTCCATCCGATCCAGTGCCATCTCGGTCTCTTCCAGAGCGCGAAGACTGCGCCGTTGCATGGCCAGATTGAGATCGTGATCGTCATCGACAGTCCCATCACCAAGGCGCGAACGATGGAATTCGAGAGCTTCCACGAGCTGTGAGCGCAGCGAGTCGATCAGAGCCGGGGAGAGCTCGAATCGATCCGGGGACGGGGAGACATGGGGCATGGTCATCTGGGACACCTCCGAGCGGGTACGACTCACCCACCTCCACTTGGCGGGGAGGTGCAATCTCATAGCAATTCGAAGCAATGCGCAACCCCCCATTAGCATGGCTAATGAAAGTGGCTGATGACTCCACTCTGAACAGCACCGGTGTCCCCGACCTGGACCAGGTCCTCGATGGGTTGCTCCCCGGGGACAATGTGGTCTGGCTGGGAGACGACGCGACATTGCACCTGGAGTTGGAGACAGCCTTCCTCGAATCGGGTGACGAGCCCGGATACCTGGTGCTGCTGGAAGGTGAAAACGAGGGCCCGAGGGTCCCCGGTGTCGAGGTGATCGATGCCCGGCCGGGTCGTCGCCATGCCGATCCGCTGCAACTGGAGCAGGAGATCGTGGCCCGTGGGGCCGAACCCGATGCGCGCATCGTGATCCGTGGCCTCGACCGCCTGGTGGATCGGCTCGGCGCGCA
>JBOGEV010000192.1:0-8999 GCA_050742015.1 Acidimicrobiia bacterium
CCCCCCCCCCCCACCACACCGTCGTCGGATTGAGAGAAGGCTCTTGCTAGCGGTCGAGAACCTCGAGGTCGTATACAACGACGTGGTGCTGGTCCTGCGCGGGATCTCACTCGAGGTGCCCGACGGCAAGATCGTTGCCCTGCTCGGGACCAACGGCGCCGGCAAGACCACAACGCTCCGGGCCATCACCGGCCTGCTCGACATGCACGAAGGGGATGTCACCAAAGGGGACGTTCACTTCGACGGCGTGGACATCACCGACGAGGACCCGGCGGCTCGGGTCCGGCGGGGGATCAGCCAGGTCATGGAGGGCAGGCGGGTGTTCGCCGAGATGACCGTGGAGGACAATCTCCGGGCCGGAGCCCATGCCAACCGGGATCCGGTTCGGGTGAAGGAAGCACGGGAAAGGGTGATGACCCTGTTCCCCCAGCTGGCCAGGCGGGTGAACGCCACTGCCGGCTACCTGTCGGGTGGTGAGCAGCAGATGCTGGCCATCGGTCGGGCCCTGATGCAGGATCCCAAGTTGTTGATCCTCGACGAGCCGTCGCTGGGACTGGCGCCGCTTCTGGTTCAAGAGGTCCGTGACATCATCGTCGAGATAAATCGGCAGGGGATTTCGGTGTTGCTCATCGAGCAGAACGCCAATATGGCGCTGTCCATCGCCGACTACGGCTACATCATGGAGACCGGGAAGATGGTCATGGACGGGGACCCGGCCAAGCTGCTCAAGGACGAAGACGTCAAGGAGTTCTACCTGGGTCTTCACGCCACCGGAGAGCAGAAATCGTTCCGCGACGTCAAGCACTACAAGCGACGGAAGAGGTGGTTGTCATGAGTTGCATGGTGTGGGAGCGGCAGCCCCGGCCGACCGGCGCCTGTTTGGCCGACGACGGAATCGTGAATGGGATTGGCTCCGGTTGTCCCCGGCGACGCGCGACCTGTCGGTCTTGGAGCCATTCGGCCAAAGTCGGCCGGCGAACATAGTGAGTGGAAAACTCCTGGAGCGGAGGGCGGCGCGATCCGGCCCGAAGACCTATGACCATCTGCTCGAGGTCGACGACATCCATCTCGCCTTCAAGGGGGTGAAGGCCATCGACGGGGTTTCCTTTCACGTCGACGACGGCGAATTGTTCGCCATCATCGGGCCCAACGGCGCCGGCAAGACCTCTTTGTTCAACTCGATCAACCAGGTCTACGACCCCCAGGAGGGCGACATCCGGTGGAAGGGTGAGAGCCTGATGGGTCTCAAGCCCAACAAGACCGCCGAGCTCGGGATCGCCCGCACTTTTCAGAACATCGCCCTCTTCCCCCACATGACAGTGATCGAGAACCTGCTCACCGGCCGGCACGTGCGGATGCGCACCTCCTGGCTGGCGGGGAGTGTTTGGCTGGGGAAGGCGAAGCGGGAGGAGATCGAGAATCGGGAGATCGTCGAGGACATCATCGACTTCCTCGAGATCGAGCGGTGGCGCAAGTACCCGGTGGGGCTGCTCCCTTATGGGATCCAGAAGCGGGTCGAGTTGGGCCGGGCCCTGGCCATGGACCCCGAGCTGCTCATGCTGGACGAGCCGGTGGCCGGGATGAACCTGGAGGAGACCGAGGACATGGCAAGGTTCATCCTCGACGTCCAGGACGAGTTGGGAATTGCCATCATCCTCGTCGAGCACGACATGGGGCTGGTCATGGACATCGCCGACCGGATCCTCGTCGTCGACTTCGGCAAGCCCATCGCCACTGGCACCCCCCGCACCGTCCAACAAAATCCCAACGTGGTCAAGGCCTACCTCGGCGAAGAGGTGGAGACGGCGTAGGCCCTGATGGAACCTAATGCAGGGCGTCACACAGGCGTGACGCGGTGCATAACGTTCGGAGCCGGCTCGGGCGCCCTTCCATTCTTTATGCAGGGCGTCACATATCCGTGACGTCATGCATTAGGTTGCGGTCAGGGCCGCGGGTACTCCCCGACCAGTTTCCAGGCGCCGGGGAGGAGGAGGCCGGCGGCGGCGGCCTTGATGATGTCGCCGAGGACGAAGGGGACCACGCCGGCGACGACGGCCTCCGTGAACGACATCTCGAAGGTCATCATGAGCCCGATGACACCGAAGAGGTAGATGACGAACGAGCCGAGGATGAAGGCGGTGAACATCGTGGGGAAAGTGCGGTCCTGGCGTCGCTCGGCCATGTACCCGACTACGCCGGCGGCCACGATGAAACCGATCAGGTAGCCGGTGGTCCCCCCGGCTTGCGCCGACTCCCATCCACTTTCTCCCCCCGAGTAGACAGGGAGCCCGGCGGCACCGGCCACCACGTACAGGGCCTGGCCCGCCGCGCCGAGACTCATCCCGAGGGCGGCGCCGGTGAGGAGCACAGCAAAGGTCTGACCGGTGATCGGCACCGGTGTGAAGGGAAGGTGGATCTCCCACTGCGCGGCGAGGGCGGTCACGAAGGCCGCGCCGACGACCAGAAGCACCGAATTGACCCGGGAACGTGGCAGGACTCTCTGGGCGATGGCTGCCGATGTCATGTCTTTAACTCCTCGAAACCCAGCTTCTGCCACCTTAGGGCCAACGACCTCTACTCGCAGGCCCCAGTTACCCTTTTTCATCATGGAAGACCAAAACGAGCGCGGATCTTCCTGGCCCCTCTACCTGGTTGGGGCACTTTTCGTCGTCGGCGTCCTGACCCTCGGCGTATGGAACCTGGAACTCCCCTTTCTCGCCTTCTCCTCGGGCCCGGTCGCCGACGCCGCCGACGCGATCGTCGCCAGCGAGGTCGAGACCTACCCGCCCGACGGTGAGCTGCTCATGCTCACCATCGTCAGTCAGGACGTGAATCCCTTCGAGGCTCTGATCGCCGGATTCGACCCCACTATCGACCTTGTCGCCAAGGAGGCCTATCGCCAGCCCGATGAGACAGACGAGGACTATCGCAAGCGCGTCCTCCAGCAGATGGACGACTCGCAGACGAAGGCCATAACCGTTGCGCTCGAATTTCTCGGCTACGAAATGGTCCCCACCGATGTCCTCATCACCGACCTCGTGCCCGACAAGCCGGCGGCCCAAGTCCTCCAGATCGGGGACTCCGTCAACGCCTTCAACGGCAGCGAGATCCTGCGGAGCACCGACTTGACCGACGCGCTGGAAGGGTTGGCGCCCGGCGACGTCGTGGATCTCGAAGTCACCCGCGAGGGCACCGAGCAGACTCTTCAGGTCGAGCTCGCGTCGCGGGATGACGACGAAGGTGGTGCCATGATCGGCATCATCGTCGGGGAGTTGACCGAGCCGCCTTTCCCGGTCTCGATCCAGGCGGGCAACGTGGGTGGCCCATCGGCCGGGATGATGCACACGCTGGCCATCATCGACACCCTCACCCCCGGTGAGATGACCAAGGGTCACGTCGTCGCCGGGACCGGCACCATCGACTACGACTCCTCGGTGGGGTCGATCGGAGGCATCCGGCAGAAGGTGGTCGGAGCCGAGGCGGCCGGTGCGGAGTACATCTTGGTGCCCGAAGGCAACTACCAGGACGCCCTGACCGCTCCGCGCGAGTCCATTGAGATCGTATCGATCGCCACTCTGCAAGATGCGGTCGATTTCCTCGAGGGTCTCGACGCGATCTGAGGCCCTTCAGGCCCAAACCCGGTCGGAATCTCGATCGGTCGGTATCTTCTAGGACCGATGGCTGCTGACTTCACCCCGGACGGGATACGACGGGCCGAGTTTCGCACCGCCCGTCGCGGCCTCGACCCGGCGCAGGTAACGGCGTACCTCGAAGGGCTGGCCGCGCAATTGCAGGAGCTCATCGCGGAGCGGGAGCGACTCTCCGCCAGGCTGGGTGATTTCGCAGACCGCGACCTGGAGACGGAGTTCGACAGCCTGGGTCGTGAGGTTGCGGCCGTGCTCCAGGCGGCTCGAGAGGCCGCCGACTCGATGCGGGAACGGGCCACTCTCGACGCCGCCCGGTGGCGAGACGAGGCCATGTCAGAGGTCGAGACCATGCGCAAGGAGGCGAGGAGCGACGCCGAGGCGCTGCGCGGCGACGCCTGGACCACCGGCTCCGAGCTTCTCAGCCAGACGATGGCGGAGGCACGTCGGATACGCACCGAAGCGGAGCGAGATGTGCTGACCGTGATGGGGGAGGCCGAGCGTGATGCCCACCGTCTCACGTCGACCGCTCGTAGGGAAGCCGAGGATGTGGTCCGCGCCGCCATGATGGACTCCGAGAAGCTCGGGTCGGAGGCGAAAAAGCGCCATGACGACCTGATCGAGCAGGCACACCGTCAGGCGGAGGGGGCCCAACAGCGGACTCGAGCTTTGGAGGAGCGGCGCGAGGAGTTGATGCTGGAGCTGGAGACCGTGCGGGCCACCTTGACCCAGCTCGAAGGGACGCTCGAGGAGCGTCGTGAGGACATCGAGTCCACCGAGTCCACGAGCGTGAGGGTCGTTCCCGGTGGTCGCACCGACCCCGACGAGGAGACCTGGGAGCTGGGGGAGACGGTGCGGATCATCCCCCCGGCGGATAAGGAGCCGACCAGACCGCAGCGGCCGCTGGAGCCCGAACCGGAGCCCGTCGTCGAGGAGGTACTCGACCGTCGGGACGAATTCACACCTCCGCCCAGGATCCGCACCCCCCGGCCCGCGGAACCGGAGCCGGAGCCGGAGGTCGACGTGGAGCCGGAACCGGTCGTCGAGGTGACCAGGGAAGCTCCGGCTCCCGAGCCCGAGCCAGAGGAAGAGAGGAAGGCACCCGATGACGTGGGCGCACTCTTTGCCTCGCTGCGCGGGTCACCGACCGGGACCATCACCGTCCACACTCCGCCGACGCAGGCAGCCAAGGAGGCCGTCCCGGCCCCCAGTGAGGCTCAGGCACCGCCTCCGATGGTGTCCAACGGCAACGACTTCATCGAGCAAAGGGACTCCAGACTCCTCCCGATAACCAATCGGGCTCTGCGCGGTGTCAAGAAGGCCGTCACGGACGCACAGAACGTCGCCCTCGACAGTCTGCGGACCGATGACTCGTGGCTTCCGGAGGGCGTGGCTTTGGCCGATCTGATGCGCGCCGACCTGATCGGGCTTTGGGCGGAGAGCTACTCGGCAGGGCACTCCGTGGCCGAAGAGATGACAGGGTCCAGGTTGAAGCGCAATGTCACCCCGCCTTCGGATGCCGCCGAGACTTTCGGGGAAGATCTGGCCGGTGCGGTGTCGCATGCCCTCGTCGAGGCAGGTGACGGACAGCGCGAGAAGCAGTCGGCGACCTCGCGGGTGTTCCGGGGTTGGCGCACCGATGAAGCCGAGCGACGGGTGCGCGAGCTGGCGCTGGCCGGGTACCACCGCGGTCTCGTCGAGTCGGTCGGCGAGGACGCCGAGCTGGAGTGGGTCCCCAGCGGGACGCCGTGCAGTGCCTGCCGTGCGGCCGCCTCGGAGCCGGAGTCGCACCTGCCTCCGGTCCACCACGGATGCGAATGCACCCTGGCCCTCATCGGAGCCGGAACGGGCTAACCCGAAAAAATCAAGCGTGGCGGAGCCGTTACGCTCATTTCCGATGTTCACCAGGGTTCCCTCCGACTACAGGTCGGATCGACGGCGGCCAATCACGCTGGTCCTGATCGGAGTGGCGGCGGTCTATCTGATCCTGACCGCGCTCGGCACCCTGTGGACGGACTACCTCTGGCTGCGCTCGATCGGCTTCCAGGGGGTATGGCAGCGACGTCTCGGTCTTTCGATCCTGCTCGGTGCACTGGGGATAGCGGTGGCATTCGTCGTTCTCTGGGTGAGCCTGAAATTGGTCGATCGGATGTCCCCTCGATGGGCTCCATTCGACCTGACCGAAGAGGAGGAGTTGATCGAGCGTTTCCGGGAGTGGGTCGAGCCCCGGATCCGTCAGGTTCGGTTCTGGTTGACCGGCGGTCTCGCCGTGTTGCTCGGTTTGACCGTGGCCTCCTGGCGGGACGATGTCTTCCTCTTCCTCAACGCCCAGGAATTCGGCAGGGTCGACCCCATCTTCGGCCTCGACATCGGCTTCTACATCTTCCGCCTCCCCTTGCTCGGAACGATCGTCGACTGGGTGTTCAACTTGCTCCTCCTGGCGACGGTTGTCGTCGTAATCGGTCACTACTTCAACGGTGGTGTCAGGTTCAACGGTCGCCGAGTCTCTGCCACGCGAAGGGCAAAAACCCACATCTCGATCATGTTGGCCCTGATCGCCCTGGTGCGGGCGGTGGTCTACCGCCTCGACATGTACGAGCTGTTGTTCTCCGATCGGGTCTCCGACCAGTTCTTCGGGCCCGGGTTCACCGACATCACCGCTCGTCTCCCTGCCTACCGGCTCCTCATCCTGGTGGCGGTGATGGCTGCCATCCTCTTCATCGTCAACATCTTCCGCCCCGGTTGGACCCTGGCCCTGGTGGCCGTGGGGTCCTGGCTGGTGGTGGCAATCGCGGCCGCGGCCATCTACCCGGCCATCATCCAACGACTCCAGGTCACCCCCCAGCCTCTGGAGCGGGAAGGCCCCTACATCGAGCACAGCCTGGAGTTCACCCGGGCCGCCTGGGGTCTCGATCAAGTCGAGGTGCGCGGTTTCGAGGCCGCCGAGGACCTCGAGGCACCCGACATCGACTCCAACCGCCTCACCATCGACAACCTGCGGATCTGGGACCCCTCGGTGCTGCCGAGGACCTATCAGAGCTTTCAGGAGTTGCGTAACTACTACACCCTGTCCGTGGTCGACACAGACCGTTACCTCAACGACGGGACCCCGACTCAGGTGATGATGGCGGTGCGCGAGCTGGAGGAGGTAAGGCTCCCTGACGACTGGCTGAACCAGCGCGTCCTCTACACCCACGGCTTTGGGGCGGTGGTCAATGTGGCCAACGTCGTCGCCGACGACGGGCAGCCGCGGTTCTTGCTTCGGGATGTCCCCCCTCAAGCGGCTGTTGAGGACTTCGAGCTCGACGAGCCGAGGGTCTATTTCGGTGAGACCTACGAAGAAGGGCGACCTGTGTTCGTCAAGACCGGCGACGAGGCCCAGGAAGTCGACTTTCCCCTCGCCGACGAGGGCACGGCTTACAACGAATATGGCGGCGAGGCCGGAGTCGAGCTCGATAGCATCTGGAAGCGGATCGCCTTCGCCTTTCGCTACCGCGACCTCAACCTCCTCATCTCCGGCGAGGTGCGCCCCGACACTCGGGTGCTCGTGGAGCGGAATGTGGGCCACATCGTGGAGAGCGTCGCTCCATTCCTCGAGCTCGACACGGATCCTTACCCAGTCATCGAAAATGGCGAGATCCTTTGGGTGGTGGACCTGTACACCACGAGCTCGTGGTACCCCTACTCGCAACCACTGGTCCCCGGCCCCACTGGCCCGCTCGGCCGTCTCTCCAGGGACTCTGACCTGGAAAGCGGGGTCAACTACATGCGCAACTCGGTGAAGGCAGTGGTCGACGCCTACGACGGCCATGTCACCCTGTATCTGGTCGATCCGGACGACCCCATCGCCCAGGCGTGGAACCAGACCTACCCGGGGTTGTTCACTCCCTTCTCCGAGATGCCGGAGAGTCTGGTCGAGCATCTCCGCTACCCCCAGGACTTGTTCCGTGTGCAGGGTCAGCTCTATCTCGAGTACCACGTCACCGAGGCCAACGAGTTGTTCAGCCGCAACGACGCCTGGTCGCTCCCGGCCGACCCGGCGACCATCAACCGTGACCCTGCCTCACCTGGTGCCCAGCTTCTGTTCGGCGACGGTCGCGAGGCGACCACAGGACAGCTCCAGTATCGAGCCGAGATCCTTCCCTACTACCTCCTGACCAAGCTTCCCGGGGAGGAGGATCTCTCTTATTTGCTCCTTCAGCCATTCACACCTCGGGACCGACGGAACATGTCGGCCTTCCTGGTCGCCGACTCCACGCCGGGTCGATACGGAAGACTGATCGACTTCAGGATGCCTCAGGGCCAGTTGGTCGACGGGACCGAACAGGTCGGCCAGCGCATCGATCAGGACGCCGAGATCTCCGAGCAGTTCACCCTCTGGACCAACCAGGGCTCGACAGTGATCAAGGGCGACCTCCTGGTGGTGCCGATCGAAGACTCGCTGCTCTACATCATGCCCGTCTTCCTCGAGGCCGAGGGGGGAGGCATCCCCGAGTTCCGCCGCGTGGTCGTGGTCTATGGGGAGCAGGTCGAGTGGTCCAACACCCTGGACGGGGCGTTGGAGCTGGTCTTCGGCGAAGGGACCGGGGGAGGGCCCGACGAGCCCACCGAACCGTCGGAACCGACGCCGGACGGCGAGACCGTTGCCCAGTTGCTGGAGCAGGCGGCTGCCGCTTTTGCGGCGGCTGACCAGGCATTGACCGAGGGGAACCTGGCCGAGTACCAGCGGTTGGTCGAGGAGGCGGAGCGTCTCATCGAGGAGGCCCAGGACATTCTCGAGGGTTCAGTCGAGGCCCGGGCCCGGATTCTCACGGAGTCCTGACTCCATACACCGGACCAATATCGATCTGGACGATGCCCTGGTTGCGGCGGCGATGCAGCGCTACGGGCTGCGCACCAAGCAGGAGGCAGTCGACCTGGCCCTGGAACCTCGTAGGTGGAGTCATGACCAGGGAGCCAGCTTTGGCCATGCGAGGCTTCGGCTGGGAGGGTGACCTCGACGAGATCGGTGGCGTGGTCGTGATCGAGGAGTGGGATTGAGCACCCTGGTCGACACTTCGGCCTGGGTCGAGTACCTGCGGGATACAATTAGCGAGATCTGCAAGACGGTTGACCGGATGATCGAATCCGACCAAGCAGATGGCCACGACGGACATCGTGATCATGGAGCTGCTTTCCGGCGCGGCCACCTCCGACACCAGGGCGAGATCGTCGCCGTCTCCAGTCTCCGGCTCCACGCTGCGTGAGCGCATTCCCGACAGGGTGGTCTGCCCTCCTAGACTGACCTTTCTCCTAAGGAACAAATGGCAAAAGACGAAGACGAATACATACGGATGCGAGGCACGGTGCTCAAGA
>JBOGEV010000193.1:0-1269 GCA_050742015.1 Acidimicrobiia bacterium
TGGATCAACTGCTACGACGACAAGATCCTCGGCCTCGACAAGGTCGCCAAGTGGCACTACGCCCCCGGGATGCACGAGCCCACCACGGTGGGCGACTTCATCATCAACAAGACGAAGTGGGACGCCCTGCCCGCCGACCTCAAGGAGATCGTCAAGGTGTCCGTTCAAGCCTCCTACTGGAACCACTTCGTTCGGTTCCAGGAGAAGACGGCGAAGGCGTGCCAGGAGCTGATCGCGTCGGGCACCAAGATCGTCAAGACCACCCCCGAGCTCAATCGGCGATTCCTCAAGGTGTACGACGAGATCCACACCGCCAACGCGAACAAGGACGCCTTCTACAAGAAGGTGGTGGACTCCCAGAAGAAGTACGCCAGCCTCCTGGTACCCTACCGGCTTTCCTACTGGCCGGCCTACGACTTCATCGGCGAGCACTACTGGAAGGACAAGATCTGGTTGAAGTAGCCCCCGGGATCTGCCCGGGATCTGAAGGTATCGCCCTGCCGCGGACGGCAATGGGGCCGGCGAGGAGCCGGCCCCATTGCTTGCCCGCGGCTGATCCGAGCACACGCCACGGGACGAGAAGGAGGGTTCGTTGGCGACTTCAGCTTCTCCTGAGAGGAGGGCGGCCGGACCGGCGACGGCGCTGGTGCGCCTCGTGCGGGTGATCGACACGCTCTCGGAGTGGTCGGGTCGGGTGCTGGCCTGGATGATCCTCCCGCTGGTGTTCGGGGCCACCTACGAGGTCATCGCGCGCTATGTCTTCAACGCGCCCACCATCTGGGCCTACGACCTGACCTACATGCTCTACGGCGCCCACTTCATGCTGGGCGCCGGCTACACGCTCCTGCACGGCGGGCACATCCGCACCGACATCTTCTACCAGAGCTGGTCGCCGCGGACCCAGGGTCGGGTCGACGCGTTGCTCTACCTGCTCTTCTTCTTCCCCGGGATGATCTTCTTCTTCTGGATGGGGGCCCAGGAGGGCCTGCACTCCTGGGATATCGGCGAGACCTCGGATGCCAGCCCCTGGCGCCCGGCCCTCTATCCCCTGAAGCTGTGCATTCCGGTCGCGGCTCTGCTCTTGCTCATCCAGGGGGTGTCCGAGTTCATCAAGAGCGCCCACCGCGCGCTCAAGGGACGGTCGCTGTGAGCCCGGAATACCTCGGCCTGGTCCTTCTGGCGTCCCTCCTGACCGGCATCTTCATCGGCTTCCCGATCGCCTTCACTCTCATCATCCTCAGCATCGTCTTCGGCTACATCGGTTTCGGC
>JBOGEV010000194.1:0-57080 GCA_050742015.1 Acidimicrobiia bacterium
GTCCCCAGACGCTGGGGGAACACATGCAGCTTCGCAAGGGAGTCCTTCAGGTCCTGGGGAGCTCCGGCCAAGAGCGGCGTGTCCATGATCCCTGGAGCCACTGCCACGACACGGATGCCCAGGCTGCCCAGGTCGCGGGCCAGAGGCAGGGTCATGCCGACGATCCCGCCTTTTGAGGCCGAATAGGCAGCCTGGCCGACCTGCCCCTCGAAGGCGGCGATGGAGGCGACGTTGACGATGACTCCTCGCTCGCCGTCCGCTCCGGGCTCGTTACGGGCCATGACGGCTGCGACATTCCTGGTCACGTCGAACATACCGACGAGATTCACGTCGACGACGAACCTGAAGAGCTCGAGATCGAAGAGGTGCCCGTCGCGGGAGATGAGCCGTTGCGCGGGAGCGACACCGGCAGCGTTCACCAAGATGTCGATCTTGCCGAACTCCTCTGCCGCCCGTGCCACCGAGTTGGCCACGACCTCAGGGTCGCGCACGTCGCAATTGATGAAACGAGCCCGTTCGCCCAGCTCGCCCGCGGCTGCAACTCCCCTCTCCTCGTTCAGGTCGAAGAGTGCTACCGAGCCTCCGCCCCGGACGAAACGCGACGCAGCACCCAAACCCAGACCGGACACTCCTCCGGTGACGACCGCAACCGAGCCCTCGACTTGCAACCTGTCACCTCCTGGTCCGGCGACGCTACCAGTGACCAGATGACCGGCCTGCTGATATGTCACCCATGATCGGAGTCTTCGACTCGGGCGTCGGCGGACTGAGCGTCCTGACCGAGATTCGGCGCGAATTGCCGGCAGCCGACCTCATCTACCTCGCCGACCAGGGCCGGGCGCCCTACGGCGTCCACTCCCTGGATGAGGTGGCCGAGATGGCAGCCGACGTCTCACAGTGGCTGCTCGAGCGGGGGGCAACGACGATCGTGATCGCCTGCAACACCGCTTCGGCGGCCGCCCTTCATCAGTTGCGTGGCCGCCACCCGGACGTGCCGTTCGTCGGCATGGAGCCTGCCGTCAAACCCGCCGCATTGAGCACGTCGACAGGGGTCATCGGCGTCGTGGCCACAGCGGCCACCTTCCAGGGTGAGCTCTTCTCCTCCGTCGTGCAGCGACACGCTGTCGGTGCCACCGTGTTGACCCGGGCCTGCCCCCGGTGGGTGGAACTGGTGGAATCGGGCGCGGTAGAGGGTCCCGTGGCGAGGAACGAGGTGGAGAATTGCCTGAGGCCGATCCTGGAGGGGGGTGCGGACACCCTCGTGCTGGGGTGCACCCACTTTCCCTATCTCGTGCCTCTCATCCAAGACGTGGCCGGCCCGGGCCTACGCGTCGTCGACCCAGCGCCGGCGGTGGCCCGTCAAGTCGGGCGGGTGGCCAGGTCCCGGAAAGGCTCAGGGACGCTGGTGCTCGCCACCTCGGGCGACCCGGCCCTCTTCTCGCAAGTGGCTAGAGACCTCGCCGGCATCGAAGCCGACCGGCCGGTCCTAGCCTGCTCTTGGAATGACGGCTGAGCACTTCGACTCCCTGCTTCGAGATGCACTCGCCCGGGCACCGGACGCGGCCTGGATCCACAGCCGCATGGCCCTCCTCGGTTGGGGGGAGTCGTCACGGTTCGACCCGGGGACCGGCGCCGACCGGTTCGAGCGGGCGATGCGTGGGCTCCGCTCCTCCGACGCGCCGGCCGCGATGGCCAGCTACACCTTCGACGAGGATGACGGGGGCTCGATCGTCCTCGTCCCGGAAGTCCTGATGAGGATCGACGAGGACGGAGCCCGGTTCCTGATCGGAGGCAACGACGACCTCCCTGCTCCCCGAGCCCCGGTGGACCTGCCCTCAGGACACCTGGTCGAAGACCAGCCGGAGGAGTGGGTCTCTCTGGTCGGGGAGGCCTTGACGGTCATCGGCAGCCGCGAAGTGGAAAAGGTGGTCCTGTCGCGCAGGGTGATCGCCCGATTCGAGGGCGAGGTCCCGGTTCACGTCGTTCTGGCCAGATTGGCCCAAAACGAACCCGGCTCTCACACGTTCCTGATCGACCGCTTCGTTGGCTCGAGCCCGGAGCTCCTGGTGTCGCTGGCCGACGGCGCGGTTCGGTCTATCTCACTCGCTGGATCGGCGGATCTAGGGGATCCGGCCGCGGCCGCATCGTTCGACACCCAGAAGATGATGCGTGAGCACGCCCTCGCCGCCGACTCGGTGGATGAGGCCCTGGCCCATTTTTGCTCGGAACTGGAGCGATCGGAGACGCGGATCGCCACCTATGGCGACATCCAGCACCTATCCACCTCCTTCGAGGGCCGCGCCCATCCCGGCACCGAGATTCCCGACCTCCTCGACGGCCTGCACCCCACTGCGGCAGTGGCAGGGACTCCGACCAAGTCGGCCCTGGAGGTGATCCGGGAGCTCGAGGGTCATCACCGTGGGCGGTACGCCGGCCCGGTCGGTTGGTTCGATCGATCCGGCGATGGCGAGTTCGCCATCGCCCTCCGCTGCGGGAGCGTCGAAGGGAGGACTGCGACCCTCTACACCGGGGCCGGGATCCTCCAAGGTTCCGATGCCGGGCTCGAGTTCGAGGAGACTCGGCTCAAGCTGCGACCAATGCTTGGAGCACTTGGTCTCAGCTGAGACCGGCGACAACGTCGCGTGCGGTGTCATCGAGAGCGCGGCGGCCCTTGAGGTCGCTCTCCCGGTCCACTGGCACCACCACGACATGGGCGCCACCGGCATCGAGCCGTGTCGTGATCGACGAGCTCAGGTCATCCACGCCATCGACCCTTGTCGACTCCAGGTTGTAGGCGGCCGCCAGACCGGGCAGGTCTAGACCGTGCGGGGTGACGAAGAGCCGCTCGAATCCGGGGGCGTGCTCCGCCTGAGGCAACAGGTCGAACAGGCCACCGCCTCCGTTGTCGACGACCACGAACACCACGTCCGACAACCGATCGACGACGAACCCGCCGGCGTCGTGGAGGAGGGCGAGATCGCCGATCAGGGCGACCGTCCTGGAGCCGGCCGAGGCGGCGCCCAGCGTTGTCGAAACCAATCCGTCGATGCCGGAGGCCCCCCGATTGGAGATCACTCTCCCCGATTTCACGTAGTGGGCGTCGATGTCCCTGATCGGCATCGAGGACCCGGCCACGAGCCGCCCGTGGTCGATCCTGCCGAGCGCTCTGGCTATGGCCGGCCCGGTGGCGGTCTCCTCACCGTCCAGACGATCATCGAGGGCGGCTCTCATCGAGGCGTCGGCCCGTAACCAGTTGCCCAGGAGCCGGTGGTCGGATGCCGGGGCCAGTTGCTCGAGAGTTGCCACGGGATCGGCCTGGATCATCCGACTCGAATGCCGGCGAGGGTCGATCCAGGCACCCCAACGGTCGATCTGGATCTGGGGCACAGGCAGCGAAGTAAGGGTCCCGACCCGATCACTGGGGCCGACACGGCCGATGGTGACGACCAGGTCAGGGCGCAGTGAAGCCGGGAGGTCACCCACCAGGAGATGGTGGTAGGTGCTCACGACATCGCCGCCGCGCAGTCCAGAGGTCGCGGTGGCGAGGAGGGGCCAATGGAGATGGTCGGCGACCCTCGCCAGCTCCCGGGGGTCGAAGTCACCTTCGCCGGCCACCACGAGGCCGTATCCCGCCTCCACCTCGAGTGCTGCTGCTTCGGGGCGGGCCTGCTCGTGCTGCTGCCACGGGAGCCCGGTGGCGCGGCCGTCGATGTCGTGGGGATAGGGCAGGGCACGGCTGCGCCCGTCGTCGGAGACCGGGACCGTCGGCTCTCTGAATGCGATGTTGATGTGCACCGGTCCGGGCGAAGCCCCATGCCCCCTGGATCGCGCCACGGCCTGGGACACCGTGGTGCGCCAGTAGGCGTTCTGGTCGACCTCGCCCTCGGCGGCAGGCAGATTGGACGACCAGCGGACCTTGTCGCCGAAGATGCCGATCTGGTCGATGGTCTGATTGGCGCCCACCTGCAGGAGGTCCGGGGGGCGGTCCGCCGAGATCAGGATCAGCGGGATCATGGAAAGATCGGCCTCCACCACTGCCGGAAGGTGGTTGGCCAAAGCGGTGCCGGAGGTGGCGAGGGCAACTGCCGGTGCGCCGGTGGCCCGGGAGCGCCCAAGGGCGTGAAAAGCCGCGGCTCGCTCGTCGAGCACGACACGGGCGGTGATGCCCGGATGTTCTTCGAAGGCGATGGCGAGGGCCGCCGAGCGAGAGCCCGGTGAGATCGCCGCGAAGTCGACGCCGTGGCGATGCAACTCGTCGATGAGCGCCCGCGCTTGGGCTGTGCTGGGATTGGGCTGAGTCATGTCGGAGCCGGCTTCATGTCAACACCTCGGCGGCCGATCGGACCTTACGCAGCAACTCGGCCGATCGATCCCGGTCGGGGCGCCAGCGCTCGAGGAGCTCGGGATCGGGCTCGGGTCGCCGGAGCTCGAGCTCGCCATTCATGGAGACCAACGGGGAGCGCGTTGGGTCGCCCTCGATCAAGGCGACCGTCCCCAGACCGCATGCGTACGGCAGCTCAGGGAGGAGGGAGGCGGCGAGGAGACCGGAGTAGATCCCGACAGAAGTCTCGAGGGCCGAGGACACGACGACCGGGATCCCGGCCCGGGCAGCCAGGTCCAGTGTCCTTGCCACTCCACCTAGAGGCTGGACCTTGACCACGAGAATGTCCGCCGCCCCCATCTCGGCGACCTCCAGGGGGTCGGGTCTGAGCCGGACCAGTTCGTCCGCGGCCAGGGGCACGTCTGTCCGTCGCTTCAGCTCGACCATCTCCTCGAGGGTGCGCACCGGCTGCTCGACATACTCGAGGTCGAAGCGGGAGTATGCAGCCAGACGCTCGGCGGCGGTGTCGAGGTCCCAAGCCGCATTCACATCGATCCGAATCTTGCCCCCGGGTCCCATGGCTGCCCTGACTGCGGCCAGCCGATCTTCATCCTCCCTCTGAGTCTGACCCGGCTCGCCCACCTTGACCTTGGCCGTCCCTGCGCCGGACTCGAGGACGAGTCTCACCGCTGCTTCCGGGGCCAGGGCCGGCACAGTCACGTTGATCGGGATCTTTGACCTACCGGGTTCGGGCAGGCTGCTGCATGCGGCCTCCAGGGCGCAGGCCAGCCAGCGCGTTGTCACGTGGGGTGGGTAGTCGGGAAACGGCGAGAACTCCCCCCACCCCGCCTGACCTTTTATGAGAACCGCCTCTCGGTGGTCGACCCGGCGGAACCGATGGCGCATCGGGATACGAATCGGGTGGAGCTCCAGGACCTCGAGGAGAGCGCTCATCCGTCCTGTGCCTCTCGCAGGTACTCGATGAGACGGTCCACCTGGACGTCGCTCATTGAGGATGAGAACGATGGCATTCGTCCTCTGCCGTCGGTAATGGTGACCCTGAGGAACGAGTCGGGCTGGTCGGCTGCATTCGAGCCGGGACCGAGGGCAGGACCGATACCCCCCTCGAGGTGATCGCCATGGCAGTTGGAGCAGAGCTGGAGATAGATCTCCTCCCCACCGGCATCCGGCTGGGGACGGCCGACGCAGGTGGAAGCCAATACTCCTGCCATCGCCAGGATGACCAGTCGTCTCATCATCGCCGATGGTATGGAGCCAACCCCGCCGAGCTTCAATCCCTGTTGGCTCGATCGGCCAAGTCTCTGACCATCTGTGCCTTCTCCTTGGGCACTATCAGCACGACTTCGGGTGTCTCCACTACAACCAGGCCTTCGACCCCGGCGATGGCGAGCTTCCTCGATCCGGCGCGCAGGTACGAGTCGCGGACTTCGATCGCGACCACATCTCCGACCATGGCGTTGCCCTCCTCGTTACGAGCGGCCAGTTCCCAAACCGATTGCCAGGAGCCGATGTCGCTCCAGCCGGCGTCGAGGGGCACGACGACCGCATCCTCGGTCTTCTCCATGATGGCGTTGTCGATCGAGATCGAAGGGGCGTCGGCAAACTCCGCTCCCAGTCTCACCTTCCCTCGTCGATTCGGGGGAATAGCCGAGCTCACCGCAGCAACGACCTCCGGCACGAGCCTGTCGGCCTCCTCCAGGAGGCGGGACACAGTGAACGCGAACATCCCCGAGTTCCACAGATGCCGGCCATCGGCAACGAGCCGCTCCGCTTCACCGGCATCGGGCTTCTCCTTGAACCTCGCGACATGGAACCCGCCGTCGACCTCCGGGCCCTTCTCGATATAGCCGTACCCGGTCTCGGCGCGTGTGGGCTCGACACCAAAGGTGACCAGTGAGCCGCCCATCGCATGGTCGACGGCCCTGGTAACCGCGGCGCGGAAAGCCTCGTCGTCTGAGATCACATGATCCGAGGGCAGAGTCAGCAGCACTTCGTCGGGCTCGGAGGCAAGCGCCGCCGCAACCACCGCGGGTGCCGTGTTGCGCCCGGCCGGCTCGATGAGGATCGCCGCCCAATCGACCTGGCCGTCGGCCAGAGCCTGCTCGACCACCTCGGTGTGATCGTCGCCGGTTATCACGACTACCGGGGCGCTGTCGGCCAGCCCGCGGAGACGACGCAAAGTCGCCGCGAAGAGTGGTTCATCCAACAGGTGAATGAATTGTTTGGGACTGAGCCTGGTCGACAGGGGCCAGAGACGGGTGCCGGCTCCCCCTGAGAGAATCACAGGTCGAATGGTCGGCGACACCACGACGAGAGTAACCAGAGGTGGGTTGGGGCGAGCCACTTGTGGCCCGTCGCCGAAATAGCTGCGCAGTCTCGCCGAGGCATCACTTCGCCGACAGACCACTAGCTTGGAGCCGAGATGACCGAATTCCTCCTCATCGTGCACATCCTCTCTGCCGCCGCCTGGATCGGCGGCTCCCTCCTGACCGGGTTCATCGGGCCTCGCATGGCCAGAACCGGTGGCGACGCAACGCTCGGTTGGGCCCGGGTTGCCGCTGAGGTCGGGGCCAAGTTCTTCAACCCGGCGGGGATACTGACCGCCCTGAGCGGAATCGGTTTGGTCCTGGTCAGCGACATCTACGACTGGAACGACACCTTCGTATCGATCGGGCTGGTGGTGGTCGTGGCGGGCGCGCTGATCGGTGTGCTGGTCTACCGGCCCGGGTCGAATCGGCTGATCGAGGCCCTCGAGTCGAAGGATTTTGCGGCCGCCGCAGCCCAGGGCAAGAGCACCGCGATCTGGGGAGCGGTGATGGCAGGTCTGTTGATCGTGGCCGTGGTGGTGATGGTCCTCAAGACCGGCAGCGGATAGGGCTCAGGTCAGTCCGAGACCCCGATCGAGATGTATCCGCACTCGGCGCAGATCTGGCGCACGATGCCGATCCCCCCAGGCGCCTCCACAAACTCATGATGATGGACCGTCTTGTTCCGGGCGAAGGCGGAGCGAACCGCCCCGAGAAGTCCGCTGCGCTCGCCTGCCGGGGCCGGGGCACCGGCGAAGAGAAGCTCCAGATCGGGCTGTAGCGGGTCCAGCTCCGGTTCGCCGATGCTGGGACCAGCATCCTCAACTTCCTCCAGGGGAGCCAGATCGACCACCACCTCGGGCCGAGGTCCCTCATCCACCTCGGGGAGGGCCTCCGTCTCGCCATCCACCTCGGGAACGGCGTCTGCTTCATCGACCTCGTCTGGCACCTCGGGGTGGATCGTCGCTTGGTCGGCATCGATCGGCTCATCCCCATCTGCCCCCGCTCCGGTCTCCGCCTCGATCACGGGTGGGTCGGGAAGCGGCGGCTCCAACTCTGCTGCGATGTACTCCGGGTCCGCATCCGAGACCACCTCTTCGTAGGGCGGCGGCTCATCCCTCGGCGGCTCTTGGTCGGGGGTCTCGAATCTCGTTTGCGGCTCCACCTTGCGAGGAATCAGGCCAGGACCGGGCCGCAACGGTCGCGACGGGGCGGGCGGAGTCTCCTCTCGCGCCTCCGGCGCAAGGGGAGCTGCCTCTAGCGCATGGGGAGCTGTCTCCAGCGCAAGGGAGGCTGACTCTGTGGTCGGCGGATCCACCTGGTCCATCACCGACTCCGTCTCCAGGTCCCCTTCGTCCACCGGCTCCGACTCGAGAACGGCCTCGTGCACCACCGGCTCCGGCGCCGGGGGCTCGGTGTCCAACGGCTCGGGAACCTTCGAGTAGGCATCGATGCTCCGCCACGGTGCCGGCTCGGGCATCTCGGCCAAGGGCTCGCTCGGGACGAGACGAGCGGATCCGTGCCCGACCGACTCCAGGTTCTGCAGCATCGCATCGCGCAGCTCGGCGATGCGCGACGGGAGGGTGCCCCGCCGCGACCGGCCGACGGCGACCACACGGCGCGGGATGGTCATCGCCTTGTAACGGGCCCACGTTTCAGCCATGTGGTCGACGCCCTTGTAGGCGAAGTCGACGGGCTCATCGGCGATGAAGGTGATCTCTTCCCCCCCGAGAGAAAGCGAGAAGGCACTCGACACGAGACGCGAGGCATGCACGTCGAACAGCGACCAACGGCCGAGTGACTCTCCCTCGAGGAAGACCTCGGTCTGGCCCGCTTCGACCACGATCGTTGCCGGGACTCCTGGGTGGTCGACCTCAGGAACCCGTACCTGGCCGGTGAACTTCACCGCGACACCATCACCTCTGCGTCCCGACCCACCCCTTGCAATGCATCAAGATCCCATCCCGACACGGAAAGTCAAGCCAAGATTCAAGAGTAGGCATCGAGCGGTGGGCAGGCGCAGACCAGGTTGCGGTCGCCACCCGGCCCATCCACCCGCCCCACCGGTGGCCAGTACTTGTCCACCCGGAGGGAGTCGACGGGGAATGCGGCCGTCTCCCGCGAGTAGCCGTGATCCCAGTCGTCTGCGATCACCTGCTCGGCCGAGTGGGGGGCATTCCGAAGCGGGTTGTCGTCCGCGGGCCACTCTCCCGATTCGACCCTCGACACCTCGCCGTGGATACCCATCATGGCCTCCACGAACCGGTCCAGCTCCTCGAGGCTCTCGGACTCGGTGGGCTCGATCATGAGCGTGCCGGCAACAGGGAACGACAGAGTCGGGGCGTGAAAGCCGTAGTCGGCGAGCCGCTTGGCTATGTCCTCGGCTGTTATCCCGGTGGCCCGGGTGATCGGCCGCACGTCCACGATGCACTCATGGGCGACCCGGCCACTGCTTCCCCTGTAGAGCACAGGGAAGTATGGATCGAGACGCCGCGCCAGGTAGTTGGCGGACAGGATCGCCGTCTTGCTCGCCGCCTGCAGCCCGTCGCTGCCCATGAGCCGCAGGTAGGCATAGGGAATGGGCAGGATCCCGGCCGACCCGAACGGCGCCCCCGAGATCGGGCCTACCCCGGACTCGGGGCCGGCCTTCTCATTCAGCGGGTGATTGGGGAGGAAGGGCGCCAGATGGGCTTTCGCCCCAACCGGGCCGACGCCGGGCCCTCCCCCGCCGTGGGGGATGGTGAACGTCTTGTGCAGGTTGAGATGTCCGACATCGGCCCCGAAACCCCCGGGCTGAGCCAGCCCGACCATTGCATTCAGATTGGCCCCGTCGACATAGACCTGCCCACCGTGGCTGTGCACGATCTCGATCAGTCGTCGCACGTCCTCCTCGAAAACGCCGTGCGTCGACGGATAGGTGATCATCGCCGCCGCCAGACGCTCGTCGTGCTCGGCCGCCTTGGCCTCCAGGTCGCCCAGATCGACGTTGCCCGCGTCGTCGGTGGCGACTACCACGACCCGCATCCCGGCCATGACCGCGGAAGCGGCGTTGGTTCCGTGCGCCGAGGATGGGATGAGGCACACATCCCGCTCACCCTCGCCGATGGAACGCTGATAGGCCCGGATGGCGAGCAAACCCGCCAGCTCACCCTGAGAACCGGCGTTGGGTTGCAGTGAAACCGCGTCATACCCGGTGATTCGGCAGAGATAGTCGGCCAGCTCGTCGATCAACTCCAGATATCCAGCAGCCTGGTCATGAGGCGCATAGGGATGGATCCCGGCGAACTCGGGCCAGGTGATGGGGATCATCTCGGTGGTCGCGTTGAGCTTCATGGTGCAGGAGCCCAGAGGGATCATGCTCCGGTCCAGAGCCAGGTCGCGGTCGGCCAGACGGCGGAGATAACGCAGCATGCCGTGCTCGGATCGATGAAGGCTGAACACAGGGTGGGTCATGAACTCGGAGCGCCTCGCCAGGTCCGACTGAATGCCGACCCGATCGACATCCGCGACCGGTGATGTGTCGAACGCCTGGAGCAATGTCGCAATCGTCTCGTCCCTGGTCGTCTCGTCGCAAGCCACCCGGACGTGGTCGGCGTCGACCCGTCCCAGATTGA
This sequence comes from Acidimicrobiia bacterium, assembly GCA_050742015.1. GTDB lineage: Bacteria > Actinomycetota > Acidimicrobiia > Spongiisociales > ZC4RG35 > JARDZU01. Next base: position 10,263 of record JBOGEV010000194.1, read on the forward strand.
TCCCCCGGTCGAGGGCGGCGGCGATCACGGCCTCCGCCCGCCCCGGCACCCGCACCGTGAGGGTGTCGAACCAGGAGGTGTTCACGATCTCGAGGCCGGCAGCTTCCAACGAGGCCGCCGCAGAAGTGGCAAGTCGGTGGGTTTCCAGTGCGATCTCCTTGATCCCGTCGGGACCATGCCAACAGCCGTAGAACCCGGCTATCACTGCAAGGAGGACCTGGGCAGTACAGACATTCGATGTCGCCTTCTCCCGCCTGATGTGCTGCTCCCTCGTCTGCAGCGCCAGCCGGTAGGCCACCCGCCCGGACGCGTCCTTCGAGACGCCTACCAGGCGGCCAGGCAAGGCGCGGACGTGGTCCTCACGGGTCGAGATGAAGCCGGGATGAGGACCGCCGTACCCGAGCGGGACCCCGAAGCGCTGCGCTGAGCCAACGGCGATGTCGGCTCCCCAATCCCCGGGTGGAGTGAGCAATGCCAGCGCCAGGAGATCGGTGGCAACCGCCACCAGCACGCCGGCGTCCCGCGCCTCCTCGACCAGGGTGCGCTGATCCCTGATCTCGCCCGACGAGCCTGGGTACTGTAGGAGCACCCCGAACGCTTGGGATCCTTCGAAACCCTCCGACAGCCTGCGCAACTCGATCCCCGCGGCCAGAGCGCGAGTCCGGACCACTTCGATGGTGGGCAAATGGCAGTCGTCGTCGATGTAGAAGATGTTCCGATCGCCCTTGGCCAGCCGGCGGCACATCGTCATCGCCTCGGCGGCGGCGGTCGCCTCGTCGAGCAGGGAAGCATTTGCGACGTCGAGCCCGGTCAAGTCGGACACCATCGTCTGGAAGTTGAGCAGGGCCTCGAGCCGGCCCTGAGAGATCTCGGGCTGATATGGCGTGTAGGCCGTGTACCAGGCCGGGCTTTCCAACACGTTGCGTCGGATCACAGGGGGTGTGATCGTGTCGTGGTAACCGAGACCGATCAGCGAGGCCATGACGACGTTCTTCGAAGCCAGCTCGCGCAGGCGATCGATCGTGTCCCCTTCGGACAAGGCGGCCGGGAGGTCGAGATCGGTGTCGAGAATGGAGCCGGGGATCGTGTCGGCTATGAGGTCGTCGAGCGATCCTGCCCCGATGGTTGCCAGCATCTTCTCGATGTCGTCGGCTCGGGGGCCGATGTGCCGGTCGGCGAATCTCTCCTTGGGGTTGGGCATCTGTCTCCTAGGTCGAGTGCCCTCCCCCGCTGTTGTCGCCTCCAGCGATGCCTCGACCGAACGGTCCACGTGCCTGAGAGATTCCGGGGAGGAGTTGCCCCTTCGGCGCCCCATCTGGGGCTCTCCCGTTCGGCGTCGATGACGAACCCATCATAATTGATGGACGACACTGGCACCCGACCAAGGTCAGACCCCGCCGCTCGGGGGGCGGGTCGGCGGCAAGCTGATCACCACGACCGGGATCTCGGCCGCCGACAACATGAAGGACACACGGTGCCCATAGAAGGGCCGATCGCTGAAGTACCGGGCGCTGGTGCCCAGCACGAGGAGCTCATATTCGCCGGAGTTGGCGAATTGAATGATTTCCTCCTCGGCGTTTCGGGCAACACGGACGCCGGTCTCCACCATGAGGCCCAGTCGGGCCCCGAAAGCCGCCGCAGTGCCGACCATCTCCTGCCCTGCGAGCAGGCTGTCGTCCACCAAATCGCTCTCGAAGAGGAGCCCTTGGCCATCGGGGCGATTCACCACGTGCAATGCGAAAACGCTCCCGTTCGCTCCCCTGGCCACCGAGTAGGCGAATTCCTCGGCGGCCCGGGTCGACCTGGTCGCCGCCACCGGGACCAGGATCCGCCGCGGCAACTCCTCGGAGATGGGGTACGAAGCCGGGAAGCGGACCACGATTGACGGAACCTCGATCCTGGCCAGCACCCGATCGATCACCGTGTTGAACGTCCCCTCCTGTGACTCGGTCGCCCCGAGCACAACCATGTCGTAGCCGAGTGCAGACTCTTTCCCGATGGCGGTGGCCGGGTCGCGGGCGAGACGTCTCATCAGCCTTGCCGCCGGAATTTCCTCGAGCAGCTCACTCGGGTCACCTGCCTCCCCTTCGACCCGTCGGAAGAGGCGACTCCAGAACCCACCGGCCTCACGGTCGACCACCATCACGGTGACCTCTGCATCCGGGAAGACGGCGGCCACGAGCTGGGCGGCGTAGCGGGAGTTGGCACCACCCCGGGTCGGGATGAGGATCCGCCTCAACCCGAGGATCTCGCTGCTCGCCCGCAACTCTTCGCGCTCCAGGCGCTCTGCCTCTTCGGGTGGGACCTCCCAGCCGCGCACGACGCCTTTCAGCAACTGCGGCGCCACGATCGACGTCACCAAGGCGGCCAGGACCATCACCGTGTAACCAGTCTCGGAGACAACGCCGAGGTTGAGGCTGACGATGGCAACAACGATGCCGACCGCGCCGAGGGCGGAAAGACCGGCGCCGAGGGCCAGCGCCTCTCTCCCGCGTATCCCGCCGAACCAACCGCCGATGAAGGTCCCCACGATCTTGGCCACGATGGCGAGGCCGATGAGCCCCAAGGTCCAGCCGATTGCCTCCCCGCTGTTGAGAAGGCCGATGTCGACCCGCAGACCCGAGAAGGCGAAGAAGACCGGAGCGAAGAACGCCGCGGTGATCGTCTCGAGGACGGAGCGCACCTGGGGAAGCTGGTGCCGGAGCCCGGCGGCGATCACTCCCACGACGAAGGCGCCGAGGATGGCCTCGAGATGGAGGCCCTGCGTAACCATGCCCCCGAGGAGAGCGGCGACCAGGGTGATCGAGACCGCGGCAGTCACCGAGGAGCCGCCGGCCATCACGAAGCGAAGGAGCCGGTCCAGCAGCCACCGGCCGAGAGTGGCTGCAAGGGCGATGAAGATGATCAGGCCGAGAAAGGACTGGACCAATCGATCGGGCTGGAACCCCTCGAGAGCAATCCCCGAGAGGGCGGCAAGGACCAGCCATCCAATCGAGTCCATCGTCATGCCCGCGGCCAGGGTGACCTGACCGAAATTGCGTCGGAGGAACCCGAGGTCGAGCAGGATCTTGGCGACGACCGGCAATGCCGACACCGAGAGGGCAAGGGCGAAGAACCCGGCGAATACCGCACGGTCGACACCGAGCCCGACGAAACCGTCCGGGACCATATAGGCCAAAGGCACCATCACCGACAGAGGCACCAAGAGGGCCCCTGCCGACACCGAGAGAGCGGCACCTTTGAATCGGGAGATGATGCCGAGATTCGTCTCGAAGCCTATGACGACCAGGAGCATGATCACCCCCAGCCAGGAGATCCCAAAGATCACCGAACGGACCGAGGATGAACCGAAGACCCAGTCGAATGACTCCGGGGCGAGCCGGCCGAAGATGCTTGGCCCCAGGATGATGCCGGCCAGGAGCTCCCCCACCACCGGAGGCTGGCCAAACCGCTTCACCAGCCATCCCAGAACCCGAGCAATCCCGACGAGCAGGACCAACTGGACGAGGAAGAGGAGAACCTCGTGTTCGGTGAGCGGAGCGGCCAACGAACCACCGTCGTCGACGGCCAGCAGAATCACCAACGGCAAGTTAGTGCTCGGGCCACCGACGTTGGCCGAGGCACTGGCTCTCGGTCATACGTTGAAGCGAAACTCCACCAAATCGTCGGGGCGCATCACGTAGGCCTTTCCCTCGGTCCTCACCCAACCCTTGGCCCGGGCCGCGGTCCATGACCCGGCGGTCACCAGTTGCTCGAAGTCGATGACCTCGGCGGCGATGAACCCGCGTTGAAAGTCGGTGTGGATCACTCCGGCCGCCTCGGGAGCAGTGGCCCCGGAACGGATCGTCCAAGCTCTCGACTCCTTCTCTCCTGCCGTGAGGAAGCTCTGCAGGCGAAGGGTGTGGTACGCCGCCCTGATCACCGTGTTCAGCCCAGGCTCCTCGTGGCCCAGCGACTCGAGGATCTCTCGACGATCCTCCTCGCCCATCTCCCCCAATTCGGCCTCGATTTGGGCGTCGAGGAACAGCGCCTCGGCCGGCGCCACCAGTGAAGTGAGCCGGGAGCGAAGCCCGGCATCGCCCAGCCCGGTCTCGTCGAGGTTGAAGACGTAGATCACAGGTTTGGCGGTGAGGAGGTGGAGATCGGCGAATTCCTCTCTGCGCGCCATGAGACCGGGGTCGGCGCTCACCATCTGGCCCGAAGCCACCACAACTCGAAGTCGACTCAGCAGCTCGACACGCGGCTTGAGGGTCTTGTCGATCGTCGACTCCTTCTCGAGACGGGGCAGGCGCCGGTCGATGGTCTGGAGGTCGGCGAGGGCGAGTTCGGTTTCGATGACCTCGATGTCATCGACCGGGTCGAGACGGTCGTCGACGTGGACCACGCTTTGTGCCTCGAAACCCCGCACGACGTGGCAGATGGCGTCGGCATCCCGGATGTTGGCCAGGAACTGATTGCCCAGCCCCTCGCCGTCGCTGGCTCCTTTCACCAGGCCGGCGATGTCGACGAAGGTCACAGTCGCCGGCACCACCCGCTTGGAGGAGAAGATCCGGGCCAGCACCTCGAGCCTGGGATCGGGAATCGGGACCACACCTGTGTTCGGTTCGATCGTGGCGAACGGGTAGTTGGCGGCGAGGACGCTGGCGTTGGTCAATGCGTTGAACAAGGTCGACTTGCCGACGTTGGGGAGACCGACGATGCCGATCGAGAGACTCATGGCCGCCGCAGGTTAGAAAGCGGGACCGACAGACCAACTAGCGTGCCTTTGTGAGCAAGATCGCGGTGATCGGAGCGGGCTCATGGGGCACCACGGCTGCGGCCCTTGCCGCCCGGGCCACCCCGACCGTGTTATGGGCGCGGCAACCGGACGTGGCGGAGCACATCGAACGGGAGCATCGCAACCCGCGATATCTGCCCGATCACCCGCTGCCGGATGGGCTGGCTGCCACTGCCGACTTGGGCGACGCAGTGGACGGTGCCGATGCGGTGGTGATGGCTGTCCCCTCACACGGGTTCCGCGAGGTCTATGCCAAGGCCGCGCCGGGGATCGGTCCCGAAGTGCCGGTCCTCTCCCTCACAAAAGGCATCGAACAGAACACGCTGGCAACGATGACCCAGGTGGTCTCCGACGTGTCCCCCGGTCACGATCCCGCCCGGATCGGCGTCATGACCGGGCCAAACCTCGCCTCCGAGATCGCAGCCGGCCAGCCAACGGCAGCGGTGATCGCCTTTCGCGAGCCGGCTCCCGCGGTCTCCCTGCAGACCGTGTTCATGGGCCCCACGTTTCGGGTGTACACCCACGACGACGTCCCTGGCTGTGAGCTGGGAGGGGCGCTGAAAAACGTGATGGCGATCGCCGCCGGGATGTCGGACGGGCTCGGGTTCGGGGACAACACGAGGGCGACCCTCATCACCCGCGCCCTTGCCGAGGTAACCCGATTGGGGACCGCACTCGGGGGCAGGCCATCGACATTCGCCGGGTTGGCCGGCATGGGCGACCTGATCGCGACATGTATCTCCACCGACAGCCGGAACCATCGGGTGGGCTTCGGTCTCGCCCGGGGGCAGGCATTGGAGGAGATCGTGGAGCAGATGAGCATGGTGGCCGAAGGCATCAAGACCACACGAGCCGTCCTCGATCTCGCAGCAAGGCACAGCATCGACATGCCAATAGCCACCCATGTCGGACTGGTCCTCTACGAGGGAATGCATCCCCGGGAAGCGGTCATGAAACTGATGACCCGCGGCGCCAAGCCGGAGGATTAGTGCGGGACGACCCGGCCCGCATCCGACGTCTTCCCGAGAAGGGAGTCGATGACCTCGCGGTCATCAATTCCATTCTCGATGAAGCCTTCATCTGTCATGTGGCCTATCTCAGTGACGACCGGCCGGTGATCATCCCGACCCTCTATGTGCGGGATGCAGGCTCGGTCCTGCTCCATGGGTCTCCGTCATCGGGCATCGTGAGAGCCGCCAAGCGAGCCTCACCCCTGAGTATCGCCGTGACCCTCGTAGATGGCGTCGTGGCGGCGAGGAGTGGGTTCGAGTCGTCGATCAACTACCGATCGGTGGTCATTCATGGCGTCGGCGCCCTGCTCCCCGAGGAGGAGAATGGGCGGGCCCTCGACTTGATGGTGGACGGCCTCATCCCGGGACGTCTCGGAGACATCCGCCGCCCCACCCCCCTCGAGCTTCGGAAAACCGCGGTCGTTCAGGTGCCGATCGACGTCGTCTCGGCCAAGGTGTCGGTCGGACCCCCAGAGGACGACGCGGCCGACATAGGCACCGGGGTCTGGGCCGGGATCATCCCGATGACCACGCACTACGGGGAGCCGATCCCGGCCCCCGACCTGGAGCCCGGGTTGGAAGTCCCGGATTACCTGAGGCGTTTTCGAGGTTCCAAATAGCCGCAACCGAATCGGGCGGACAGGTGTTCTAGAGACATGGGTAATCGACTGCTGAGCACATCACATGGGACGAACCGCGAGGCGTTCCACAAAGGCGACTGGGTGCGCTTCATCTCGATCAGCCTGATCTGGGGAGCATCCTTCCTCTTCATCGCCATCGGGCTCGAGGCATTTCACCCCGGGTTGCTCACCTGGCTCCGCGTGGGATTCGGGGCCCTGTTGCTTGGCCTCCTCCCGAGGGCTCGGGGCACCCACATTCCCCGCGCCGACCTGCCCCGGGTTGTCCTGCTCGGCGTGATCTGGGTGGCCATCCCCTTCACCCTGTTCCCGCTGGCCCAGCAATGGATCGACTCGGCCGTGGCCGGGATGCTCAACGGCGCGACTCCGATCTTCACCGCCATCATCGCCTCTTTCCTGCTCCGTCAACTGCCCGGCCGTCTTCAGGTTGTCGGGTTGGCGGTCGGATTCGTCGGGATCCTGGCCATCGCCCTCCCCTCGGCCGGGGCCGGGAACACAGCGGCCCTGGGCGTTGTGTTGGTCGTCCTGGCCACGCTTTGCTACGGGTTCTCGACCAACATCGTCGCCCCCCTTCAACAGCGATATGGCACGATCCCGGTCATGGCCCGGGCACTGGCAGTCGCCACCGTCCTCGTCACCCCATACGGGCTGTTCGGGCTGGCCAGGTCGGAATTCGCCTGGGACGCCATGGCGGCGACCCTGGCTGTTGGCTTCCTGGGCACTGGTGTCGCATTCATCGTGATGGGCTCCCTCGTGGGCAGTGTCGGACCGACGAGGTCGAGTTTCATCACCTATCTGATCCCGGTAGTGGCACTGATCCTGGGAGTGGTGTTCAGAGACGAGATCGTCTCACCTGTCGCAATCATCGGCTCGCTACTGGTCATCGTCGGCGCTTTGCTCGCCTCCAGGCGAGAGTCGACGATACCGACACCGGTGATCGGGTCCCTAGATGTCGAGGACAATGCTGCGTGAGGCAAACCGGTTGATACTGCACGAGTCCCGGCTCCGAGTGGCCATGTCGCTGGCCACTCCGCCGCTCCTGGTGGCTTTGGCCTGGGGAGCGTGGGCCCTGGAGGCGCCCACGCTGGTCGTGGTCGGCCTGGCGCTTCTCGCAGCCTTCCTGGGGTATGTCGCGATCTTCGACTTCCCACTGGCCGTAGAAGTCGACTCCGAGGGCATCCATCGAATCTGTCTCGTTCGGAGACAGAACGATCCCTGGGACGACATAGCGGGCATAGTGCAGCCGAAGCAGCGGGGCCTGGTGCTGGTGACCACGGATCGAAAGCGTCACATCCTGCTCGACCGGTCATTGGAGGAGGACGAGCTCGACCTGCTCCGCACCCAGGTTGGTCTCCGGGATGTCCAGGTCGACTTCTGATCCACGATCGTCGGCCGGTCGACCATTGTCGGATAGATGTCGTAGATGACACGCTCTGGGCGTCTTCCGGCATAATGATGTCGTGGTGGACCGTTCCGACGCGGAGTTGCTCCGGGCATCATCGGCGGGCTCGGCGGATGCTTATTCCGATTTCTTCCGCCGTCATGTCAACGCGATAACCCGTTATGCCGTCAGACGCTGTCCCAACCCCGATGATGTCGCCGATCTGGTCGGCGAGTGCTTCCTGGTCGCTCTACAGGCATCGCACCGTTACGTCCCCGAGACCGACACCGCTTTGCCCTGGTTGTTCGGCATATCACGGCGCCTTCTGGCCAAACAACGCCGCAAATATGCGGGCAACAGACGTCTCGAAGTCAAGGCGAGTAATGCGTTTCCTGCTTTCACTGCGGCGGAGGACGACGAGATCGCCTCTGCTATCGACGCCTCTCGCCAGGCTCCGCTCCTGGAAGAAGCCCTGGCCCGTCTCACCCGCTCGGAACGTGAGGTTCTCGAGTTGGTTGCCTATGACGGCTTATCGCCTTCAGAGGCGGCCGTCAGCCTGGACATCACCCCCAATGCGGCCCGACTCCGTCTCTCCCGGGCGAGACGAGCCGTCCGGTCCCACCTCGATTCCACTGCCGTGGTGGGCGCTTCAGCCGAGGACGCCGAATATGCCCTCTGAGATGCGCCGACCGGGCACGATCGACATCGATGAATTCGTGACTGCCCTCGATCGCCAATTGCGCGAGGAAGTTGGGCGGGTGGACCGCTGGGCTCTGCCCCAGGTGGTTCACAGGTTCGCTCGAGCATTGCGGGCGGCGCTGAAGCCCATCGTCCAGAGTGCGGCCATCGTCTTGACCTCATTCGCGGTCATCGTCGCCGTGGGTGCGGCGCCGGCTTCGATGCGGGATCCCGCCCCGGCCGAGCAACCGCTGGCGACGCCCGGCCCGCGGCAGGTCCTGGTCGACGAGGGCACCCAGCTACGGGACAAGCTGCCCGCAGACGAATTCCTCGCCGTATCCGATGAATCGGCGGCTGTTCAGGAGGCCGACAATTCGGACATGCCTCCTATGACCAAGGAATAACCCGAGACAAGCATTCCTCCCGAGTGCTTACACAGTGAGATGGCGCGCAGGGCGCCGCACACGATCCGGGTGAGATCCCCGGAAATCGACCGCAACTGCAATGTTGTTTGCGGTCCTCCACACTGCAGAGGGGGTGGTCCACCACCCCCTCTGTCGTATCACTCGATGGTTCAGGCCGCGGCGCGACGCAGAGCCCGAATCGCCAGCTCTCGATCACCGAGCCGGCGGCGCAGTTCCCGCTCCAAACCGCCGATCGGATACAGGTTCTGCGGGGCGCGGGGATCCTTGTGCCGGGCCGAGGCGTACCGGGGCAGCGAGGCAGTCACGAGATTGGCGAGCCGAGCTGCTTCGCCTACCGGCATGTCGGCCTTGACCTCGCATCGAACGAGCCCGCCGGCCGGTCCGGTCCCGTTGGCCAGTCTCAGATACCAGGAGAACCTGCTCCACGACGTCGTGGTGAGGAACAGCGGAGTCCGACAGCCGACGGGCAGTCCGCCCAGTGTGGCCCGCAGGTCGTCGGGCAGGTACTGGACGTGCTGCGTCTTCACATATCCAACAGCCCCTTCCACGTGACGACGGTGTGACAGGGGCCCGTCCACCACGACAAGGGCGGCATCGGTGTGTTGTTCGGCCACCTCTCCTTCGAGGTCCCCCATTCGCTCCTGGATCCCAAGCCACAGCTCCTCCGGAGTCGAGCCTCTGGTGCTCATCACCTCGTAAGTCCCCATCCGGGTCTCGACGGGGTCGGCATCGGCGCCGGTGAACACACCGCGACGGACCTGGGCCGCCACCACTTGGGCCCCGCTGTTGCAGCGAACTGCCCCGGCGGCGAACGTGGCCGCGAGCCCGAAACCGGGGAACCTGCCATCTCGCTCGATCCAGAGGTTGGCGTCGACCCGGCGCACCCCGTCGACAAAGAGTATGTCCTCGGCTGGATCGGTGTCCGGAGCCAGGGGACGCCATTGGTCGGGGACCAGTTCCACAGAAGGGTCGACATTCTCGGTCGAATCGACCAGATCCGCCTCGGAAGGCGCGCCGTAGTCCGGATCCCAGGCTTCGACAGTGAATCTCACTCCCCCACCCTCACGATCGACGCTGTCTCCGGGCCTTTGGTCACTTCGAACCGAATCGGCATGCGGTCCGCGAGATCGCGCACGTGAGTGACGATGCCAACTGTCCGCCCGCGGCCGGCAAGCTCGTCGAGGACAGTGGCGACGACATCCAGCGACTCCTGGTCCAGCGATCCAAAGCCCTCGTCGAGGAAGACCGACTCGAGCCGGGACGACATCCCGGTGAGCTCGGCGAGCTGATCGGCCATGGACAGGGCGAGCGAGAGCGCCACGAGAAATGTCTCCCCTCCCGACAAGGACTTCGTGGTCCGGGTGAGCTCGGCATTGCGATGATCCACGACCTCGAACTGGCTGTCCCTTGCCTTCAGCGAATAGTTGCCCGCCGACAACTCGTGGAGGAGCTGGTTGGCGCCGTCGATGAGAACCTCCATCGCCTCCTCGAGGAGCCAGGCCTCGAAATGGTTGGCGCGGAGATGGTTGCCGAGGGCCGACGCCACCCGACCCCTGGCGTCCTCCTCTTCGAGCTTTGCACCCATCTCCGTCGCCTCGGCGATCGTCTTCTCCAACTCCCCGACCTCCGAGGAGCGACGCTCCATGGCCAGGGCAAGATCCTTGTCAGGTGCACCAGTGCTCTCGACCCCGAGGCCGGCCAGCCAATCCTGGAGACCCGTCGTCGCCAGCTTCAGTGCCGATTTCGCCTCGTCGACTGCCGCGGATAGGCCGGTCCGATCGGCTTTCCTGCTGTCGATCGTTTCCAGGCGCCACTCGTCGAAGCGGCGCCATCCCTCGACGGCATCCTCGCCGGGAAGGGGTGGGGCCTCCGCTGCCACCAGATCCCGCGCTGCCAACAGCTTCTCCTTGAGGGCAGCGGCCCGCTCCTCGAGACCGGATACGACCATCTCTGCCTTCGCCAACTCCTTGGCCGTGGTCTCGATTTCGACCTCCAGTTCCTGTCGTGCGGTCAGGAATGTGTGCAGCGAGCTCAGTTCCGCCTCCACCGTTTCCGGATCGGGGGCGGTGCGCAGTTTCTCCTCGTTCTCGGCTACGGCTGCATCTATCTGTTTGGCCTCGCCCTCGGCGTGTTTCATCAGATCCCGGGTGGCGGCCGCCTTCTCCTCCAGCGCGATGAGGTCGGCTGAAAGGGCTTCGAGTTGGGCAGCCTCTGCGGGCTCGGCCCCAGGCAGCGTGGAGACCACGGCGTGGCACACCGGGCAGGTGTCTCCGACCTGGAGGCCCTCTCGCAGCCCGTGCGCGGCGTGGCCGGCCCGGGCCGTGTCCAGTTCCTCCCTTGCCCGGTCCCGCCCCTCTGCCGCGTGGGCCATCACCTCGATCAGACCGGGCACATCGAGCGATGCACGCTTGTCGAGAAGCGCCCGAAGTTGCACCCGGCCGTCGTGCCAGGCCTCCAACGCCTTGAGGTCGTGAAGGGCGGAAATCGAGGTCTCCAGCCCCGCCCGCTTCGAAGTCAGCTGCACCCTGGTCTCTCTCACTTCGCCGAGTCGTCCCAAGGCGGATGACCGATCCTGATTCAAGGTCTCCAGATCGGAGGGCAGGGTGATCGAGGTGAGGAGAGCAATCACCTGGTCGATCGCTTCTCCTGCGGCCACGGCCTCATTCGCCTTCTTCTGTAGCCGGTGCAAGCCCTCCATTCGCTCGGGTAGCTGATCCATGGCCTCGGCCATCGCGGCCATGCCGAGACGCGCCTCCTCCAGTTGCTCGGGCGTGGGGACGTCCAGCTTGTCCAGGCTCTCTCTCATCGTCTCCGCCCTGGCCTCGGCACCGCGCGCTCTGAGATTGGCGAGCTGCATCACCTGCTCGTAGAGACCGAGATCGAGGAGGGCCTTGAGCAGCGCCTGACGCTCCCGCGGCCGATCGGTGAGAAAGTCTGAGAATGCACCCTGAGGCAGGACCACAGCCTTGATGAAGTGGTCGTAGGTCAGCCCGAGCAGCCTGGTGACCTCCGCCGTCACATCGTCGGCGGTGCCGGCAAGCACCACCTCATCCGTCCCTTGTTGCAGACGGGCCTCGGTGACCCTGGCGCCGGTCTTGGTCCGCTCGACGAGGCGAACCGCGGTGTAGGTCTCGTCCCCCACCGAGAACCGGAAGGAGACCCGGGCCCGGTCCGCCTGGGCCGAGATCACCGGTGACACCGAACGACGGTCTTCGAGTCGAGGGATGGTGCCGTACAAGGCGAACGTCATGCCGTCGATCACGCTCGACTTGCCCGACCCGGTCGGACCGGAGAGAACAAAGAGGTCGGCATCCTCGAAGTCGATCTCGACTCGATGCCGGTAGGCGAGGAATCCCTCGAGGACCAGTGCCTTCGGTCTCATCGGGCCCCGACCTCCTCCTCCAGTTCGCGGAACAGCCCGATCACCTCCGGGTCGTCCACTCCTCTGGCGTGGAGGTACGTCTGCAGCAACTCCACCGGGGCCCTCCCCGCCCGCTCTGCCCGTGGACCAGGTCTGTGCTCGTCGGACCGGGCGATGACCACGTCCACGACACCGGGGATGGCGGCGCGGACCTCTTCGTTGAGGCCGGCCCGGGCCTTCTCCTCGAGGAGCACCTTCACGTAGGCGTCCTCGACCTCGGGCGCCAGTGAAAGGACCTGCTCCAGAGTCCCCCTCACCTGCACCAGTCTGGTGCCCGAGGCGAGGGGCACCGGCTCGACCGTGGCCGGCTTGCCCGACTCGGCATCGACGAGGAGCACGCCCTTTTGATCTCCGACCTCCCCGAAGTCGAGCTGGAGGGCCGAGCCGCTGTACCAGACCGGGCTCGGGGCGGGGATTCGCTGCTGACGGTGCAAATGTCCAAGGGCGACATAGGAGAGGCTCCCCGGGAAGGCCTGGGGTGGTATGGCATAGCCGAAGATGTGGGCCTCTCGCTCCCCGCCACCGCTCTCCGCCCCGTACACGGTGAGATGACCGGCGAGGACATTGACGGTGTCTGGGCCCATGTCGTCGGTGAGAGACGAGACGATGCGACGAAGACGCGCCTCGTAGTCCTGCGCATGCTGGTCGGGATCGAGTTCCATGATCTCGGCTGCCTTGACGATCCCCCTTTGCGAGACGAAGGGGAGCAGCGCCACTCTGAGACCAAGAGACTCGTTGACGACGACCCCGCCATTCTCGGGTGATGCGGGCCTGCCGAGAACTGTCACCCGTGCCCGGTCGAGCAGCGGCCTGATCGCCTGCAAACGGGCCGGATTGTCGTGATTTCCTCCGATCACGAGCACCGGACCCACCTCGGCCAGGTCGAGCAGCGCCCGGTAGACGATCTCCTCGTCTTCGGGCGAAGGGGCAGAGAAGTCGAAGAGATCACCGCTGACCAGGGTCGCATCTACGTTGCGCTCATCGGCGATCTCGGCGATCTCGGCCAGGACCGCGCGATGCTCGCCGGCCCGGGAACGACCGCGGATCTTCCTCCCCACATGCCAATCCGAGGTGTGGAGCAGCCTCACGGGGGGACCAGCTTCGTCATGGGGCCGATCGTAGGACCCGGCAAGGACAGATCCTGGGAGCGACTGCGACTCCCGGTGGTAACGACTAGAGGTCTGAGAAAGGGTCCTCGGGCCCTTTCTCGTCGGAGGGGGGACCTGCAGCCTCGGATGCCCTGGTGGCCCAGGCAGGGAAGGGAAACTCGAGCACGAGCGGAACGGGCAACTCGGGTTGAGCCAGGAGCATCGTCCCCGGTTTGAGGATCGTGGCTCGTTGCCGTTGGGCCGCCGGCAGGAACCCGTACTCCTCACGGGAGGCCTCGGCGGAGTCGAGACGCCCAACGACCCGGATCGAGGAATTGGCGATGATCCTTCGCTCCACTTCGGAGGCAGTCTGTTGGGCCCCGATCAGGATCACACCGAGGGATCGTCCGCGTTCGGCCACATCGAGGAGCACCTCCTTGATCGGGCTGAATCCCTCCCTCGGTGCGTACTTGTTCAACTCGTCGAGCACCAGGAACAGGAGCTCATCCGATTGCCCGGCCCGCTCCTTGTCTTCGAAGGCACGTCTCACGGTGACGCCGACCACGAACCGCTTGGCGCGGTCGTTCAGGTTGTGCAGGTCGACCACGGTCACCTGGTGGCCCTGGACCTCGATCCCATGTCGCTCCGGGTTGGCGATGTCGCCCCGGATCAGACGTTCGACATGACGTACCGCGCCTTGGAGCCGACGCACGAAGGCGTTGACCGTGCCGGCCCCGATGTGTGACCCGGCCCAGTCGTTTCGCGACTCGTCCTCCTGGACCTTGCGGGTGATGAGGTCGACCAGGTCACGGAAGGTGCGCACGGAATCCCCCTCGATCCGGACTGAGCCCCCATCACCGCTCTCGGCATGTCTCAGCCGGGCCATGACGTTGTAGACCACCATCGTGTATTGGGCCCGCTCGTCCTCGGCGTCCGCGAAGAGGAACACCATCAGGTCCTCGTGGCAGAACTCGGCCAGGGTCCAGAAGAAGGAGGTCAGATCGGAGCGGCCGCTCACATCGGCCACCGCCCGATCGGAACCGGGCCGGGGAGGGGCGAAGAGCCCGACCGACCCGAACGCCTGCGACGGCAAGCCGAGCTGGCGATACAGACGCTCTGCGTTGTCATCGAGACTGGTGTTGGGGCGATCGAGATAGAGGAGATCCTCGCCCTTCACGTTGAAGATCAGCGCCTTGGTGTTCACCACCGCCGAGCCCAGCACCCCGGAAGTGAACAGGGAGTGGAGGAGGAAGGTGGCATAGCTGGTCTTGGTGGCCACGCCGGAGACGCCGGAGATGTTGACATGCGCCCCGCGCTGGCCGTTGAGGAACTCGAAATTGGCGAACAGCGGCTCACCGTTGCGGGAGGCCCCAACCGGGAACTTGCGCTCCATTCGGTCGAAGAAGAGCGCCTGATCTCGCTCCTTGTCGTGGGCTCGCCGCACCGGCTGTCCGGGCCGGGGCGGGACGAAGATCTCAGGCTCGACCCGGGTAGCCGTCACCTGCGCCGCCTCCATAACCTCGGCCGGCAGCACACCGTCCTCGATCAGAAAGACATCGGAGTCGAACCGGGCGCCCTCGTGCCGGGCCCTCACCTGGCTGATCGTGCCGAAGATCTTCACCAGCTCCCCGGTGGGAAGGACCCGCTCCAGAGCCACGACATCGTCCAGCTCGAGGTACTCGCCCGCGGCTACCCCGACCCAGAACTCGAGCGGTGTCGCGTCGACAGTCCCCAGAACGCGACCAACCATCTCCTCCATGGAGTCGAGCGTAGACCCGGGGTGGGACAGGTTGGGGTTCCCTAATCTCGCCAGGTGAGTCTCGCCGTGTTCCCCTTCAAGTACGAGGAACCTTCTCTCGTCGCGACCAACCTGGCCACGGCTGCCGCCCATCCGGCGATCGATGAGGTCTGGGCGGTGGCCTCGGAACCCGGGAAGACCGAGGAAACCGTGCGGATCATGGCCCGAGACGTGTCCTCTGCCCAGGCGAAGCCGGTCGAGGTCTTCGTCCAGGAGAGGCTGGGCGTCCTTCGCCCGGCCAAGGGCGACGGCATGAACACGGCACTGGCTCGCGCTGCCGGCGAGGGGCGGGACCGGGTTCATTTCTACGACGCCGACATAACCAACTTCGACGGCTCGTGGATAGACGGGGCCGAGGCCGCAGCCGACCGGGGCTTCGGTGTGATCCGGCACCGGTTCCCCCGTGCCGCCACCGACGCCATGATCACCTGGATGATCACCAGGCCGGCCCTGGCCCGTCTCTTCCCCGGGACCTTTCTCCCCCGGATCGACCAGCCTCTCGGAGGCGAGATCCTGCTCACGCGTCAGGCAGTCGAGTCGCTCGCCTCTTCCGACATGGTGCGAAGTCGTTCGGACTGGGGAATCGACACGGTTTTGACCTATGCGACCTCGGTGATGGACCTGGGTCTCTACGAGCATCACGTCGCCGACGGGAAGAGACATGCCCTCTACGGGTCGCTCGACGAGCTTCGGGTGATGCTGATCGAGTGCCTGGACGCTGCTGCCTCCCTGCGTGGGCGTCCCGGGCCCGCCTCCGACGCTCGCCATGGGTCTGATCCTCCGTTGCCGGCACCTGAGGATCTGAAGAAGACCGTGGCCTACGACGTCGAGGGCACGACCCGGCTGCTCGAGGCGGATTGGAGCCAGGAGGAGATGACTCTGGCCGGACAGCTTCCCGACGACATCGGGGCGCGGCTGCTGGAGGGCGACGCAAAGGGACGGTTCCCGTTCATGGATGCCGAGCAATGGTTCGAGGCGCACGGCTTCCTCCTCGCCGGGTTCGCATTAGGCGATCCGGCATGGGAGTCGCTCGCCTTCCGCCTCTGGCTGACCCGGGTCCTCGCCTACACCACCGATCAGGCGCGGGAGGGCTTCGATGCGGCAATGGCATACCTCGAGTCCACGATCGCCGACTACGAGAAGATGGCAGTCGGCTAGTTGCTAGTAGTCGGCCGGCACCGATTCGAGAGAGCCGTGCCCCACCTCGCGCACTCCGAGCAAGACGACGGCCAGCGCTACGACCGCGGCAATGGCGGACATCGTGGTGACCGCCCTCATCCCTCCCGAGGCGAAGACCCTCGGCGAGACGAGATCCCCGGCGATCCGCCCCAGCCCGCTGGCCACCATGAACAAGGAGAGCAGACGCGTCCTTGCCTGTGGCCGAAGCTCGGACATCAACGGTATTGCCGAGATGTAGCCGAACTCGATGGCGATGGTGGCCGCGACCAGGATCGTCATCGCCGGGACCAGGAGCTTGGTCACCAGTGACAAGCCGATCAGGGCTACAGCAGCGATACCCAGGCCCAGCGCCAGGGAGTTGCGCTTCCCGATCCGGTCGGTGAAACCGACCATGGCCCCTTCGCCGGCCAGCTCGGCGAGACCGATGAGAGTCCCGACTCCTCCGAGAGCCAAAAGCGTCATCCCGAAACTGCCCTCGAGCCATCCCCCGAGCACCACCAACACCGATTCGTGAGTGAATCCGAAGAGGGAAACGGTGGTCAGGACCATGATCACCTGGCGGCTGGGGCTGTCCACGGCTTTGGTGGCCCGGATCGATGCGGCCTCGTCGTGTTGGTCCAGGAAGGCCAGAGCGAGGCCGACGCCGAGGAGACCCATCGACCCAACCACCCAGAACGGCGCCTCCCAGGACCAGTTCTCGATCAGCGACGCGGCGAGCGGAGCACCGAGCAGAAGCCCCCCGGCCCAGGAGATCTCAAGGATGCCGAGGTAACGTGCCCTCGACTCGTAGGCCACCCTCTCCGACACGTAGACCTGGCCACTGACGTCGATCATCGGCTTGGCCAGGCCGATCAGGGCGAAGCCGATCACGGCCCCGACGAATACCCCGGTCCAGGCGGTGACGACCGAGCCGGCGGAGAAGAGGATCAAACCCACAACGAGGAGGCGCCGGCTCCGATGCCTGTTGCCCGAGAAGCTCATCACCAACGGCGTGGTCAGGGCGCTGGCCCAACGCATAGAGACCAGTGCCCCGGCCTGGGTCAGGTCGATCCCGAGACCGCGGGCGATAGCGGGCAGGAACGGGTACACGAAACGAAAGGCTGTGTTGGAGACCAGTTTGAGAAAGAGAAGGGTGGCCACGGCAGGTCGCAGGCGCCGTTCGCCGATCTCATCGCGGGTGGGGAGCGCTGACTTGGCGATCGGGCAATCGTAGAGCGGCCACCGAGGAGGCCCTTTTCCGGCTATCCCCCACATCGAGCACCCGACCGACCAACCTGGGAGTCATGAGCCTTTTCGTCGTCATTGTCGTCGGGATCCTGGGTGGCCTCGCCGGATCACTCCAGAGCCAGTTTCTCGGTGTCATGGAGCAGAGGGTGGGCACGCTCGCCTCGACCTTCGTCACCTATGCCGGCGGTGGCCTGGCCATCGCGGTGTTGATGCTCATCTTCCAGGGAAGCCGCTTCTCTGACTTGAGAG
Source organism: Acidimicrobiia bacterium (assembly GCA_050742015.1). Taxonomy (GTDB): domain Bacteria; phylum Actinomycetota; class Acidimicrobiia; order Spongiisociales; family ZC4RG35; genus JARDZU01. The sequence goes on from JBOGEV010000194.1 coordinate 28,134, forward strand.
ACCTGCCTTGGTGGGTCTTCGGCGCCGGTCTGATGGGGCTGGTGGTAGTCGCCACGCTCGGCGTCACCGTCGCCCGCCTCGGTCTCGGGGCGGGGCTGACCCTGTTCACGGGGGCCACGCTGGTGCTCGGCGCGGTCATTGAGCATTTTGGGTGGTTCGGCGGGGGACGAGCGATCGATGCCACCCGCCTCCTCGGGATCGCCCTGGTCATCACCGGCACTTGGTTGGTGGTCCGAAGCTGAGCCGACTCAGCCGATGGCGATGGCGGTCATGGCTATGAGTGTGAGGCCAAGTCCAACTACCTGACGGCCCCGCAAGGTTTCCGATTTCACCACCCGAGCGATCATCACCGTCACGGCCGGATAGAACGATGCCGCAACTGCAGCCAACGCCAGGGACCCCGCACGGATGGCGAGCAGGAGAGCCACGTTCCCGGCTACGTCGAGGACGGCATTGCCGACCACGATCGGGCGCGGCGTCTCACCGAACCCCACCAGCTTCCAGACACCGAGTCCTCCGAGGATGACGACGATCAGGATCGTCGACGCGCGCGATGCGACCAGCGGGAGCAGATTCGACTCCGCGCCGGTGAACCTGATCAACGCGGTGAAACCCCCAAACCCGAGACCTGCTACGACGCCGTAGACCGTGCTCGACCGATCGGCCCCACCCGGCTCGCCGACAGAGGCGCAGAGAACGATGGCCGGCACTGCCACGATCACGCCCATCCAGGCCAACGCCGAGGGCCGCTCACCTTCGACCACGGCCACCACCACCGGTAGGACGGCGGCGAGGGCGGCCGCGACCGGGGCCACCGACGCAGCTCGGCCCCGCCCGAGCCCTGCGAACAGGAAGACGAGGCCGACGGCACCCGACGCGCCGGCCGCCGCGCCCACCAGGTAGTCGGCGGCAGAGGCCTCCCCTCCGGTGAGAACGGCCACCACCAGGATGAGCGGGAAGCTGATCGCACCCGCCCAGAAGACGACGGCCGCTGCCGGAGCGCGGCGTGCCCCCTCGCCTCCGAGAAAGTCGGCCGCGCCGTAGAGGAGGGAGCTGATCCCCCCGAAGACGATCTCCACCTAGTCGCTCACCCCGGAGAGGCCCATCTCGCGCATCCCGGCCCGAATGGCCGAAGCGGCGTCATCCAGCTCCTGCCGCTCCACCGACCGGGCCGCGTTGGCGAAGTCGAGGTCATGGACCCCGTCGATCGGCACCAGATGAATGTGGAGGTGGGGTACCTCCAGACCGGCGATCATCAGTCCGACCCGGGTCGGACGAAACGCCCTCTGCAGGACAACGCCTATCTGCCGGGCCACGGAGAAGAGGTGGTCCGACAAATCCGGCGGGCAGTCGATCCAATGATCGACCTCCATCCTCGGCACCACCAGCGTGTGCCCCCGGCGCAGAGGGTTCACGGAGAGGAAGGCGACACACAGGTCGTCCTTCCAGACAAACGTCCCCGGGATCTCCCCGTCGATGATCCGGGTGAACAGGGTCGGCATCGTGCGGCAGGTTATCCCGGGGTCAACCGGCCGGGACCACCTCGAGCACCTGACCCGAGGTGGTGACGTACATCTCGCCCTCCCCATCGACTCCGAACCCGGTCACCTGCCCGGGCACCCCCACCTGATCGGTCCAGTCGCGCAGGTCGGTGGCGGCCCCGCCGGAGTAGAGAAGGCTCCTGAGATATCCGCCGCAGTAGTCGGAGAAGAAGTAATGACCGCTCAACTGGGGAATGGCCGCCCCCCGGTAGACGATCCCGCCGGTGATCGAGCAGGTGCCGGCGTCCCCGTGCCCCACTTCGTGTACCGGAATGACCTGACCGGTGGTGTCGCACGGATCGGTCTGGAAGCAATGGAGGCCCTCCGCAATCGGCCACCCGAAGTTGTGCCCTGGCTGGAGGGGGACGACAGAGATCTCCTCGAAGGCGTTCTGCCCAACGTCGGCGACATAGATCAGGTCTTCGTCGATCCAAAAGCGCCACGGGTTGCGCAGGCCCATCGCGTATTTGGTCGGAGCTGGATCGGCGTCGTCGACCTCCAGCGTGACCTGACCTCCGAGCAGCGTGTCCGGGTTCTGACCATTTCCGAAACGGTCCCCGCCGCCTCCGCCATCCCCGAGACCGAGAAGCAGTGCGCCGTCGGGAAGGAACTGGAGCATCCCCCCGTTGTGGTTCGAGGCCGGCTGATCGACCTGGAGCAACACCCGCTCGGACGCGGTATCGGCCTGGGTGGGCGAGGCGAAGGCGAACTCCGAGACCACCGTGTCACCATTCCCGTCGGAATAATGCAGATAGAAGCGACCGACGTCCTCCGGGTCGAGAGCCATCGAAAGCAGCCCCTGCTCCCCCTCGTTGCGGACCTGGTCACTGATGTCGAGGACCGGCTGCTCGGCCAGCACCGACCCGTCGAAGGCCCACACCCGCCCGTCCTTGGTGATGATGTATGACAGTGGATCGCCGGGCCGGGCTGTGACCTGAACCGGGAAGTCGAGTTCGGCGACCGCCTGATAGGCCAGGCTGGTCTCGTCCAGCGACAGGGTGGAGGTGGTGGTGGCAATGGTCGTAGTCGGCGCCGACGTGGTGGCCGGGGCATCGGTCGAGGGGACGGTCGGCACCGTGGTCGCCGTAGTGGTCACCGGGGGCAGGGTCGACGAGGTCGGCTCCGGCCCGGGCTCTGCAGTGCACGCGGCGAGGACCAAGCAGACAGCAAGCAGGCAGCGACGCATCGACCTGACCTTATGTCTAGGTTCGGCCAATCGTGGCCGCGGAGCGCAAGGACCACCCCAAGGCGATCCGAGCCTGGATCACCTACGACTGGGCCAACTCCGCATACGACACCACCATCCTGGCCGCGGTGCTGCCCGCCTACTTCGCGGCGGAGGTCGTCGGCGATGGCGGCGTCGACCTGCTCGGTCGGAACTGGAGTGGTCTGGACCTGTGGGCGCTGGCGGTGGGCGTCGGGCCGTTGCTCATGTTGCTCGCCACTCCCATCCTGGGGGCGATTGCGGACTTCTCTGCCTCGAAGAAGCGATTCCTGATGGTGTTCGCCACCGGGGGCGCCATCTTCGCCGCCCTGCTCTTCCTCGTCATCGCCGGCGACGTCTTCCTCGCCCTCGGCTTGTTCCTCCTCGCCCACCTCGGATCTCTATCGCGCTCTTCTTCATCGTGGGCTTTCTGCTCTTCCGTTCTGTCGACATCGAGAAGGGACGCGACAACCGCGAGACGCTTCGCTCCCCGGTGGCCATCTCATAGGATCACGGTGACATGACCGACGAACACGACCCGTTCGAGATCGAATCGGAGCCGTCGGCCGAGACCGAGCCGATGCCGGCCGATGTGACGGCCCGTCCGGTGCCGGCCTCCACCGGCATCGCCTGGAGCGCGATCCTCCTCTTCCTGGGCATCGCCCTTGTCGTTGTCTTCGCCGTCCAGAACACCAACCCGGTGCCGATCAGATTCCTCTGGATGGAGGGTCAATTCTCGCTCGCCATCGTCATCCTGGTGACTGTCGGGATCATCATCCTGCTCACCGAGTTGATCGGAGTCGGCTATCGCCGGAGACGCCGGCGCAGACGCGAGGAAAAAGAAGAGCTGCGGAAGTATCGGAGCACTTGAACCGGGTCTGGCTCACCCTCGGGGCGGCCCTCCTGGCCGTTGCCTGCCAGACGACCGGAACCGAACCTCCGGCCCCGCCCACCCAACCCGACGGCCTCGACCCGGGCGTGGTGACCCGGGTCAACGACGGCGATTCCGGTCTCGTCGAAGTTCGTGGCTCGGTCCTCGAGTTCAGGCTGGAGGGGATGAACGCCCCCGAGCACGACGAGTGTCATGGTGAAGAGTCGAGCAACCGCCTGGCGGCTCTGGTCGAAGGGGTCACGGTCGGAATAGAGCTGACCGGGACCGATCAATTCGACCGCAACCTGGCCTATGTGTGGCTCGACGATGCGCTGGTCAACCTGGAACTCGTGTCCGGTGGTGACGCGGTGGCCACCACGCCGGGTGAAGGCGAGACCTGGGGCGACTCCCTCATCGCAGCCGAGAACGACGCCGCTTCCGGGGGTCGGGGCTTGTGGTCGGAGTCGGCCTGCGGTGGGACCGGCCCGGTGCCCGACATCGCCGTCGACCCTCTGAGCTCCCGATTCGACCCGGATGGTCCCGACGAGGAGGTCCTCGAAGAGGAGTGGGTGACCTTCGACTACGAGGAGACCCTCGACGTCGGCGGGTGGACCATTCGCGACGAATCCTCCGCCCATCGCTGCGTCATTGCCGACGGGACGCTGATCTCGGCGGACCGGCCGCTGACGGTGACCAGCGCCGATCAGTGTTGGGATCCGGGTGATACACCGGTGTGGAACAACGCCGGCGACCTGGTGCTGCTCCTCGACCACCTCGGACGGGTGGCGGCGAGGCACCGTTACACCCGTTGAGGGATGGCTTCCTGCATGCCAATCAGCGACCGAGAGGCCCCAATTGGTTTGCTTGCCTGCCGAGTTGGATAACAATGGGCGCCGGCGTCGTCATCCGGCGCCACCTCGGAGGAGTTGAACAATGATCTTTGGATATTTGGATCCCGGTACCGGCAGTCTGATCCTGCAGGCCGTGGTTGGAGGATTGGCGGGGATCGGTGTCGCCTACAAGGCCTGGCGCAGCAAGCTGGGACGCGGTGCCACCAAGCCCGGCCCGGACGGGGGAAATGAGGAGTCGGTAGAAGACACGGCGCAGCCCGCCGAGTCCTGACACCCTCCATATGAGCACGCCCGATCCCGGGTCGTTCCGCGACCCGGCCTCCCACGTCGTCCTCGACGGCGACAAAGTCATACGTCTGCTCGATGAGCGCGGGCTCGAAGGATGGCGCGCTCTCTCCGACAGCGAGTTCTTCCGCACTGCGGTGGCAGAAGGCCGGCTCATCGCCGCGGTCGAGCTCGCCGATGCCCCAGAACCGAGCACAGCCGCGTTGGAGCATCCCAGACTCCCGTTCATCAGCTATCCCTACGAGTGGACGTTCTCGATGCTCAAGGATGCGGCACTGCTCCAACTCGACCTGCTGGAGAAGGCCCTGGCGGCCGGTCTCACCATCAAGGACGCAACGCCGTACAACATCCAATTCGTCGACGGACGGCCCATGTTCATCGACATCGGCTCCTTCGAGCCCTACCGGGCCGGAGAGCCGTGGATCGGCTATCGCCAGTTCACCCGACAGTTCCTGTTCCCCCTCCTGTTGCGGGCCTGGGTGGGTGTCCCGTTTCAGCCCTGGCTTCGGGGCGACCTGGAAGGATTGACCCCGGCGCAAATGGCGCGGCTCCTCCCATTCCGGAAACGCTTCAACACCAGTGCCCTGCTCCATGTCCGCCTTCAGGCCCGGATGGAGAGCCGGATGGCGGATCGGGCCGTTCGCAAGGACTTGAGCGAAGCCGGCTTCACCGCCGACCTGATCCTGGCCAACGTGAAAAGGCTCCGCGCGCTGATCCAATCACTGGATTGGGAGAATGTCGAGGACGGATGGTCGACATACGTCGAGTGCAGCCATGTCACTCGCGACCGGTCGGCAAAGGCCGAGTTCCTGACCTCGGCCGTGAGGAAGTACGGTCCGAGTCGGGTGATCGACCTCGGGGCCAACGACGGGCACTTTTCGCAGGTCGCGGCCGAGAGCGGTGCCCTGGCCATCGCGGTCGACGGCGACGAGCCGGTGCTCGACGTCCTCTACCGGCGAAGTGCCGGGACCGGGATGGCAATCGTGGTCGGCGACCTCGCCAACCTCTCGCCGGCCCAAGGCTGGGCGGGTGAAGAGAGATCATCGCTGATCGACCGGGCCCGGCCCGACCTGGTGATCGCATACGGGGTCATCCATCATCTCATCTATGGGGCCAGCATCCCGCCCCGTGAGGTGCTGCGCTGGCTTGCTGGCTTCGGCTGTCCGGTGATTCTCGAATTCGTCTCACCCGCCGACGAGATGGTGGCCAAGCTGATCGGCAACAAGCTCCCGCATGAGTTGCACGGCGGCGGGGAGGAGCAAGAGTTCCGCTCCCTACTCGACGAGATGTTCGTGACGTCCGCTGAGCAACGGCTCACGTCGGGGACCAGGGTTCTTTTCGCGCTCGAACCGCGATGAAACCCGAGCGCCTGGGCTCCTCCCCCTGGTGGACGGTGCCAGTCTCACTCGGTGTTGTCGGCGCCTTTGCCATCGGGCAGCCCCTGCTCGATCTGCTGGGGCGCAACGCCGAGTTCTTCATCGCCCGCGGATTCACGGCATTGGACGTGATCCTCTTTCCTGTCCTGCTCCTGTGGCTCTCCGCTCTGCTCTCCTTGCCCGTTCTGGCCCTGCGCTGGGTGGGGCCCCGCACCGCGGGCATAGCCCACGCCGTGGTCATCGGGGCACTGTTCGCCCTGGTAGTGGCCACGGCTTGGGTTGCGCTGTTCAGCAGCGACACGCCACCGGCCCTCTTCGGGGCAGTGGCCATCATCGCCGGGACTCTCTTCGCGCTCGCCTTCCTCCGCTACCCGCTGCTCCAGAGCGGGGTCCTGTATGCCGCCTGGGCGATTCCGGCCTTCGCCGCCTGGTTCCTCTTCATGACACCGGCCGGCGACTTCGCATTTGCCCGCACCGGGGACCTGCCCGAGGCCGGCGAGATCGCCAACCCGGTGCCGGTGGTGATGCTGGTGTTCGACGAGTTCCCGGTGGCGACTCTGATCGACTCAGATGGCCGGCTCCTCGCAGACCAGTTCCCCCGATTCGCCGAGTTGGCCGCCGACGGCGTGTGGTATCGCAACGCGGTGGGGGTGCGCCAGCAGACCGAAGAAGCCCTGCCCACCATCCTCACCGGGGTCGGAGCCGACCCGGGAAGCATCCCCATCTCGTCGGACCATCCGCTCAACCTCTTCACGCTCTACTCCGACGCCTACGACATCGCGGCTGTGGAGACCGTGACCAACCTCTGCCCAGACTTCGCCTGCACGAATTCGAGCCGGCGAATCGAGCCGTTCTGGAGGCGTTGGGGTGGTCTCACAGTCGATCTGTCCGTGGTGTACGGGCATCTGTCCACACCACGGGTCGTTTCGGCGACTTTGCCCCCCATCGACCGGACATGGGGAAATTTCGCCACGGGCGAGCGCTCGGAGTTCGACATCATCGACCGCTTCCTCGCCAATGTCGATGACGACCGCCGGCTCGAGGTCGACCGCCTGCTCGAGACCTTTGACTTCGATGGTCCCGACCCCACCCTGCGCTTCGCGCACTTTCTATATCCCCATCACCCCTGGGAGGTGACTGCGGACGGGCACCGGACCGGGGCCGGGAACTCACCGGGTGGCGAGGGGATGGGCTGGAACGAAGACGACTGGCTGGTGGCCCAGGGTTACCAACGTCACATCCTCCAAACCCAATACGCCGACACCATCGTGGGGTCGGTCATCGATCGGCTCCGAGCGGAAGGGGTCTACGACGATGTCTTGCTTCTTGTCGTCGCCGACCACGGGATCACGATCGGGCCTGGCGTCGAGAATCAGAGGCTGATCACCGAGGACACCGTGGGCACCATTGCCGCGGTCCCGATGTTCGTCAAGTACCCCGAAGGGCAGAGAGGCGTGGAGCCAGGGACGATCGACGACGTGCGAGCGGAAACAGTGGACCTGCTTCCGACCATCGCCGACGTGACCGCGACAACGGTCCCCTGGGCCCTCGACGGGCTCTCGCTGCTCGATCCGGCCCGCTTGCTTCGCATCGACTCGGTGATGGTGGGGCGTGACGGCGCGGTCCGCTTCGACGTCGAGGGGGATGAGAAGCTGGCAGCCGCGGCAGGCAAGGAGACATGGTTCCCGGGAGGCGACCCGTGGCTGCTCACCCCGCCGGGCTGGCAGGACTGGCTGGGAAGATCGGTCGATGAGGCGAGCTCCGCAGAAGACCGTGAGGGCACCTCGGTGACCGTGCTCCAGCAACTCCTCCTGAACGCGGTTCCCCCCGAGTCTGACCTCCTCCCCGTGTTTCTCTCCGGTTCGGTGTTCCTGGAGCAACCGGCAACCGGTGAGGAGATCCTCATGGTGAGCGTGGACGGTGTGGTGAGAGCGGTGACCAGGGTCTTCGAGCCCGAGGGGCGATCGGCTCGGTTCGAGGTGATGGTTCCTCCCCATCTCCTCCATTCCGGGGCCAATGACGTCGTTGTCTGGGTGGTCGAAGGCGATCCCACCCAAACCACCCTGGTCCGATGACCTCGCGTGGGGTCTCACATCGCAGTCGCAACAACGTTGCCGCCATGTCACCTACCATTCGCACCCGATTCGAGAAGGGAACAGAGATGGGACTCATGGACACCCTCCGGGGATGGTTCGGGACGGCCAAGGAGCAAAGCTCCGAACTGGCCGAGAAGGCCAAGGAGCAAGGCGCCGATCTGATGGACAAGGCTGAGCCCAAAGTCGACAAGGCGAAGGACTTCGCCTCGGACACCATGGACAAAGCCGGGGCCAAGCTCGACGAGTACAAGGACAAGGCGTCCGACACCGCCGATGCAGCGAAGGACACGGCAGCTGACGCCGCGGATGCCGTCGCCGACAAGGCCTCTGAAGCGGGGGATGCAGCCAAGGATGCGGCAGGCAACGCTGCCGAGGCGGTGGAGGGCGTGGTCGACGAGGCAAAGGACAAGCTGGAGGGCTGACCTACCTGGGCGACGCCCAAACTCGAGGATTCCCCCGGACCATGAAACGCGCCTCTGACCGCCTCAGCCAGATCCCCCCGTCGGCGACCCTCGGCATAAGTGCCAGGGCGCGCGAGCTGCGGGCAGACGGCATCGACGTCGTTTCCTTCGGGGCCGGGGAGCCCGACTTCGCCACACCCGAGCACGTTGTCGCCGCCGCGGCCCGCGCCTGCTACGACCCCGAGAACCACAAGTACACCGCATCGGCTGGGCTCCGTCCGCTGCGCGAGGCGATCGCCGGCGACGTCGCCCGATTCTCGGGTGTTCAGGTCGACTGGTCGGAGGTGATGGTCACCAACGGGGCCAAGCAGGCCGTGTTCCAGGCCTTCGCCGCCCTGATCGACCCTGGGGACGAAGTGCTCCTCCCCTCCCCTCATTGGGTCACGTATCCCGCCGGCATCGATCTGGCCGGCGGGACCACGGTCTCGGTGCCCACCCGCATCGAAGACGAGTTCAAGGTGACCGTGGAGAGCCTGGAGCGAGCGCGCACCGATCGGACCCGATTGCTGGTTTTCGTATCCCCATCGAACCCGACCGGGGCGGTCTATACCGCCGAGGAGGCGAGGTCGATCGGGGAATGGGCGATGGCCAACGACATCTGGGTGCTGGCCGACGAGATCTACCAGCGTCTCACTTATTTCACCGATGTCGCCCCGTCGATCGCCGCGGTGACGCCGCGCTTCGAGAATTGGGTGCTGGTCAACGGTGTGGCCAAGAGCTACTCGATGACCGGATGGCGGGTGGGTTGGATGGTGGGACCGGCCGACATCGTCGACGCGGCCAACGCCCATCAGTCTCACGCCACCGGCAACGTGGACAACGTCGCACAACATGCAGCTCTCGCTGCCCTGCTCGGGCCACAGGACACCGTCGAGGAGATGCGCCAGGCGTTCGACGGCCGACGCAAACTCATGTACTCGCTGGTCAGCGACACCCCCGGGGTCCGGTGTGTCGAGCCGCAAGGCGCCTTCTACGTCTTTCCCGACGTGACCGATGCCTTGCAGGGGAGGTGGGGCTCCACCTCCGAATTGGCCACGGTCATCCTCGAAGAGGCCGGCGTGGCCCTCGTCCCCGGCGAGTCTTTCGGGACCTCCGGATACCTCCGTCTTTCTTACGCCGCTTCGGAGCCCGACATCGAAAGGGGCATGGAGCGGATTCGCCGCCTGCTGGCTGGATGAATCTGGGCGGCTGAACCGGGTTTACACTCGCCGGCGATGGAAGGTACGACTGCGCGGGCCATGATGCTCGTGGAACCTCGACACTTCTCTCTGACTGAGTTGCCTGCAAATCCCGACTTGGCCGGTGGCTGGCTGGCCGTCGAGGCAACCGGCATCTCCGGTGCCGACGTTCAGGTGTGGAAGGGCGAGGCCAGTGACGTCGTGTACCCCCTGATCCCCGGTCACGAGGTAGTAGGGAGGATCGCCCGCGGCTCCCCCTCGATCCCCTATGCGGTCGGGACCCGGGTGGTGATCGAGCCCCGGATCCATTGCGGCGAGTGCCACCGGTGCAAGCTGAACCTGGCCACCTGTGCCCGCCGGCGCCCCTCCAATTCCTACGGCTTCATCCCGTCGATGGAGCCACCGGGGCTTTGGGGCGGACTTGCCGAGTTCCTCTACATCGACCCTGCTGCCCGTCTCCACCCCCTCACCGACGATGTGCCGGCGGAAGTGGGCACCTTCGTCCATCCCCTGGCCGCCGGCCACACTTGGGCGGTGGAACTGCCCGCATTGCAGAGTGGCGAGAACGTGCTCATTCTCGGCCCTGGACCTCGAGGCCTGGCCTGCCTGATCGCAGCCAAAGCAGCCGGCGCAGGTTGGGTGGGGGTCACGGGGCTGTCCCACGATCGGGACCGGCTCGAGCTGGCCAAGCGGCTGGGAGCGGACCTGGCAATCGACTCCGAGCGGGAGGATGTTGGGGGCGCCATTGCCGAGGCGATCGGGTGCAGGCCCGACATCGTCGTCGACGTGACCTCTGACGACCCCGAGGCGTTGTTCACGGCTCTCGACCTGGTGCGCAGTGGGGGCCGGGTCATCCTGGCTTCGACCAAGGGCAATCGAGCGTTTCATTTCATCAGCGACGTCCTCGTGGCCAAGCAGCTGACCATCCGCGGCGCGATGGGCGCCACCACGGTCGGGTACCAGTGGGCATCCCGTCAGATCGACACAGACCCCCGCATCGACGATCTGGTGTCGCATCAGTTCCCGCTTTCCGAGTCCTCGAGAGCCCTGCAGGCCGCGGCCGGTCTCCTCGGGCGTGAAGAGCTGATCTCCGTAGCCGTCACCTTCTGACATGACCGGTCGCGGGGTGGCCCCGGGCCGGCTGTCCGTCTGGTCGTGGGTGATCTACGACCTGGCCAACACCATCTTCGCCCTCGGCGTCATCGGCCTGTACTTCCCCGATTGGCTGACCTCGGTGGGCGAGCCCGACAGTGCCCTGGCCGTCGTCGAGGCCGGAGCCGGTGTCCTCGTGATCTTCCTGGCCCCCTGGGCCGGCGCCCGCAGCGACGTGAGGGGCACCCGGGTGCCTGCCCTGATCGTCACGACTCTCCTCACGGTTGCGGCCACCGCCACCCTCGCCGCGGGCCCGATCCCTCTGTCGCTGGTCATGCTGGGGCTGGCGCTGGTCGCATTCAATGTCGGTTCGGTGGTCTACGACGCCCTGCTGGTCGACGTGAGCACGCCGGCCAACCGGGGCCGAATCTCGGGCCTCGGCGTCGGGGTCGGCTATTTCGGGTCGTTCATCGGGCTCGGGCTCGGCTTCCTCACACTCGATGTCCTGGGTTGGTCCTATGGGGCGACCTTCAGGGTCCTTGCTCTCGGCTTCCTCATCCTCGCCCTCCCCGCCTTCTTCTTCATCGAGGAACGGCAAGGGCACGACGACGCCCCACTCCCCGGTCGGGGTGAGATGATGAGCCGTTTGGTCGCATCGTGGCGTCTCGCCTCGAACTACGACGGCGTGGTCCGGTTCCTCGTGGGGAGGTTCCTCTACACCGACGCCATCAACACCCTGATCGGCGGGTTTCTCACCATCTTCGTGATCCAGGAGCTCGGGCTCGATCGGCAATTCATGATGACCTTGCTCGGCGTGGCCATCGCCGCCGCAATCGTGGGCGCCCTCGGCGCCGGCCGCCTGGTGGAACAGGTTGGGCCGCTCCGCGTCCTGCGCGCGGTGCTGGTTTTGTGGATGGTGGCCATCGGTGCCGGGGTCACCGCCGCCATCACCGGGCAGACCAACCTCGCCTGGGCCATCGGGCCGTTGGGGGGCGTGGCGCTGGGGGCGACCTGGACCGCGGACCGGGTGGTCATGACGCGGGTCTCCCCTCCCCGACATCTCGGTGAGTTCTATGGCCTCTACGCGACCGTCGGCCGATTTGCCACCATCCTCGGGCCGGTGACGTGGGCCCTGATCGTCGACGTCCTCGATCTCGGGCGACGGGTGGCAATGGGCGCTCTGATCGGCTTCATCGCCCTCGGATGGTGGACATTGCGCCGGGTCGACGACTCGGAGAGGGCATGGCCCGCCGCCGACCTGCCGATCCTCAATAGAGCCCCTGACGCTCCCCTGATATGAGGTGCTGCTCGACGGCATAGGGGATGGGCAGGTCTCGCACCTCGGCGGGTCCCCTCACCAGCCTCCTCCCGATCTCGGCGAACCACGTGTCATTGGCAAAGGGCCACGGCCAGGCCCTGATCCCGATCCGGGCACCGACGATCCCCCCCACCATCGCGGCGAGGGGGCTCCCACCGATCCTGGCGGCCTGCTCCACCGGCACATGAGAGCGGTCGAACACCGGGGCAGAGAGGAGCAGCCCGGCCTTGACCAGATCCCAGGTCGGCGGGGCCTCCGGGTCAGAGACCATGGCCAGGGCTTGGTCGCCCTCGATCACCCCGACCATCCCGGGCAACAAGCGCAGCCCCGCGACCAGATCGGCTGGTGGGGGCGTGTCACCGGCCACATTGGGGCTCAGATCTCGGACAGCCCGTTCGACGATCTCGACTACTCCGGCCACCATGTCACGACCGGACTGGCCGAAGCATGCAGCCGCCACGGCTCCCGCAGACACCACACCAGCCAGGATCGAAGAAGGCTCTGCATGAAACAACCTGCCCAACGCCAGCGTCTCATGGACGAGACGCCGGGGATCACGGCGCATGGCGACACCAACCGGCACGGCGCGGGCCGCGCCATCGATCGAGGCGCTCTCCTCGGGGACCGGTCTGCCGACGGCAGCCCGGTCGAGCCACAACCTGAACTCAGGGCTCTCGACCCGATACACCGGCTCCTCCTCACCGGAGCCATCCAACTCGCGCAGTTCACGGACCAGAGCCTCGGCCTCGAGCTCTCCGTGCTCGATGAGCAGGTAGGCGATGACCGTTGCCTGCTCGGTGATGGCTGAGTAGCCCACCTCCCAGAGACCTCCGGCCGTGTCCCCGGCCGCCATGCCCAGGATGGCGCCGTCACCTTCACCGGCGACCAGCGAGTACTTCGCCTCCAAGTCAGTCACGGTGCAGGAGGGTACCGCCCATCGCTTTTGGCGCGGCGAAACGTACCCGGGACCCTCGGCGGTAGGCTCGACCCCTCATGGTCCGGATCGTGGTGATAGCCAACCCGTCGGCGTCGCAGTTCACCGGAGGAGCCCACCGGGCGGTGATGTCCATCCTGGGCAAGGCGGCAGACGTAGAGAGTGCATGGCCCGAGACCGCCGCCGATGCCGGGATCAGGGCTGCACAGGCAGTCGATCAGGGTGTCGACGTAGTCGTCGCGATGGGGGGTGACGGAATCGTCCATCATGTGGCGCAGGCCTTGATCGACAGTGACACCGCCCTTGGGATCATCCCGGCCGGCACGACCAACGTGATCGCCCGTCTGTTGGCAATCCCGACCAAACCGGCCAAGGCAGCCCGTCTCCTCGTTGAAGGCGACCAAGCCCCTGTCGCCCTGGGCACGGCCCGGATGACACTGACCCGGGGATCGGTCGAGACCATCCATCACGCCGTGTTCGCCGGCGGGTTCGGTCTCGATGCTGCCGTGGTCCTCGAGGCCGACAAGGACCCGTATCGGAAGTACCGGTTCGGGTCCATCCACTACGCCCGCACCGCCCTGGGAGTGGCCCTCAGGGACTTTCCCCGACTCAAGCCACACGTCACGGTGAGATGGGACCATGACGAGCATCTCGTCACGGCCGCCCTGGTCCAGTTCCGCGAGATCTACACCTACTTCGGGGCGATCCCGCTCCGGATAGGCCGTGGGACGCCGGACCCGATGACACTGCTGACCATCAGCCGCCTCCGCCGGCGGCGCATCCCCCGCATCGTCACCACATTGCTGCGCCACGGCGACCTCGGCTCCATTCCGGAGATGATGGTTGTCCCCCACCTCAAGTCGGTGGAGATCGCGGCCGACCCGCCCGTCGCCGCGCAGGCAGATGGGGAGTCGCTGGGAGTGGTCGATGGGGGCACAATCGAATGGGCGCCGGGGTCGCTGCGGGTGATCGCCGGCCCGCCCCGGGCCACCGATACGTGACTCAGAGAATCTCGATCTCCTCGACGGCGAACCGGTTCTTCAACCTCCTCAGCGCCTCGCGTCGCACCGACCAGCGCTGGTCGGCCACAGTCGTGATCCGGGCGCGGATCAAGACACCCGAACCGACCAGCTCCTGAATCCCCAGCATCTCGGGATCCTTGGTTATCGACTCCGACCAGTCAGGATCGGCCGCAAAGCTCATCAACTCGTCGAGCATCACGTCCATCGCCTTGTCGACGTCCGCCTTGTAGCCGACCCGGAGGTCGACCACCGGCTGGGCATAGAGGCTGGTGAAGTTGGAGGTGACGATGATCTGGCCGTTGGGCACGTAGTGGACGTTCCCCTCGAAATCCCGCAGGACGGTCACCCGGAACTGGATGTCCTCCACCTTGCCATTGGTGTTTGCGATGGTCACGGTGTCCCCGATGCGGTACTGGTCCTCGGCGAGGATGAAGAAGCCTGCGATCAGGTCTCTGACCAGGTTCTGGGCCCCGAAGCCGAGTGCCGCGGCGATCGCCGCGCCCACGGCGAGAAACGGCGCCATGTTCAGACCCCAGATGTCGACGATCAAGAGCACGGCGATGACGACGATCACGATCAGGATCATCCGCCGCACCATCACCCACAGCGTCGCCACCCGGGATCTGGATTCATCCGACTTGGAGACGAGTCGCTCCGCGAATCTCGCCCCGACACCGACCAGGATCGCATAGAGGACGACGCTGACACCGACCACGACGGCCGTCACCAGCCACGCGTTCGGAGCTACTTCGACCATTCGATGAGCGTAGTTAGACGGTCTTGCGCTCCAGGTCACCCAGGGCCAGCGAGAGGTCGGCGATGGCGGCGTGCGCCTGCCCTCGCCGCACCAGCAGCTCCCGAATCGGGTTGCCGATCTCGGCGTCCACCATCGTGACCAGATCCGGTGCTTCCTTTGGCGCCGGGTCCCGCTCGGGCTGCCGCAGCGCGCCCCGGATTCGCGCCAGCCAGGAACGAGATCCGGCTGCGGGGGCTCGGACGGGATCACGAGACTCGTTGACGCATCTGAGGAAGGCGCCGTGGGTCTCCACCGCCAGCTCCTCGAGGCGCCGGCCGGTCTCTCCCCCCAATTCCCCGGCCAGCAGGGTGACGAAGCTCGCCAAGTCGTGGGCGCCACCGGCCGCCTTCCCATCCCGGGCCAGATCCGCCGCCAGGCCCACCTCCCGGGCCCATCTCGTCTCGAACTCGACGCCGCGGGCCCCGGCGGAAGCGTCGACCAAATGTGAGGCCGCCGCCGCGAGATCGGTCAGCGACTTCCGATAGACAGCCCTCCGCCGCTCCTGCGCCCGCTCCAGAGAAGAGAGGAGTCGATCGATCCCGATCGGGGGCCCCGCCACCGGGTCGGCGGCGGTGGGAATCACCTCCGGTTCCACGATGCCATCCTCGATCAGAGCTTCGACCAGGTCCTCATCGATCACGAACACATCGGCTGGGTCGATCCGGTCGATCTGGTTGAGGACGAAGATGAACTGGGACTGGTAGGAGGCGAGCGTTCGGATGTAGCCGTGGTGGAAGGAGGCGTCCCGATACTTCTCAGGATCGGTGACCCACACGACGAGATCCACCCGGGGCAGCAGAGCATCGACCTGGTGGCGATGGTCCACCTCGACGCTGTCGTTGTCGGGAAGGTCGAGGAGGCACAGCCATGGGGGACCATCGTGCTCGACCCGCTCGACGATCCCCAGGTCATCGAGATAGCCGGCCATGGCCTGAGCTCGAGCCGCCGGGACCAGAGCCAGCGGCGCCGAGGTCACGGGCCGCATGCCACCGGTCAGGGCGACTTCCTCGCCGGCCACCGCGTTGAGCAGGCTGGACTTGCCCGATCCGGTTCCTCCGGCGAGGGCTACCA
This sequence comes from Acidimicrobiia bacterium, assembly GCA_050742015.1. Taxonomy (GTDB): domain Bacteria; phylum Actinomycetota; class Acidimicrobiia; order Spongiisociales; family ZC4RG35; genus JARDZU01. The sequence goes on from JBOGEV010000194.1 coordinate 44,230, forward strand.
CAACGACCGACTCGGGGTAGGACAATCTCAATCTGATGTCCCGGGCCAGACCCGCCACCAGCTCGACCTGCGACTCATCCAGTACGCCCGCCGATTCCGCCACCGCTGTGTCAACCCGGTCGAGGAGGCCAACCAGCGCGTCATGCATTGGCGAAGGAGGACCTCGCGATCACGGCCCACCTGGAGGCCTTGACCCGGTCGATCGACCGGCGGGACGAGGCCAGACGGGCTTTTCGCGATGCCACCCGGTACTCGACACCGGCGTAAACAGGGGCCAGATGGCTGGTGAGGCTCTCGGTCACCTGGATGATGGCGGCCGGAAGGTCGACCGACGGGGCCAGAAGCCGGATCACCCCGGCCAGTCGCTCATCCGGCTCGTCGAAGGCGGACCGCCGGAGCAGAAGACAGACCAGTGTCGGATCCAACGAGTCGGCCACGAGCGGCAGCCGGGCCATCTCGTTCCGCCAGGCGGTCACCGCGGTCCGGGCTGCCAGATGGGCATCGGAGAGGAGGTCCGTGCGATCCTTCCCCCTGACCAGGTCGCCGGCATGAAGCTGGAGACGCATGTCGGCATCCACCGCAGCGATAATGGACTCGTCGAAGAGGACCGACGCCCGGGCAACCTCCGACTCGTCGGGCAGGCGCCGGCGGATGGCACGTCGGGTCCTGGCACGTCTCATCACCATCTCGGTCAGCGGGCGCAGATCGAGGCCCCCTCCCGAGCCCGACTCGCGCCGGAGACCGATCCGGCCGATGTCGACAGCCAGCAGCTCCCCGGCGTCAACCTCTGACTCATCGTTCGAGGCAAGGTTCGCGGCGGCCTCGTCGACCACGAGACGCGCCTGCTCTAGAGCCGTGTCGAGCACCGATCGCACCACATCGGCAGCTCCGGCGCGACGAGCGTCGATGACCGCTACCAGCCGGTCCCGTAGTCCCTGCACCGCCGCCGCCGGAATCGTTTGCCCTCCGCGGGCGATGTGGTGTTCCTGGATTGCAACCAGGTTCGAACCGAGACCTTCCGCCTCGAGCCGGGATGTGTAGTCGGTGAGCGCTCCCGTGTTCGTGGCCCTGATCCTGTTCATGACATGTATCACCGGGACGCCCCTCGAGTGTGCCCGTCGTAACACCTCCCAGGGAACGAGGTCGGCATAACGGAGAGCAGAGTTGACGTAGACCACCACGTCGGCATTGTCGATCATGGTCTCTGCGGTTGCCCGATGGGCGGTCGAGGTCGAGTCGATGTCCGGCGTGTCGACCAGGATGAGCTCGTCCAAGATCGGCGCCCGCCCTGTCACCACCTCGCAAGGGACACCGCCGATGTCCCCGTACTCCCCCGCCCTGGTCTCCGAGGAGAGGACGACCGGGTCGGTGGTCGTCGGGCGGAGCGGTCCGGCCAGACTGTGCTCGGAGCCCGTGACCGAGTTGAGAAGAGTCGACTTGCCGGCTCCGGTGGGTCCGGCGAACACGACGATCAGCGGCGCGGCCGGGTCGCCTGTCCGCGGGATCAGATAGTCGCGGATCGTGCGGACGATCCAATCGCGTCTCTCCAGCAGGCGGGCCTGGCCCGGGCTGTCCGCAACGGACAACCCCTCGAGTGACGACGCGAGATAGGCCAGGTCGCCGGCTAGGTCGTCTCGTTTCGGCTGGTTCATGGCTGCCCGAATTGTGCCACGCCACCTCCCGCGACCGGTGTCAGCCGGTCCAGCCACCCTCCGGCCGCTCGAACCAGACATGGACCTGCCCGGTGCCGGTGGCGTTCTCATAGTCGGAGAAGAGCTCCCCCCGCGCCGTGCAGTCACGGCCACCGACTGCGCCGAGCATCATCAGATAGTGACCGAAATCCCCTTCGGGTGCCTGCTCGAAGTAGGTCTCCATCGTGTCGACGACCCGGGCGTGATCCCCTGCCTTCATCCACACCAGCCTCTCCTCATCAGCCGCCCGCGCCTCGGGCGTGATGATGTGCACCGGGTCCGAAGCCTCGTGCTTCGAGATCTGCTTCAACGGCCAGAAGGTATGGCTCATCCCCCCGGAGGCCAGCACTACGGCTCGCCGGTCCAGTCTGGCGATTGCCTCCCCAATGGCTTCTCCCATCGTCATGAAGTCGTCTGTCTCACCGGTCTGGACCAGTGAGACGGAGACGACGTTCTCGTCGTCCCTCAGGTAGTGGAGCAGGTTGATGGTGGCGTAATAGACCGGGAGGTAGTCATCCTCTGAGGCGTGGGTGGGTGTCCCCAGCTCCTCCCCGAGGGTCGCCGCGAGTTTTGCCAGCTCCGGGTCACCCGGGAAGTCGTACTGGATCTGCGCCATTCCCCGGGGCAGCTCCGATGACGTGAACACGCCCTGGCGGCGGGCGTGAGCCGACAACAGGTGCTCGACGGTGGAGAACCAGTGCGAGTCGATGATGACGATGGTGTCCGGCCGGAGCCGATCGAATACCTCGTTGCGCAATCGGACCAACCCGGGGACCAGGCTTATCTCCTTGCCATCGTTGATCTCGAGCCGGGTCGCCTCGTCGAACATGATGGTGGGGGCATGGCTGATGAGCCCGGCACCGACGATCTCACCCATGGCTTTCTCCTCGAGTCGTTGGCTACCTAATGAAGCCTATCGGGGGTGGCCGTCCTCTGCCCGTGCCGGATGTTTCTGGCATGCAGATAGATGGCGAGCAATACCAGCGGGACATGGATGGCGGGCAGATCGTGTGCCAGCCACCTCGGCAGGTAGATGTCGGTTACGGAGCCCGACTCGGCACCCAACCTGGTGGCCAACGCGGTGAGGGGGCAATGCGCCCCATTGGCGAGGAACACCGCACTCTCAGCAGCGACGATGACGGCGGCCACGCCTGATCGTCGATCGGTTCGACCTCTCAGACCGGCCGCGATCAGATAGACCATCGCAGCCTCGACCAGGAGCCAGATCGCAGTGTGGACTGTCGTGAGCACGGCGAGGGCACGCTCATTGTGCTCGAGGGCCGCTGAAGGCATTTCATGGATACCTTCGGTCGAGCCCAGCCGAAAGGGCAGGGCCGAAAGACACTTTCATTCGGAGACGAGCGGCACTCCGTCGGCGGTTGCGGTGACCAGGCGGAGGAGCCGGGCAAGCTCACGTCTCTCCTCGTCGTCGAGATCGGCGGTGAACTTGGCCTCGTACCGGTTGAACTCGGGAAACACCGATTCGATAGCGTCCCGGCCCGGGTCACCGAGAGTGACCATCACCCGTCGCCCGTCCCCGGAGTGTCTCGACCTCTCGACGAGCCCACCTTTCTCCAGCGTGGTGAGCATCCCGCTCAAGGTCCCTTTGGCCAGACCGCAGTCCTCGGCCAACTGGCCAGTCTCGCGGTCACCCCACACCCAAAGGACGAAGAGGATGGTGAAACCGCCCCAGGTGAGCCCGGCGGGCGCCAGCACGTCGCGCTCCATCCGGTTGCGCACGGCGTTCGCCGCCCGGTAGATGTTGGATACGGCGAGCAGCGCCTCGAAATCGAAGGGGCGGTCGCCGAGCCGGGCGCGGATATCGCGTTCGGCGGCGAGGACGACGTGATCGTCTTGATCGTGAAGGGGTCGCGGCATGTGTCGGAGTGATCCAGCTTATCCTTAGCTAGCTAACGATCTTATGCCTTCATCCAGAGTCGAGATCTCCGAGACCGCCCTATCGCCCGACCACTTCATCGGTGGGAAGCGGGTCACCTCCCCATCGACATTCGAGGTGCGATCTCCCCTGGATTGGGATTGGTTGCTGGCGGAGGTGTCCCGCGGCGACGCCCTCACCGCCGATCAGGCCGTCTCGGCTGCGGCCGACGCCTTTCCCGCCTGGTCGGCTCTCAGTCCCGAGCAGCGAGCGGAGCCGCTCGAGCGCCTCGCCGACCTGATCGACGGCAACATCGGCATGCTGGCCAGGGTCGAGTGTGTAGACATGGCGATGCTGTTGGAGAGCCTCGAGGCGAGGGTCATACACCGCGGGGCAGAGAACCTCCGCAATTACGCCGAGTTGGCCACCGGATACGAGGGGCGCAGGTGGTCATCGAAAGGGACCGACAACCAGGTCCAGCGAATGCCCGCCGGTCCGGCGGTGATCATCACTCCCTGGAACGCACCGTGGCTGCTCTCGACCTGGAAGCTGGCGCCCGCATTGGCCGCGGGCAACACGGTGATCCTCAAGCCCGCCGAGTGGGCGCCGCTGTCGGCATCATTGCTCGCCGACCTGGCCACGGAGGCCGGTCTCCCGCCCGGGGTGCTCAACATCGTCCAGGGGATCGGAGAGGAGGTCGGTGCTGCACTGGTCTCCGACCGCCGGGTGAGGCGAATCTCGTTCACCGGCTCACCTGAAACGGCGCGTCACATCGGGGTGGCGGCGGGGCGCAACATCGTCCCCTTCACCGCCGAGCTGGGGGGCAAGGGGCCGCTCGTCGTGTTCGCCGACTCCGACCTCGACGCCGCGGCCAGGAAGGCTGCCGGCCAGTACGACGACTCCGGCCAGACCTGTCTTGCCGGCACCCGACTCCTGGTCGAGCAGAGTGTCTCGGGAGACTTCCTCGATCTGTTTCATCGGTACACCGATGCCCACGTCCTCGGTGACAGTCGAGATCCGACGACGACGGTCAGCCCCCTGATCCACCCCGACCATCTGGCCCGGGTCCAGGGTTTCGTCGAGCGTGCACGCACTCATGGGGACCGGATCGTCCGGGGCGGGGAGCGATGGCGACAGGATGGCCTTTGGTACGAGCCGACTCTCATCGAGCCGCGTGACAACGACTCCGAGATCGTGCAAAGGGAGGTATTCGGGCCCGTCCTCACCTATCAGACCTTCGCCGACGAGGACGAGGCGATCGCCCTGGCCAACTCGACCGCATACGGTTTGTCGGGGATCGCGTACACCGGCAGTGAGGAGCGGGCGGAGCGGGTCGGCCGGGAGATCCGGGCGGGCACCATCTGGGTCAACTCCTACCTGGTGCGCGATCTGACCGCCCCCTTCGGCGGGATCGGGATCTCAGGAATCGGCCGCGAAGGTGGCGACTACGCCCTCGACTTCCACTCCGACCTCAAGACCGTCCAGGTCGCTCACGGAACGGTGGGCTGAGAGCCCTTTCTGTGCGGGTTCGCGCGGCTGGAAGCGCGGTAAACCCGCACAGAAAGGGGTTCACCAATTGGTGGCGATGTATTTGGTCTCGAGGAACTCCTCGATTCCCTCGTGGCTGCCTTCACGGCCGATGCCTGACTGCTTGACACCACCAAAGGGGGCAGCGGGGTCCGAGACCAGGCCCCGGTTGAGCCCGACCATGCCCGACTCGATCGCCTCGGCCGTGCGCAGCCCACGGGCCAGATCCCCGGTGTAGACGTAGGAGATCAACCCGTGCACCGTGTCGTTGGCCATGGCAATCGCCTCGTCATCGCGGTCGAAGCTCACCACCGGCGCCACCGGACCGAAGATCTCCTGATCGAGGATGGCCGCATCGGGCGACACGCCGGAGAGGACGGTCGGCTGGTAGAAGTATCCCTTCCGCTCGGGGACCGATGCGCCCACGGCGACGTTCGCTCCGGAGTCCACCGCCTCCTGGACCATCTTGGCGATGTCGTCCCGGGACCGCTCGTTGATCATCGGGCCGACCTGATTGTCCCGGTCGATACCGGGACCCAGCTTCATGGCGCCCATGGCACCGGCCAGCATCGAGGTGAACTCGGCGGCAACCGAGGAATGCACCAGGAAGCGGTTGGCGGCGGTGCAAGCCTCCCCTGCGTTGCGCATCTTGGCCACCATCGCCCCCTCCAGCGCCGCATCTAGATCCGCGTCGTCGAACACGATGAACGGGGCGTTCCCCCCCAACTCCATGGAGACATTGAGCACCTGGTCCGCAGCCACCTTGAGCAGGGTCTGACCGACCTCGGTGGACCCGGTGAAGGAGAGCTTGCGCACCCTCGGATCGTGAAGCATCTGCTCGACGACGCCCGACGAGCCCCTGGCGACTACCACATTCACCACTCCCGGCGGCAGACCCGCCTCCTCCATGAGATGGACGACTGCCAGGGTGGTCAACGGGGTGTCCGAGGCGGGCTTTACGATCGCGGTGCAACCGGCGGCCAGGGCGGGCCCGATCTTGCGGGTGGCCATCGCCGCCGGGAAGTTCCAGGGGGTGATCATCACACTGACGCCCACCGGTTGGCGGACGGTCATGATCCGCTTGTCGCCAGCAGGGGCTAGGCGGACCTCGCCGCCGATCCGGGACGCCTCCTCGGAGAACCACCTGAAGAACTCGGCGGCATAGCGCACTTCCCCCAAGGCGTCGGGAAACGCCTTGCCGTTCTCGAGAACGATCAGCTCGGCAAGGTCCTCTTCCCTCGATCGCATCGCCTCGAATGTGCGACGGAGGATCTCGGCCTTCTCACGGGGAGGGGTGGCCGCCCATGGCCCGAGGGCATCGGCAGCGGCGTCGACCGCATCGTCGGCGTGCCTGGCCTCGGCCAGGCCCACCCCCACCAGCACCTCTTCCGTGGCCGGGTCGATTACGGGCAACTCGCCGGACCCTGACGACCACGACCCTCCGATATAGAGGCCGGTCTTGCCCCGTTCCTTCAGCTCGTCGAGGATCGCAGTCATTGCCCATCAACCTCCATTGGCATCGTTCGGCGCAGTGTGGTCCCGCCCTTCCATGAAACACCAACCCGGTGGTAATAGCCACCGATGATCTCATCAGGGGCGAGAAGAGAGAGCTCGTCGCTCGGCGAGTCGAACACCTCCAAGTCGGCCGACCCGCTCCACACGTCGGCGACCTCGCCGTCGTATCCCCGCATCGTCACCAGCTCTTCCATCGACCCGGTCCCGTCGGATTCGATGGCCGGCCACCACCGATCGTGGAGCATGGCGTGGCCGTTGACGAAACCAGGGCCCGGAGCCGGCTCGTACAGGCTGATCGTGGCCCGGGCGAGACGTCGATCGCCGGCAGCGAGAGTGGCCCCGAACTGCCCCCCCGGCTCCAGCCTGGGACCGGCGCGCCCCACCGTGATCGGCCGGGTCATCCAGATGCTGCCCAATTTCTTCGGATATCCCTGGTGATAACCCCGCACCAGGGCGAAGTCCTTGTCGACCCAAATGAAGACACACCGGCTCCAGGTCTCGCCCTGCCATTCGCAGCGCACGACCGCGAAACACTCCTTGTACTGGGACCGGACCGGATCGAGGAGCTCGTCGCCTTCGTCTCCACAGCTCTGCCAGTCGGCCCAGATCAGGGCCACCGCACCCGGGTCCTCCGCCACGGGAACCGCTCCCTCGGGGAGCAGCTCGGCGACTCGCTCCGGATCGGTCCGGTACTCGACCGTGAGCATCTCCCCCGAGTAATGCCACGGCGGTGGCGGGATCAGCGACGATCGGCCGCTTGGTGTCCTCGGGAACAGGAACCCCGACATCAGATAGGTTGCAAGGTGTAGATCGCGTGATCGTAGAGCCCCGGATCTGGGGTGGGCGAAGGGACGGGTGCAGGGCTACCTTGACCCCGATGCCAGGAGACCTCGAACCGGGGCGCGAGGAACGCGCCGACCTCGCCGCCGAAGTCCTCGCCCTTCTCCAAGACTGGTTCGACGAGGCCGACACCATGCCCGCTTCTGGGGACGACCTGGACGAGGCGTTGGCTGCCGACCTCATGACGCCGCCGTCCGAGCAGGGACGGCCGCTCGACGAGCTCCTGTCCGAGATCACAGCGGCCGGCCACTCCGGCGTATTTCACCCTTCGGGTGGGCATCTCTCCTACATCCCCAATGGAGGGCTCTACACCGCAGCCCTGGCCGAGTTCCTCGCCGCCGGTCTGAACCGTTACACGGGCGTTTCACACGCCGCCCCGGGGATGACCGCAATCGAGCACGGCGTGGTGCGATGGATGACGTCGTTATTCGAGATGGGGCTTTCGGCTTCCGGGTTGCTCCTCTCCGGAGGCTCGATGGCCAACTTCACCGGCATCGTCGCCGCCCGCACGGCCCGACTCGGTGACGAGTTCGCCAAGGGGGTCATCTACGTCACACGGCACACTCACCACTCGGTGGAGAAGGCCGCAAGGCTCGCCGGCTTCCGGAAAGACCAGGTCAGGACGGTCGAGATCGACTCAGAGCTGAGAATGGACCCAGAAGCCCTGAGCAGATCCATCGCCGAGGACCGCTCGGCCGGGCTCGAGCCCTTCCTGGTGGTCGGGTCCGGAGGGACCACAGACACCGGGACCGTCGACCCGCTCGACTCGCTGGCCAGGATCGCGTCCGATGAGCGCCTCTGGCTCCATGTCGACGCCGCCTACGGTGGCTTCTTCCAGCTCACCGAGCGCGGCCGGGAAGTCATGTCCGGCATCGAGAGGGCGGATTCGATCTCGATCGACCCGCACAAGGGCCTCTCCATACCCTTCGGGGTCGGTGCCCTCCTGGTGCGCGTTGAGGGTCATCTCATCGACGCCAACCAAGGGCGGGGCGCCTACCTCGATGGGGAAGACCATTACTCGGGCATCCGCGACATCGCTGCCCTGGGACCCGAGCTCAGCCGCCCCTTTCGGGCGCTGCAGATATGGCTCCCCCTGCAGCTCCACGGTATTGCCCCGTTCCGGGAGGCACTGGAAACGAGCCTCGACCTGGCGGGATACGCATACGACCGCCTATCCGAGATCGACGGCTTGGAGACACCGTGGAGGCCCGACCTATCCATCGTGGCCTTCCGCTTCCACGACGAGGCAACCGGGACCCGGGCGATGGAGGCGGTCAACCGGGAGCACGTGGTTCACCTGTCCCCGACCACGATCGACGAGCGGTTCGTGCTCCGATTCGCAATCCTCAATCGCCGGACCACGCGGGAGCACCTCGATCACGCTATCGACATCATCGAGAAGACCCTGGTTGGCTGAGCTGTAGTAAGACCTCGGTCGTGATAGAACCGCCGAGCTGGCGTACCAGATCGAGCATGTCGGGCCCACCCCACTGAGCCACCATGTCCTCGACCGAGACCGGCACGTCGGGGAAGGCTGACTGAAACCCGCGAACCCTGGTGATCTGCCCTTCGAGATCGAGAGGCTCAGAGGTCGCCGACAGGTAACGTCGGTACCCGGGCACGGCGAACCTGGCGACGGCGTTCGGATTCGCTGGTTCCACACCTCCTGGATGTAGCTCATCAGCAGATCCATCAGAGCAGCCTGGCCCAAGATGGGCCTCCTTCATCGTCCGCGATCATTTGCCACGCCACTCTGCACGACACTGGCCTCGAGACGGAGGGCGGCGGTCAGCGAGGCGACGTCGTACGACCCATAGTGACGTCTGCCGTTGATGAAGAACGTAGGCGTTCCGGCGACCCCACTCTCATCGGCGTTGACCAGGTCGCGGGCCACCCGCATCGAGAGTCGTCTCGAGGACAGGTCGTCGGCGAACTGGTCGACATCCAATCCGAGGTCGTGGGCGTAGCCGATCATGTCACTGACCTCCAGCGCATCCTGGTGGGCGAAGAGAAGGTCGTGCATCTCCCAGAACCTCCCCTGGGCCGCGGCCGCCTCCGCCGCCTCGGCCGCCATCTCTGCATGCTCGTGGACGTCGACCAGCGGCAGATGGCGGAACACGAAGGCGAGGTCGTCCCCGAATGTGCGCACCAACTCCCTGGTCACAGGTTCGGCGCGCCCGCAATACGGGCACTCGAAATCGCCATACTCGACCAAGGTCAGGCTGGCTTCGACCGGGCCACGGATGTGGTCGACCTCGGGGTCGACAGGATCGGTGAGGTCGACCAGTCGCTCGGCGACCCGACCGGCGGTGCCAAGCGAGGACGCGGCCGGCTTGGCGAGGAGGCGAAACACCAACCATGCGAGCAGTGACGCCAGGATCGAGGCCCCGAGGATCCCCAGCTTGGCATCCTCGAGCTCGGGATCGACGAATGAGATGTCGGCGATGAGCAGGGACACCGTGAAGCCGATGCCGGCAACCACCCCGGCTCCGATCAAAGGCCCCCACGGGATGCTCATCGGAAACCCGCCCAGCCACCGCCGGCTCGCCAGCCAGGTGAATCCCACTATCCCCAACGGTTTGCCGACGACCAGGCCGAGAACGATGCCGATGGTGATCGGAGACGAGACGGCGCGGGATAGCACGTCCCCATTGATGGTCACCCCGGCGTTGGCCAGGGCAAACAAGGGAACGACCAGATAGCTGACCCAGGGGTGGAAGAGATACTGGAGACGCTCGTTGGGCGATATGACCGTGATCAGACTGCGGCTCGCCGATCGCGCGAACTCCGGGGTCGGTTGCTCCCGGAACACCCGCCACAAGGCGCCGCTGCGATGCAGGCTCTCCTGAGATGGCGGGTATGCGGTGGCGAGCACGCCCATCGCCACCCCGGCGATCGTGGCGTGCACCCCGGACGCCAGCGTGGCCAGCCAGATCCCTACCCCGACCATGAAATAGGCGACGCCGTGCCGAACACCGGACCGTCGCATGAAGAGGACCACTCCGTACAGCACAACCGCAAGGGCTAGGGCGCCGATCGAGACATCAGCGGTGTAGACCAGGGCGATCACGGTGAGAGCCACGACATCGTCGACGATCACCAGCGTGAGCAGGAAGGTCCGAACCACTGGTGCCCGGCGTCCGGCGACGAGGGCGAGAACGCCGAGGGCGAAGGCGGTGTCGGTGCCCATGACGATTCCCCAGCCCCGCACAGACGGCTCCCCCGCGTTGAGCACGATGTAGATGAATGCCGGGACGACCATGCCTCCGATTGCGGCGATGACAGGTGCCGCCACCCTTCTCCGCTCCCGCAACTCGCCCATGTCGAGCTCTCGCCTGATCTCGAGGCCGACGACGAAGAAGAACAGGGCCATCAAACCGTCGTTGATCCAATGGCGGAGGTCGAGGGATAGCTCGGAGCCTCCGAGACGTATCGTCAGCTCGGTTCCCCAGAGCTGCTCGTAACCGGAGGACCACGGCGAGTTCGCCCAGAACAAGGCGACAACCGTCGCGGCGAGCAGGAAGATTGCGCTCGAGTTCTCGGTGGCGATGAACTCGCGCAACGGTGAGGCCAGCCGTTGCAGGCGTACCGTTTGAGCTACGACTGTCGAACGGTCCTGCATCGGGCCTACGTTTAGCAGGCGCGACGCCCGTGATCAGAACGAACCAGGAGCAGCGACTTGGGGAGCCGCCCACGACCCGGGTTCTCGGTGGGACCACTCAGGCCCCATCGTCTCAGTTGTTGGGTGCCGCTTGGCTGATGTCGGCCAGGGCCGAACTCGGGTCACGTTCCATGGCCAGGTCGCCCAGCGAGACGATTCCGACCAGTTCGCCGTTGTCGATGACGGGGAGACGGCGGATGGCCTGGTCACGCATCATGCCCACGGCCCTGTCCACCGGGTCACCCGGGGCGACCGACTCGATCCTGTGATTGCACACATCTTGCACGGTCATCGATCCGGGGTCCGCGCCCTCGGCGACTACGTTGAGTGCGAGGTCGCGATCGGTCACGATCCCGCACACGCTCCCGTCGGTCCGGGTGACGAGGACGTCACCGATACTCGCATCCCGCATGATCCGGGCCGCTTCGCCCACTGGTGCGCTTTCAGCCACGGTCAAGGGGTTCTTCGTCATCACTTCACTGATGGTCTGCATGAGCACCTCCTGCTCGGAGAAGGATTACCCGCCGCGGCCTGTGATCAAACGGTGGCTGGCGACCGGGCCGTGACCACGAGACCGGCGATGAGCGCCAAGACCATCACCAGGTGGATCACGATGTCCACCGTGGTGCGGGGCCCGACCACGAAGAGCAGGGTGACGCCCACGAAGGTGCCGAGCAGGGCAAAAATCTGCGCGGCCAGACCAGCAGCCCTGGTGGAGGGAGGACGGGCCAAACTGATGATGAGCCCGAGTAAGAGCACACCTGCGATCACGCTCTCGGCGATGCCTGCGCTCCGGTCCGGGTAGCCCCCGAGAAGCACGTCGAAGTGGATCAGGGCGGCAGACAGGAAAATGAGCACTTCGAGCCCGAGGAAGAAACGGATCTGCTGGATCATTCGTGTCCTCGTTCCAGGACCGGCCACTTCTCAAACAGCTCCAAGGCCGATGGGTAGCGTCCACGTATGGCGACCAACGTCATGATCGTCCCCGCCAACCAGGCGACCTGGCAGGACCTACAGGCCGTGTTCGGCACCCGGGGCGCTCCGTCCCATTGCCAGTGCTCGCGATACAAGATGCAGCCCGGCGAGTCATGGGCCTCGGTTGGGGCCGAGGAGCTGTCATTCCGACTCCGCAGCGAGACGGACTGTGGTCACCCGGAGTCGGACAAGACGAGCGGTCTCGTCGCCTACCTCGACGGCGAGCCAGTCGGCTGGTGCGCGGTCGAGCCGCGTACGGCCTATCCCCGTCTGCTGCTCAAGACCCGCGTCCCATGGGCGGACCGAGACGAGGACAAGACCGATGACGGCGTCTGGGCCCTGACCTGCTTCGTCACCCGCGCCGGATTCCGGCGCCGCGGGATCAGCCGTGCCCTAGCCCGCTCCGCAGTCGACTTCGCCCGCGAGCGGGGCGCCAGTGCCGTCGAGGGGTACCCGATGATCACCGAGCCAGGTCAAGAGGTCATGGAGGTCGAAGTCCATGTCGGCACCCGCAGCATCTTCGAAGCCACCGGCTTCGCCGAGGTCAGCCACCCGACGCTGCGCCGGGTGGTGATGCGGATCGACTTCTAGTGGCCTGTCCGGCGGCCAACGCGAGAACGACGGAGCTGCCGAAGATGGCCACCCCGAGCGGGACGTGAACCGCGGTGCTCACCGCGAACGGCATGTGACCGAGGGCTTCTTGCACCCAGAGCGCCACTGGCAGGAGGATCGCACCGGTCACGACCCGCTGATCGAGAATTCGACG
>JBOGEV010000195.1:0-40346 GCA_050742015.1 Acidimicrobiia bacterium
CACATATTCGGGTGGCCCCTCCTCGCCGGCATGGGCCACGGCGCGCAGACCCAGCTCACGAGCCCGGGCGAAGGCAGCCTCGAACAGCTCCGGGGGCCGGCCCCGCTCCGAGGAATCGATCCCGACCCCGATCACCCCCTCGAGGAATGGCTCGGCTTCTTCGATGGTCGACAACGCCTCCTCACCCGACAGATGACGGAGAAAGCAGAGGATGAGATCGGCGCTGATCCCCAACCTGCGCCTGCTGTCCGAGATCGCGTCCCGAAACCCCCTCATGAACACCTCGAACCCGATCCCGCGGCCGGTGTGGGATTGGGGATCGAAGAAGATCTCGGCGTGACGGACCCCGTCCGCTGCGGCCCGATCCAGATAGGCGCTCATCAAGTCGTAGAAGTCGTCGGGGCTGCGGAGCACCTCACTGCCCTGGTAGTAGATGTCGAGAAACGACTGGAGATCCGTGAACTTGTACGCGGCGTGCACCTGGTCGACGTCTTCGAAAGGGAGGACGACACCGTTGCGGGTGGCGATGCGAAACATCGTCTCCGGCTCCAGCGTGCCCTCGATGTGGACGTGGAGCTCGGTCTTGGGAAGACGGGTGATCAGGTCGGTCATGTGAGGGCGATGTCCTGAGGGCGGACCGGGACCCGGTGCAGGTCACGGCCTGACGCGGCTCGAATCGCAGCCACGATGGCGGCCGTCGAGGAGATGGTCGGAGGCTCTCCGACTCCCTTGGCCCCGAACGGTCCCCAGGAGCCCTCTTGCTCGATGAGCAACGCCTCCACTTCCGGAGCGTCGAGGATGGTGGGGAGCAGATAGTCGGTGAACGTCGGGTTGAGCATGACACCGTCCTTCATGACGATCTCCTCCATGACGGCCAGGCCCATCCCCTGGAGGATTCCGCCCTCGATCTGGCCGCGGACCGATGCCGGGTTGAGGGCGAGACCGACATCCTGGGCGGTGTCGACCCGAACCACTTTCACCAGGCCCAGCTCGACGTCCACGTCTACCACTGCCCGATGACCGGCCACTGCGAAGTCGGCGTGGATGACACCCTGGCCGTTCTCATCGGGACCGGTGGTGGGCGGATGCCGGAAGGTGACGGTCTCCGACCACTCCCCTTCGACGAGGGCCGGCCACGGGACCACCAGGTCCTCGCCTCTCCACACCCCATCGTCGTCGAGTTGGTCGCCGTCATGATGGGACAGGATCCGCTCGCGGAGACGCGTCGCCGCTTCCAGGGTGGCGCCACCGGAGAGCTGGGTCTGTCTCGACGCGGACGTCGATCCGGCAGAGTCGATTCTGGAGGTGTCGACGTGACCGACTTCGACTCGGGAGATCCCCAGGGCGCTCCGGGCGATCTGGGCGAGGACCGTGACCAGTCCCTGACCGACTTCGACGGCGGCAGTCTCCACCGCCGCCCCTTCGGCGGTGAGCCGCACCCTCGCCTGGGCATAGTCGTCAGACCCTTCCGAGAAGCCGAGATTCTTGATTCCCAGGGCGTAGCCCACTCCCCGGGTCACCTGTCCCGGCTCGGTGGTCAGCCCCGATCCTCCGGGAAGCTCACTGTGATGACCGGCCACCGAGGCCTCCGGAAGGGGCATGGCCCGGAGGCTGTTGATCACCTCGACTGTGGGCAACGGGGTCTCGATCAGCTGGCCGGTCGTTGGCATCGAGTCCCCCCGGCCGAGGGCGTTGAGCTCTCGGAGGGTGAGAGGGTCCATGCCGAGCACCTCGGCCAACCGGTCCATCTGCGTCTCGTAGGCAAAGCAGACCTGGACCGCCCCGAAGCCGCGCATGGCCCCGCAGGGCGGATTGTTGGTCCGGGTGCCGATGCCATCGACAGACACGGAGTCGCATCGGTACGGCCCCACGGCGAAGTAGCAGGCGTTGGCCAGGACCGCCGACGTGGTCGAGGCATACGCCCCCCCGTCGATGAGCACCCTCGCCTCGACCCTGACCAGCCTGCCCTGCTCGTCGGCTTCGTGGCGGTAGGTGAGCCAGGCCGGGTGCCGGTGGACGTGGCCGGTGAAGGACTCGGAGCGGTCGTAGACCATCTTGACCGGTCGACGGGTGTGCAGGGCCAGCATGCAGAGATGGATGTGGAGGTTGACGTCCTCTCTGGCTCCGAAAGCGCCGCCGATCCCGGTGGGATGCGCACGAACCTGGTCGGGGCGCAAACCGAGGCTGGCCACTACCTGCTCCTGGTCGATGTGCACGAACTGGCTGGTCGCGTACAGGTCGACGCCACCCTGTCCGTCGGGAATCGCCAGGCCGGCCTCGGTGCCGAGGGGCGCCTGGTCCTGCATGCCAACCTCGTACGCGCCCTCGACCACGATGGGGCCTTTCGCCTCCTGATCCCCACGTCGAATTCGAAGCCGGCGAATCACCTCGTCGCGACGGTCCGCCTCTTCGGGATCCGTGAGTGGCTCGATCGGCTCGTAGACAACCTCGACCAAGCTCGCCGCCCGTCGGGCGGTCTCCTCATCCTCGGCGGCCACCACCGCGACCGGCTCCCCCCAGAACCTGACCTCGTCGCCGGCCAGCACCGGCTGATCTGGATGCTCGAGGCCGAAAGTGGCCCTTCCCGGGACGTCCTCCGCAGTGAGACAGGCGTGGACCCCGCCCGCGGCCAGTGCGGGTGCCAAATCGATGGATACGATGCGGGCTCGGGCATGCGGGCTGCGCACCGTGGCCGCCCAGAGCATCCCCTCTGCGCTCAGGTCCGAGGCGTATTCGAACTCGCCGCGCAGCTTGGGAATCCCGTCGGGCCGGAGCGTTGACTGGCCGATACCCCCCTCCGGCACCTTCACGCGGCGCGTCGTCTCCGTGATGGTCACTTGTCCACCGGGATCGTGAGCTCCTCCAGGGCCCGAACGATGGCTCCGTAGCCGGTGCACCGGCAGATGTTCCCGGCCAGTGCCTCCTTGACCTCGGTCGGGCTCGCCTTCGGTGTGTGGGCGAACAGGTCAACCGCTGCCATCACGAATCCCGGGGTGCAGAAGCCACATTGGACCGCTCCGGCTCGATGGAGAGCCTCCTGCACCGGGTGGAGGCCGCCGTCGGGGGCGATGCCCTCGACCGTGGTGACCGATGAGCCGGCGACATCGGCCGCCATCACCAGACAGGAGCAGACCAGCTCGTCGTCCAGGATCACCGAGCACGACCCGCACTCCCCCTGCTCGCAGGCGCCTTTGGATCCAGGCAGCCCCAGGTCGTCACGGAGCAGGTCGAGAAGGCTGCCGGGATCGGTCACCCTGGCTGTCACATGTTCTCCGTTCACCATGAAGTCGATGATCACCGCAGACACCTCTCCAGGAGCCGGCGGGCGAGGACCCCGGCACCATGACGTCGGTATTCCTCCGTTGACCGATGGTCGGTGATGGGGGTGACCTCCTCGGAGACCAGACGCTGGAACTCGGCCCGGTCGGCCTCCGTTGGGGCTCCGATCGAAGAGATCATCTCCTCGGCCCGCGGGGCCCGAATCGGAGTCGGAGCCACCGAGCCGAGAGCCACAGTCGTGCGCCCGTCGTCGTCCCTGGTGACAACGGCGCACACGGTGGCGATGACCATGGCGTTGCGGATCCCGATCTTGCCGAATGCCTGCCGCTCTGGGAGGCGATCGGGGAGGTGCACTGCGGCAATCAACTCGTCGTCCCGGCGGGCCGTCTTCTTGACGCCCAGGAAGAAGTCACTCCAGTGGATAGTCCTGGTCCCCGAGGAGCTGACCAGCTCGATGGTGGCATCGACCGCGGCGAGGAAGGGGTGGCCGTCGCCCGCCGGGCTGGCCGTGCCCAGGTTCCCCCCGATGGTCCCTGCGTTGCGAATCTGGGGCGACCCGACGGTGCGCGCCGCCTCGGCCAGGGCCTGAGGCCCTTGTCGCTCGATGCGACGCCAGGTGACCCCGGCCCCGATACGGGCTCCCTCCCACTCCTTCAACTCGGCCACCCGTCGCAATCCGACGACATTCTCGGGCCTCGTATGCCTGAAATTGACCTCCACCATGAGGTCGGTTCCACCGGCCAGTGGGGTCACCCCTTCCCCGAGCCCGGCCAGGGCCTCATCTATCGAGGTCGGATGCGCGATTTCCACTGGCGGAGGAAGTTAGTGGAGGAACCGTTCTGTGAGTCCAAATGCACCGTGGGAGCCCACCTACAGAAGCGTCGCGGCCAACCGGTTGTGCTCCTCGACCAGGGCTCCCACCTCCAGACCGGTGATCTGACGGTCATGGACCACGGGCCGAGCCCCGATCCAGGAGTGATCGACCGCGACCGGGGCGCACATGACCACCGCAGCCACCGGGTCATGGATGGCCCCGGCGAACTCGATCCGGTTCAGGTCGTAGGCGATGAAGTCGGCCGCCATGCCCGGGGTGAGTCTCCCGATGTCATCCCGCCCCAGCACCCGGGCCCCGCCCACTGTGGCCAGCTCGAGGGCCGCACGTGCCGTCATCTGTGGGCCGGAACCAAACCCGGGAGCAACTGCGAGTCGATTGAGGAGCAGCGCCTGGCGGACTTCAGACATCATGTGCGACGAGTCGTTCGAGGCAGACCCGTCGACGCCGAGCCCCACCGGAACTCCCGCGGCCAGGTAGCGCGACACCGGAGCCAGCCCGGAGGCGAGGCGCATGTTCGATGTCGGGCAATGGGCCACCCCGGTCCCCGAGGCACCCATCCGCGTCACCTCGTCATCGGCGACGTGGACGGCATGGGCATACCAAACACCGGGACCCGACCACCCCAGGTCCTCCATGTACTCGACCGGGCGCCGGCCAAAACGAGCAAGGCAGAAGTCCTCCTCATCGGCGGTCTCGGCGAGATGGGTGTGCATGGTCACGTCGAGCTCTCGGGCCAGCTCCGCTGTGGAGGTCATCAGCTCACCGGTGACGGTGAACGGCGAGCAGGGAGCGAGCACCACCCGGGTCACGGCACCGGGCTCCGGGTCGTGATACTCGCCGACCACCCGTTGCGAGTCCTCGAGGATCCGATCCTCCGACTCGACCACCGAGTCCGGGGGTAGACCGCCATCCGACTCACCGAGACTCATCGAGCCCCTGGAGACATGGAAGCGGAGCCCGATCGGCGCCGCCCCCTCGACCTGATCGTCGACCCGGGATCCGTTGGGCCACAGATAGTGATGATCGAAGGCAGTGGTGCATCCGGTCAGGGCGAGTTCGGCGAGACCGAGTCGGGTGGAGACCCGGACATGATCCGGGGTCATCCCGGCCCAGACCGGATAGAGGGCACGCAGCCAATCGAACAGGCCGGCGCTCTGTGCCGCCGGGATCACCCTGGTCAGGGTCTGGTACAGGTGGTGATGGGTGTTGACCAGACCGGGAAGCACCACGTGTCCGCTCAGGTCCACGACCTCGTCCGCGATCCCGGGCAGGTCGGCGGTCGGGCCGACCCGCTCGATCCACCCGTCCCGGGCCAGGAGGGCGCCGTCCCGGATCTCCTGGCCGTCCATCGTTGCCAGCACCTCGGCGTGACGGACCAGGAGCGTTCCCATCGATGCCAAGTTACTTAGAGTCGCCCAACCATGACCTTGCATCAAGACTCGATGACCCGATGGGGCGAACGCCTCGGTGCCGTCGCCGGCCGACTGGGGACGGACTTTCCCGGCGACGGGCCGGAGCGACAGCCGGTGCACACCGTGTACGGCGGGGCCCATCTCTTCACGGCGGGCACTGCAGGGCGCCTCGGTGAGCTCTCTCTGGCCGCGCTGGAGCAGTGGGCGCCGACCGCCGGCGACCTGGCAGCCATCCTGGATCTCCCGGGCGACCTTGCCGAGCGGGTGCACCGTCTCGTGATCGAGAAGCTGAAACGGGAGGCGGTCGAGGACTTCCGTATCGATTTCGAGGACGGGTACGGCCACCGCCCCGACGAGGAGGAGGACGGGCACGCCCGTTCGGCAGCCGGGGAGCTGGCCGAGGGGATGAAGGCGGGCACGCTGCCCCCCTTCACCGGGATCAGGATCAAGTCGCTGTCGGGGGAGCTGAATCGGCGCGCGCTGCGCACCCTCGACCTGTTCGTCACCACCGCCGTCGAGGAAGGCGGCCGGCTTCCCGATGGATTCGCGGTGACCCTGCCCAAGATCCAGGACGTCGAGCAGGTGACGGTTCTGGGCGAGGCCCTCACCGAGCTGGAGCAGGGTTTGGAAATCGGCCCCATCCCGGTGGAGCTGATGGTGGAGACCCCGCAGACCGTCATCGACCGGGATGGGACCAGCGGCGTCCGCAAATTCGTCGATGCCGGGCAGGGCAGGGTCCGCGGTGCCCATTTCGGCACCTACGACTACACCGCCTCGCTGACCATCACCGCCGCCTACCAGACGATGACCCACCCGGCTTGTGACTTCGCCCGCCACGCCCTCCAGGTGAGCCTGGCCGGGTCCGGAGTTTGGATCTCGGACGGGGCCACCAACGTCATGCCGGTCCCGCCGCATCGGGGGGATGACCTCACACCTGACCAGGTCGATGACAACCGGCAGGCCGTGCACGAGGCGATGCGCCTCCACTATGACCACATCCGGCACTCGTTGACCCACGCCTATTACCAGGGGTGGGACCTGCACCCGGCCCAGTTCCCGACCCGTTATGCGGCGGTGTACG
The DNA here is from genome assembly GCA_050742015.1 of Acidimicrobiia bacterium. Lineage (GTDB taxonomy): Bacteria > Actinomycetota > Acidimicrobiia > Spongiisociales > ZC4RG35 > JARDZU01. The sequence goes on from JBOGEV010000195.1 coordinate 6,608, forward strand.
CCTTCTTCCTCGAGGGCCTGGACCAGGCCGGGGAGCGGCTGTCCAACTTCGTCGACTCCGCGGCCAAGGCCACGTTGGTCGGCGAGGTGTTCGACGACGCCGCCACCGGCCAGGGCCTTCTCAACTACTTCCTGAGGGCCATCAACTGCGGGGCCATCGACGAGGAGGAGGCCACCGATCGCACCGGGCTCACCCTCGACGAGATCCAAACCCGGTCTTTTCTCGCCATCCTGGAGGGGCGGACGGGCTGATCTTCTCGAAATTGGGGGCCTCAGCCGCGCTGAGCGCGGCTGATCGCGACAATTTCGAGTTCAGCGGGTGACGGTGAGGCCGATGTCGCCGTAGGGCTCGGAGACGGGGTGGAAGATGGTGCCCCGGTCGTCCATCCCGAAGCGAGAGATGTCGAAGGGGAGGTGATGCTGGTTGGGGAGATGCAGGTCGAGCCGATCGATCTCGGGCACCGCCTCGAGCAGGGCCGCCGCCATCAGCCACCCTTGATTCTGGGCCGAGGCCGACAAGTCGGTGAAGAACCTCTCGACCAGAGTCTGCCTTGCTGTCTCCCAGGTCCTGGTGGTGTCCTCGGGCACGGTCGAGTACTTCCAGGTGGCGGTCACCGAAGTGGCCAGGATACGGTCCTCGGTCTCGGGGAGAACCGTGAACTCGTCCTTGGGAAACCCCGAGAAGGCGGATCCGGTGGTCTTGAGCACGACCAGGCCCTCGACTCCGGCCCAGGTCCCGATCTCGCCGGCTCCCTTGGCAACGCGAGCGGTGCGACGTTCCGAGCCGCCTCCGATGAATCCGGTCGCGCCGGCGCGGGACCAGAGACGCTCCGAGATGGAAACGGCAGCCTGGGTGAGGTCGCGGTCGAGGAAGTGGTCGCAGAGAAAAGATGCGAACGACTCCAGGTCGCGGCTCAAGTGATCTTGGGCCAGGCAGTACACGGTGTTGCGCATCGTGTCGGTGGGGAGGACCGCGCGGTTGTCACCCGCGGTGTGGGCCGACTCGACGTCCCCCTGCAGCAGCACCTGGACCGCGAGGTCGGAGAAGTCGTCCCCGGCGTCGGAGCGGTGGATCTTGGAGATCCGGATCTCAGACTTCCCCCATCGATTCTCACGCAGCTGTGCCATCTCAACTCCCCCGATAGGTGGTGTAACCGAAAGGACTGAGCAGGAGCGGCACGTGATAGTGCTCCTCGGAGTCATCGATGTCGACGATGACGTGCACCTCGGGGAAGAAGGTATTGCCGGCGTCGCCGGTGGCGAAGACCAGTCGGTACACGCCGGGGCCCAGCACTACGCCGAGCGCAGAGATCCTCCCGTTCTCGTCGGTCACCCCCTCACCGGCGAACTGCCAACTGCCGTCGAGCGAACGCTCGAGGGTCACGGTCACCCCGACCGCGGGCCTCCCCTCCCCAGCGTCGAGGACATGGGTGCTGAGCGAGGTCACGGGTTGTCTCCCAAGCAGAGCATGCGCCGCAGTCTGGTATCTGTAATCGACCTCTGCTCGTCGGCCGCAGTGAGGATCTCCGCCGCCCGGGTGTTCTCGAGACGGCTGCGGGCGATGTCCAGCATGTCTTCGGCGGTCTTCCCGGTGGCGTACACGATGTAGGTGAACCCGATCCGCTCCTCGTAGGACCGATTGGCCTCGGCCAGGTCCCGGAGCACGGCCTCGTCGGCCAGGTACGCCGCCGCTTGCTCCCGGTTGGCCACCGAGTCTCCGCTCTCGCCGATCCGGGGATGCCCGGCGAACGCCTCGAGCCAGTCGTCCCCGCCCAACACGTCGAAGGCGGCTGGGGCCGCGGCGAGGATGCCCTCGACATCGGCGAATGGCCGACCCGAGGTCATTGCGTTCACCCACCGGGCGGAGGCACAGGCCGTGTGGAAGAAGGCCCGCGCGTCGTCCTCGAAGAGAGCATTGACATACCCGAGACGGAGATTGCCCGCCGCCACCGGATCGGGGGTGCCCCGCACCCGGATCCGGGCCACGCCGCCGTCCGGGTGGATGTCGAGACGGATGAAGACGGCATCGACCGGCGGCTCGATGGTCACGATGTTGACCTCGTGCGGCTTGACCTCCGCTCGCGCCACGACCTGGTGCCAGACCTCGCCTTCCGCGGACACGCCGATCGAGACCGAGCCGGGAGCGTTTCCCTTGAAGTGACGGGTGTCGACCTCGACCGAGGACACGGTCCCCCGGAGGCCCAGTCGGAAAGTCGCCCAGTCATTGCCGGGTCCCCGCCTCCGCTTGGTCTCCCAGCCGTCCCACATCCCGGCCGGCTCCGTGGGCCGGAGCATGTTGGACGGTGGCGAGTAGTGGACATCGGAGGCGTCGATGGCCTCGCCACCCACCAGGGACGATGCCAGATCGGCGGAACCGTCGTCGGGGCACACATCGGCCATGCCCGGGATGGGCTCACCGTCCACGCGAAGTCTGGCCACCCCGCCGTCGGGGTAGATGTTGAGCCGGAGGTGGGTGATCCGATGAGCGTCCTCCACCTCGAATGTGGCCAACGAGTCGCCGCTGAGCTCGGTCCGCGAGATGATCTCCACCCAGCGTGCCGAATCCAGACGCTGGTCGGAGCCGACACCGCAAGCCTCCAATGAGAACGACTCCGGATAGTTCCCGGTGAAATGGGAGGTGTCGACCGTCACCTCCCGAACCCGTCCCGGGATCCCGAGGGCGATGACACACCAGTCATGGCCGGGCTCCCGGCGACGGCGAGTCTCCCAGCCGTCCATCCACTTCCCCCGGTCGGTGTAGACCCCCTCCTTCCATATCGGGTCCGAGTTCCGCAACAGGTTCTCCGCCTCGGCGAAGAACTCGTCGTTGCAGGCGACGACCCGCCCCCCGACTCTCTCAGAGCTCAGATCAGTCATCTCGTCTCAGCATCCTCCCATGGCCGAGGACCACGACTCCATCTTCGAAGACTGTCCGTCCTCCCACGATGGTCCGGACCACCGAGCCCCTGAGTTTCATCCCCTCGTAGGGGGTGAGCGGGTGACGATGCTCGAGGTCGGCGCCCTTGACCTCCGTGACGCCGTCGGGGTCCCAGATCGCCAGATCGGCGTCCATTCCCACCGCGATCGACCCCTTGTGCTGCTCGAGACCGGCCAGCCGCGCCGGTTCCAGGGCCAGCCATCGGGCCAACTCGGGAAAGTCGACCTCACGGGCGGCGGCACCGGTCCAGGTAGCGGGCAGGCGAAGCTGGAGTGATCCGATCCCTCCCCAAGCGGATCCGAAGTCCCCGCTCTCGATCCTCTTCACCTCGGGTGGCGCCGGCGAGTGATCGGAGACGACCATGCTCAGAATGCCTTCGAGCAGACCCTCCCAGAGGGCCTCGCGATGCTCCGCAGACCGGATCGGTGGGGCACACTTGAAAGGTGTCGCTCCGGCGGTGATCTCCTCGGCGCAGAATGTGAGGTAGTGAGGGCAGGTCTCACCGCTCAGTCCTTCAGGCCCGGAGGCCAATGAGGCCACCGCCTCCACCGACGAGACGTGGAGAACGTGCATCCTGGCGCCGGTCTCCCGGGCCAGCCCGGCCACGGTCTGGACTGCAGCCCCCTCCCCTTCGGCGGGTCGCGTGGCTAGATAGGACCCATATTCCGTGGGATCGCCGGTGAGACGTTCGATCCGCGCGGGGTCTTCGGCGTGGACGAGGACGGGGACGCCGAGCTCACCGATGATCGGCAGTGCCCGGGCCAGCCGGTCGATCGGCATCGGAGGGAACTCGGGCACGCCGGAGTCGACCAGAAAGGCCTTGAAGCCGCAGACCCCGTCTTCGACCATTGCCCCGATCTCGTCCTCGGAGCCCGGGACCAGGCCCCCCCAGAACGCTACGTCCACACTGAGCTTCCCGGTCGTTGCCGCCCTCTTCTCGGCGAGCGCGTCTCTGCTGACCGTGGGCGGGATCGAGTTGAGCGGCATGTCGACGATGGTCGTGGTCCCCCCGGCAGCGGCCGCCCTGGTGGCAGTGGCAAAACCCTCCCACTCGGTTCGGCCCGGGTCGTTGACGTGGACGTGCGAATCGACCAGGCCCGGGATGACCACGAGGTCCCCGAAGTCGAGTTCGGGAGGGCTGTTATCGATGCCCACGATCACGCCCTGTTCCATCCTGATCGACGCCGGGCGCACCTCCTCCCCCATTACGACCCGGGTGCTCCTCAGAACGGTCATCGGTGGTGAAAGCTACCGGCGACACAGCCGATTCTTGCCAACGGCCCGGATGCTCGGTTCTGTAGCTTGATCCCCGGGTGGCCGACGAAAGGATCCCAAGATGGCGACTGTGAGCAGTCCCACGGACAAAACCATCAATTACGCGTTCTTGCTGGGAGGTGTGGCAGCCCTCATCTTCGGGATCATCCTCCTCGTCCGCCAGGAGGAGGCGTTGGCCCTGCTCATGGTGATCTTGGGCCTGTGGTGGCTGATCCAGGGAGCGTTCATGATCTTCGCCATCTTCGTGGACCGGGAGGACATGGGGTGGAAGCTGGCCATTGGAGTACTCGGCGTCGTTGCCGGTTTTCTCGTGCTGACCAACCCCGGTGAAGCCGCCGACGTGTTCCAGGGGGCGGTGGGCGTGGTCCTGGGGATCATCGGAATCCTGGTCGGCCTCGCATCATTGATAGGAGCGTTCCGAGGTGGGGGCGTCGGCGCCTTCGTCTTTGGCGCGGTGAGCATCCTGATCGGTGTCCTCATCCTGCTCAACGCCCAGTTCTCGACCAGCCTCCTGATCACCCTGTTCGCAATCCTCCTCCTCATCGACGGGGTAATGGGCATCTACCTGGCCCTCAAGTACCGCTAGCCGCAAACTCATACCTAAATGCAGGGCGTCACGCATACGGGACGCCCTGCATTGCGTTTGGTGGTCCGTCGCCGATAGTCGGGCGATATGGCGTCCGGTAGCATCGGACAATGACCGATTTCCTGACCCGACACAACGACGTTCTCGCCCCCGTGCTCGCCTTCGACACCGAGATCCGGGCAGCCAAGGCCGAGGGGATCTGGGTGACGGACGTGGACGGCAACCGTTGGGCCGACTTCGCTTGTGGCACGGCGGTCACCAACCTGGGCCACAACCATCCCGTCGTGCTGGAAGCGGCCCATCGTCAGTTGGACAACCTGGTCCACTCGGGCTGCATCATCCGCTACGACTCGATCGTGGAGGCGGCCGAGCGTCTGCGGGCGATCACACCGCCCGGAATCGAGAAGTTCAGCTTCGCCAACTCCGGCGCCGAGGCGGTCGAAGCTGCGGTCAAGCTGGCCAAGCACACCACGGGCCGGCAGGGTGTGATCGCCTTCCGGGGCGGGTTCCACGGCCGCACGATGGGCTCGGTGAGCTACACCACTTCCAATGCTCGATACCGCGACGGATACCACCCGGTGCTGGGCTCGGTGTTCATCGCTCCCTATCCCCATCCCTATCGATGGGGGATGACCGATGACGAAGCCACCGACCTGTCGCTCAACGAGTTGCGAATGATGTTCAAGCACGTGGTGTCGCCCCAGACCATCGCCTGTTTCCTCGTGGAACCGGTGCAAGGTGAAGGTGGGTATTACCCCGCCCCGGCTCGATTCCTCACCACCCTGCGGGAGATGGCCGACGAGCACGGGATCCGGCTGCTCTACGACGAGGTGCAGTCCGGGTTCGGGCGCACCGCCGAGTGGTTCGCCTCCGACCATTTCGACGCCAAGCCTGACATCATCGCCATGGGCAAGGGGATCGCCAATGGTCTCCCGCTGTCCGCTTTCGGTTCGTCCCGAGAGGTGATCGATGCCTGGCCACGGGGCGCCCATGGCACGACCTACGGCGGGAATCCGGTGTCGACCGCTGCGGCCGTGGCCGTGATCGACACGATGGAGGGCTTGTTGCCCCACGCTCGTGAACTGTCCAAGCATGCCTTCGAGCGTTTCAACGACATGGCGGAGCAGCATCGCACCATCGGGGATGTGAGGGGTCTTGGATTGATGATCGGTGTCGAACTGGTCACGGACCGCGAGAGCCGGGTCCCCGATGCCGAGGCGTTCAAACATGTCGAGAAACACGCCTTCGACAGAGAGCTGATCGTCATCAACTGTGGTCCCGACGCCAACGTCATCCGCTTCATCCCACCGCTGATCACCACCCGGGAGGAATTGGACTGGGCCCTCGACCTCGTCGACGAGGGGTTGACCAGCTGGGAGCGCCAGGACCGCTGAACCGGCGACGGCTGCCCAGTGCTGCCGCCACGTCGGCTCGCCCGTCTTCGGGCAAGGTCAACTTCAGTTTCACACTGTCGGATCCACGTATCACATCGAGCAGACGTTGCAGTTCCTCACCCGAGAGGTCGGCCAGACGTGTCACTACGTCTTCCACCCTTCTTTGTCCGTATAGCGCCATACGTGGCGCTACGTACCTCAGGTAGCTACCCGGCGACCACGGGGACCCGCTCCATTGCGGCCGCGACCCGCTCCTCCGGGTACTCGTAGTCGGTGAGAGTGCCCCCCAGGTAGGCCTGGTAGGCGGTCATGTCGAAGTGGCCATGCCCGGAGAGGTTGAACACGATGACTTTCTCCTGGCCCGACTCCCGGGCGAACTCCGCCTCCTTCATCGCCGAGGCGATTGCGTGAGTCGGCTCGGGGCCGGCGATGATCCCCTCGCTCCGGGCGAACTCGACCCCCTTGGCAAACGTCTCGTTCTGATGCAATGCCTCGGCCTCGATGATTCCCTCCTCTTTGAGCAGGGAAACCAACGGCGCCATGCCGTGATAACGCAGGCCACCGGCGTGGATCGGGTCGGGAATGAAGTCGTGGCCCAGAGTGTGCATCTTGACCAAAGGGGTCATGCCCACGGTGTCGCCGAAGTCGAACTGATAGCTGCCCCTGGTCAACGATGGCGCCGCCGCCGGCTCCACAGCCCGGATCACCGGGTCCATGTTCCCGGCCAGCTTCTCCCGCACGAATGGGAAGCTGAACCCGGCGAAGTTCGATCCGCCACCGGCACAGCCGATCACCACGTCCGGTGTCTCGTCGACCAGGGCGAGTTGCTTCAGCGCCTCCTCCCCGATCACGGTCTGGTGCATCAGGACATGATTGAGCACCGAGCCGAGGGAGTACTTGGTGTCCTCGTTGGTGGCTGCCACCTCGACCGCCTCCGAGATGGCGATCCCCAGGCTGCCCGGAGTGTCAGGGTCGGCCTCGAGAATCGAGCGCCCGGCCTGGGTCAGCTCCGACGGAGACGCGTGGACCGACGCCCCCCATGTTTCGATCATCGCCTTGCGATACGGCTTCTGGTCATAGGAGGCCCGGACCATGAACACCTCGCATTCCAACCCGAATAGGGCGCAGGCGAAGGACAGGGCCGAGCCCCACTGCCCGGCACCGGTCTCGGTGGACAGCTTCTTCACCCCGGCCTTGGCGTTGTAATAGGCCTGGGCGACCGCGGTGTTCGGCTTGTGCGAGCCGGCCGGGCTCACCCCTTCGTATTTGTAGTAGATCCGGGCCGGGCCTCCGATTCGCTTCTCCAGGTTGTGCGCCCGGTACATCGGTGTCGGCCGCCACAACCGGTAGACCTCGCGCACCGCCTCGGGGATCTCGATGAATCGATCGCTGCTGACCTCCTGAAGGATGAGGTCCATTGGGAACAACGGCGCCAGGTCATCGGGGCCCACCGGCTCATGGGTGCCCGGGTGAAGGACCGGGGGAGGCGCCACCGGCAGGTCGGGCACGATGTTGTACCAGTGGGTGGGGAGCTCGGTCTCCGGCAGCGTGATCTTGGTAACCATGGCCGGAAGCTACACATCTCCAGGGCTGCTGTAGGTTGGACGATGTCGCCCGATCGGGAAGGACTCATGACCGCTCATCGCTTGATCAATCGCCGCGTGGCAATTGCCGAGATGGGAAAGGCGGGTCTCGCCATCGTCGTCCTCGGCACAGTGGCCTGCTCCGAACCGGGGGGGTCGGGGACCACGGTCGGCACATCGGGAACGCTCCCACCCACCACGGAGGGAGCGGAGTCGACGACCACCGCTGCCGGGGCAACGACTACTTCCGCCGGGGCAACGAACACGACCGCAGGCGCGACCGCCTTTCATCGGGTGAACCTCGACTTCGTCTCCGCCTACATCCTGTACCGGGGTGGTGAGGCGGCACTGGTCGACACCGGTGTGGACGGCAGCGCCGAGGCGATCACGGCCGGACTGGGCGAGGTCGGGCTCGACTGGGATTCGGTGGGCCATGTCATCCTCACCCACAAGCATCCCGACCACATCGGGAGCGTGGATGCGGTCATGGACCAGGCGCCAGGTGCAACCCTCTACGCCGGGGCGCCCGACATTCCCGAGATCGCCGCGGCCATCGTCCCTCAGCCGGTCGGCGACGGAGACACTGTCTTCGACCTGGAGGTCATCGAGACCCCGGGTCACACCGCCGGGCACATCTCCGTCCTCGACACCCAGGCCGGGATTCTCCTTGCCGGGGATGCCATGGTCGGCGTCGGTGGCGGCGTCGGTGGTCCCGATCCCGCCTTCGCCGAGAACATGACCATCGCCATCGACTCGGTGCGCAAACTGGCCGGCTTCTCGTACGAGGTCGCCCTGTTCGGTCACGGCGAGCCTCTGCTGGAGGGAGCCTCCGCCGCAGTGGCGGCCATCGCCGAGGGTTGACCGGCGGCGCGGGGCGCCGAACCCTACGATCCGGGGATGGACGAGCTCGGCGAGCTGGCCATCGGCCTCATCATCATCGTCTCGCTGTTCGGGATCGTCGTCCCCATCCTTCCCGGGCTCATCCTCGAAGTAGCCGCAGTGTTCGTGTGGGCCCTAGTGACGGGCGGGGACGTCGCCTGGGGGGTGGCCGTGGCCGCGCTGATCCTCGCCGGGATCGGGACCTTCATCAAGTACTCGATCCCGAAGCGCAAGCTCAACGAGGTGGGCATTCCCAACCGTACGCTGCTCCTCGCCACCGCAGTAGCCATCGTCGGTTTGTTCGTGATACCCGTGGTCGGGGCGCCGATCGGTTTCGTGGCGACCATCTACCTCGGCGAGCGGGTGCGGGTCGGCCAGGAGCAGGCTTGGCCGGCGACCAAGAGCAGTCTCGGTGCGGTCGCCACCTCGATCGGGATCGAGCTCGCCACCGGCCTCCTCATCGCGGCCATCTGGTTCGGGGCGGTGTTGTTCGGCTGAACGGGGTGGTCAGTCCTCGGCGGCCACCGATGCCTTGTCTGCGATCTCCTGGACCACCGCTTCGTTGGCCAGCGTGGTCACGTCACCGAGTTGGCGATTCTCCGAAATGTCCTGGAGCAGCCGGCGCATGATCTTGCCCGACCGGGTCTTAGGCAGGTCGTCGGTGAACACGATCGACTTCGGCTTGGCGATCGGCCCCAAGGTGGAGGCGACATGGTCCCGAAGCTCCTGGAGCAATACCTCGTCACCTACCACGTCGCCGCGCAGGGTGACAAAGGCCGCGATCGCCTGACCGGTCAGGTCGTCTCTACGACCGACCACTGCGGCCTCGGCCACCGAGACGTGTGACACCAGGGCCGACTCGACCTCAGTGGTGGAGATGTTGTGACCGGAGACCAGCATGATGTCGTCGACACGGCCCAGCAGCCAGAAGTAGCCTTCCTCGTCGCGCTTGGCCCCGTCGCCGGGGAAATACTTGCTCCCGAACCTCGACCAGTAGGTGTCGACGTAACGCTGGTCGTCGCCGTAGATGGTCCGGGCCATAGCCGGCCACGGTTTGGTGATCACCAGGTAGCCACCTCCGCCAAGACCAACCGACTCCCCCGTCTCGTCGACCACGTCGGCGAAGATGCCGGGAAAGGGAACGGTGGCCGATCCCGGCTTGGTGGCGACAACCCCGGGGAGAGGGGTGATCATGATCGCCCCGGTCTCGGTCTGCCACCAGGTGTCGACCACCGGGCACCGGCCGCCTCCGATGGTTTGCTGATACCAGATCCACGCCTCGGGGTTGATCGGCTCGCCCACGGTCCCGATCAGGCGGAGTGAGGAGAGGTCGTGCTTGGCCACGTGCTGGTCGCCCCACTTCATGAAGGTGCGGATGGCGGTGGGAGCGGTGTAGAAGATGGTGACCTGGTGGTCCTCGATTATCTGCCACAACCGGTCCAGATCGGGGAAGTTAGGCGCCCCTTCGTACAAGACGCTGGTGGTGCGGTTGGCGAGCGGGCCGTACACGATGTAGCTGTGACCGGTGACCCATCCGATGTCGGCGCCGCACCAGAACACATCGGTGTCGGGCTTGAGGTCGAAGACCAGGTCGTGAGTGGCAACGATCCCAGTCAGGTACCCGCCCTGGGTGTGCACGATGCCCTTCGGACGGCCGGTCGTCCCCGAGGTGTAGAGGATGTAGAGCGGATCCTCGGCGTTGAGGATCACGGGCTCACAGTCGGCCGGCTGACCATCGACGAGGTCGTGCCACCAGAGATCACGCCCCTCGGTCATCTCCACGCCGTGATCGGTGCGTCTCAGGACGATGACGTGCTCGATCGACGGCGTCCTGCTCACGGCGACGTCGGCGTTGGCCTTGAGCGGGACCACGTTGCCGCCACGCCAGGCGCCGTCCTGGGTGATCACTGCCCGGGCTTCGGCGTCGACGATGCGGCTGGACAGGGCTTCTGAGGAGAAGCCGCCGAAGACCACAGAGTGGACCAGACCGAGACGGGCACAGGCGAGCATGGCAATCGGAAGCTCGGGGACCATGCCCATGTAGATGGCTACCCGATCCCCTTTCTCCAAGCCCAGGCTCTTGAGCCCATTGGCGAACCGGCACACTTCGGCGTGGAGGTCCCGATAGGTGAGGGTGCGACCATCGCCAGGCTCCCCTACCCATTGGTAGGCGACCTGATCCCCGTGATCATCCAGGTGACGGTCGAGGCAGTTGACGGAGACATTGAGCTCGCCGTCGGCAAACCACTTGAAGAACGGCGGTTTGGAGTCGTCGAGGACCTGGGTCGGCTCCTTGTCCCAGGTGATCCGGGTCAGGGCCTGCTCGTGCCAGAAGGCGAGGTAGTCCGCAGCGGCCTCCTCGTGGATGCCAGGTTTGGCGTTGGCCTGGGCCGCGAACTCGGCCGACGGCTCGAATTTCCTCTCTTCGGAGAGCAGGTTCTCCAAGGCCTGGGACATCGGGTCTCACTCCTCCTCGTCTGTGCCGGCGTCAGAACTTACCAGCGGCCGCCTAACCCGCCACCAGGTGAACACCCCGATCACGGCGGCGACGATCATCAAGACATCACCGGTTCGGGCGTAGATCGACCGGGTGTGGGGGTACATCGTGGCGGCAACGGTCTCCATGGTGCCCAGCCCGGTGAGATCGGAGGCAAGGGCGCCTGACTCGTCGACGATCACCGACCGCCCGGTCACCGCAGCGTGTGCCAGTGGAGTGCCCAACTCGGCGGCTCGCATTCGGGTCATCCCGATGAACTGGTCCGATCCGGGCGTGGTCCCATAAGAGCCTTCGTTGGTGGCGACCACGATCAGGTTGGCCCCGGCCTGCACGTGTTGGAGTGGATACCGGGCGAACCCACCCTCGAACGAGATCACCGAGCCGAGACGTATGCCCTCGCCGAGGTCGAACACCACCGGGCCCTCGCCGGGGATCATGTCCCGCGGCACCTGATCGAGATCCGGGATCCATTCGAACACAGGGCGCCATGGGATGTACTCCCCGAAGGGCACCGGATGCTGCTTTTGGTATTCGCCAACGATCTCGCCCTCGGGGTTGAACACCACGTTGGCGTTGATCCAATGGGTGTCGCTGACCGGCCGGTCGCTCCCCACCAGGAACCAGGCGCCGATCCGTCTCGCCTCGGCGGCGATCGCATCGCCGATCTCAGGGTTGTTCACCGGATCGGCATTGGAGGACCCGGTCGATCCCTCCGACCAAACGACGAGATCGGCGTCGCCCGGCTCGATGGTCCTGGTCAGGGCGAGATGCTGCTCGAAGGTGCCGAGCCGCTCGTCGGGAGGACAATGCTCGAAGGGACATGGGGTCGAGCCCTGGACGATCACCACCCCCAATTCGACCGTATAGCCCGGGGTAGGGGCGTTCCAGGCAAACGTCCCCAGCCCGAGGACGAACAGCCCCACCGGGAGCCAGATCATCCCCCGACCTCTCGGTGTGGTCAGGGCGAGTACCACCCAGACCGCGACCGAGACCACCAGGATCGTGAGCCCGGTGGTGCCGGTCAAGGGCGCCACCGCCCGGGCCCACCATTGGTCGGAGAGCGCGTAGCCCGCCGCTCCCCATTCGAAGCCGCCGACGGGAAACCGGTAGCGGATCAGCTCCATCAGGCCCCAACCGCCGACGGCGAGCAGGAACCACTTCCCCGGCGAGCGATCGCGGTACTTCGCCAGCCACCAGCCATAGGCGGCGAAGTAGGCCGCCTGGACGATCACCAGGGGGGCCACGGCGAGAAGCCCCAACTCTGAGAGCCACCAGATCAGGCCGCCGAAGAAGGTGAGCCCGTAGAGGGCGCCGAACAGGAGCCCCTGGATCCGGCTTTGCGCGGTGCGTAACCCGGCCAGGAACAGGCCGATCCCAGGAAGGATCAACCAGCCCGGCCCGAACCTGGGAAAGGCGAGCGCCGAGACTACGGCGCCGGTGATGACCAGGAGACCACCAATCACCGCCGGGAGGGTAGGAACCCCTCCTGCGAACGGAAACCCGCCGTATTGGCGGGTAATGGTTCACAGAAAGGGCCGTATCCTGCCCGTCATGTGGGAAGGTGACGTTTGGGTTGCGGTGCGGGCCGCCCGTGCCGGCGCCGCCATCGTCCGGCAGGGTTTCCACGAGGAGCTCACCACCGAGATGAAGGGGGCGGTCGACCCGGTGACCGATGTCGATCGGGAGGCCGAGGAGGCCATCAAGTCGGTGCTCGCCTCCCACTTCCCGACCGACGCCATCCTGGCCGAGGAGAGCGACAGCAACGCCGACTGGCGCGGTGAGCGGGTATGGATCGTCGACCCTCTCGATGGAACGGTCAACTTCGTCAACCGGATCCCGCAGGTGGCGGTTTCGGTCGCCCTCTGGAGCGAGGGGAAGCCGCTGGTCGGGGTGGTGGTGGACGTCGCCCGGGGGGAGGAGTTCGTCGCCGCCCATGGCGAAGGGGCAAGTTCCAACGGCACCCCGATCCACGTCTCCGACACTCCTCTCCTCCAGGACTCCCTGCTCGTCACCGGGTTCCCATACGACCGCCAGGAGCATGCCCGGGCCTATCTCGACGTCATGGAGCAGGTGATGACTCGATCCCGGGGAACGCGGCGCATGGGCGCTGCCGCCCTCGACATGGCTTGGGTGGCGTGCGGCCGATTCGACGGGTACTGGGAACATGGGGGACCGGCCGGGGTGAAGCCATGGGATGCCGCCGCGGGGATGCTGCTCGTCACCGAGGCCGGGGGCACGGCCACCGATAGCAAGGGTTCGGTCAATGAGTTAGAGCCGACGGCGTTCGTGGTAACCAATGGCAAGATCCACGAAGAGCTGCGACAGATCGTCGACGACTCGATTCCGCGACACCTCCTCTGATGTACCACGATCACCATTTCCACCCGCTCGGCTATGCCGCACTCGTCAACGGGCTGGAGTTGTTCGACGCCGCCGACCTCGACGAGGTCCTGTCACGGGTCTCGTCGTTCGCCGATGGAGTGGAAGGCCCCGTCATCGGGCAGCGTCTCAACGACACCGGGCTCGCCGAAGCCAGGCTCCCCACCCGGGACGACCTCGACGACGTCGTCGGCGATCGGCCGGTCCTGCTTTATCGCTATTGCGGGCACATCGCGGTCGCCAACAGCGCGACACTCTCCATGGCCGGGGTGGACGCCGCCACACAGGACCCCGAGGGTGGTTCCTTCGATCGCGACGGATCGGGCAGGCCGACGGGTGTGCTGCGGGAGACCGCGATCCAGACCGTCTCGGCCGCACTCGCCCCACAAGTGACCGGCCCGCCTGACTCGGCCATCCTGCGTGCCCTCGGCAGATTGACCGCGATGGGGATCGGCTCCGTGACCGGGATCGTCTCGATGGGAGAGCCGCTGTGGTGTGGTGTCAGGGACGAGCTCGATGCCCTGTGCCGGCTGGCCCCGGCGCTCCCCATTGACGTCGATGTCCTCGTCGTCGCAGCCAATCCGCCGGATCTAGCCGAAGCCGCCGAGAAGATTCGAAACAGCCAGGGCCGGATTCGATTCCTCGGCTGGAAGGAGTTCGCCGACGGCAGCTTTGGCGGCCACACCGCTGCCATGCATGATCCGTACACCGACCGGCCCGAGACATCGGGGACCGATCGGCTCGACCCAGAGCATGTGATGGAGATGGCCCGCGCCTCGATGATGCTGGGCGGCTCGGTGGCGATCCACGCCATCGGCGACCGGGCCAACGACGGTGTGCTCGACCTGTTCGAGGATTTGATCGGGATGGGTGCCGATCCCGAGCGGCTCCGAGTAGAGCACGCTTCGCTTCTGACCGACGCCGCGATCGAGCGGATGGCCCGGCTCGGAGTGACCGCATCCGTTCAGCCGGCGTTCTTGGCCTCCGAGGCCGGCTGGCTGGGTAAGCGACTCGGGGACGAGCGAATGGGCCGGGTCTACCCCTTCCGCTCGCTGTTGGAGGCCGGAGTCCCGCTGATCGGAGGCAGTGACGCACCGGTGGAACATCCCGACCCCGAGGTCGGGATCAACTCCGCTACTCATCGCCCCGGCTTCAACCCATCCGAATCCCTATCCGAGGACCAGGCCATCTCCCTGTTCGCACCGCCCCGGACCTGACAGGCGTTACGACGAACCTGAGGTTCTGCGTTTCATATATGAGACGAACTGCCTCGAGTTCGCAGTGCTTCGGCCAAGGCGGTGTAGTCGTCGGGCGTGTTGTAAAGGTGGGCAGAAACCCGAAGCAGCTGGTTCGGCCAGTGCGGCCAGTTCATGACCAGTGCCATGAGCCCGAGATCGAACAACTCGTCGGTCAGTGGCGATAGGTCCCCTCCAGGGTCAGGACCGTTCCGATCGGGGAGGATGAGTGACGCCATTGACCCCACCATCGACTCAGGAGCGGGCAGACCGGTCTGCAGACGCTCAGCGAGACTGCGGCGTGCCTCCAGAACGAGGTCGTGGTTGCGCTTCATCAGCCCCTCCCAACCCCCGGTCTCCAGACCGCCCACCAGACGCAGGGCATCGGGCACCACCGCCCAGGCACTGAAGTCATCGGTGCCCAGCCAGTCGAACATCAGCCGGTAGCGGGCTTCGGGCCCATCGACCACGGCGTTGTAACCATGTGAGATCACCGAAGGCACGGTCATCTCGATGCGGTCGGCTCGGGTGTGCAGGAACGCCGCCCCCTTCGGCGCACAAACCCACTTGTGCAGGTTGCCCGTGTACCAGGACGCCCCCAGCTCGTCGATGGAGACCGGCACCTGGCCCGGCCCATGTGCCCCGTCGACCAGGACCGGGATTTCCGGCTCCAGAGCGGAAACGATGTCCGTCATCGGGAAGACCAAGGAGGTGGGCGAGGTGACGTGGTCGATCACGGCCAGCTTGGTCCTTGGGCCGACCTCGGCCAGTACCGACTCGATGACCCGGGTCGGGTCATCGATAGGGAAGGGCACCTTGGACACCACCACTTCGGCCCCGGTCCTCTCCGCGCTGAATCTGAGAATCTGTCGCACCGCGTTGTAGTCATGTGCCGTGGTCAGCAACTGGTCGCCCGGCCGAAGCTCGGGCTCGATGGAGCGCAAAACCGAGGCGACACCAGTCGTGGCATTCCTGACCGGCGCGATCCCGGCCGGGTCGGCGCCCACGAACCGGGCCACGGCGTCACGTCCACCGTCCATCGCCGCTTGCAGGTCTCGAAACACGAACCGGCTCGGGTTCGACTCGAACCGGGCCCGCCACTCCGACTGAAGATCGAGGACCTCTTCGAGCACGGCGCCGAACGACCCGTGATTCAGGTGACGGGTTCCCGGCTCGAGTGCCCACATCTGCGAGACATTAGGAAGGCCCATTGTCGAACCTGAGACGGTTCGTTCCACATGTGGAACGCAGAACCTCAGGTTCGTTGTAACCCTCCCCTGGCTACCGTGCCCGCCATGTTCGACTTCACTGGGGTGAGTGCTGAGGGGATTCGGGAGGAGGTGGCCCGCGCCGTGGCCGCCGCCGAGGAAATGGCAGCCCGAATCGTCGATTCCGCCACTCCGAGCACCTACCAGGACGTGATCGCTCCCCTCGACGACATCATCGACCTGATACGCAGGACCCAGCACCACACCGAGTTCATGAAGGACGTCCACCCCGACCCGGAGGTGCGCGACGCCGGCGCCGAAGCCGAGGAGATCCTGACCCGCTGGTGGCAATTCCCCGAATCGCCGTGGTCGGTGGAACTGGCCTTCCGCCCCGAGGTGTACCGGGCCGTGGAGCGGTTCGCCGCCACCGAGGAGGCCTCCGGGCTCACCGGGGAGCAGGCCCGGTTCCTGGAGGCGATCCGGTCTGACCTCCGCCTGGTCGGTCATCACCTCGAGCCCGAAGACCGGGCAAACCTCGAAGACATGTCGACCCGGCTGATCGTCCTCCAGAGCAAGTTCTCCAAGAACATCGCGGACGACGAGACCCACATGCTGATCGGGGACGACGACCTCGACGGGCTCCCTGAGAGTTACGTCAAGAGCTTGGGCCGGGACGAGGAGACCGGGTCGTATCGGGTGACCATGGCCTACCCCGACTACGTCCCGTTCATGGAGAACTCGGCTCGGCGCGATCTCCGGGAGTCCCTGCGATTCATGTACGCCAACCGGGCGGTCGAGGAGAATCGTCCCCTTCTCGAGGAGGCCATCGACCTGCGACTTCAGATCGCCCGGCTCCTCGGCTTCGACTCCTGGGCAGATCGGGTTTTGTCGACCCGCATGGCCCGTAGCAAGGACCGGGTCGATGCCCTCTACGAAGGACTGATCCCGAGACTGTCGATGAAAGGCGAGAAAGAACTCGAGAAGGTATCGGGCTTGCTCGAGAGGGACACCGGCGAAGGTCAGGTCAGGGTGTGGGACTGGAACTACTACGACACCCTGATCCGCAAGGAGGAATATGGGATCGATCCGATGGAAGTCGCCGAGTACTTCCCGCTGCAGCAAGTACTCGACGGGATGTTCGAGCTCACCTCGGATGTGTTTGGTCTGGACTACCGCCAAATCGAGGCTCCCGTCTGGCATCAGGATGTCCTGATCTACGAGGTCACCGACCGCGACAGCAGCCACCTGATCGGCCACTTCTATCTCGACCTGTTCCCCAGGCAGGGCAAGTTCACCCATGCCGCTGTGTTTCCCGGTGTGCCCGGGAAACAGCTTTCCGACAGGACATATCAGACCCCGTCCGCCGCCATGGCATGCAACTTCACCAGCCCGACCCCGGACACCCCTTCGCTGCTTCAGCACAGTGAGGTCGAGACCCTGTTCCACGAGTTCGGCCATGTCCTCCACGACATGGTGGCCCACTGTGATTTGGCCCGGTTCTCCGGCGCCAACACGGTGTGGGACTTCGTCGAGGCGCCAAGCCAGATCATGGAACACTGGGCCTGGAAGCCGGAGATCCTGGCCCGATTCGCCCGACATCACAAGACCGGAGAGCCGATCCCGACCGAGCTGGTCGAGAGCCTGGTCGCAGCCCGCCGCCTCAACTCGGCGATGTGGCACCTGCGTCAAATCCAGTTCGGCCTGCTCGATCAGGCCCTGCACGGCCCCGAGGACGACAAGGACCTCGATGCCCTCCTCCTCGAGTCGACCGCCATCTCCCTCCTGCCTCATCAGGAAGGAACCTTCCATCCCGCCTCGTTCGGCCATCTCATGGGTGGATATGACGCGGCGTACTACGGGTACCTCTGGTCCGAGGTCTTCGGAGATGACATGTTCTCCCGCTTCGAAGACGAGGGGATCACCTCCCCTGTGGTCGGAGCGGCCTACCGCGATGAGGTCATAGGCAAGGGCGGATCGCTCGACCCCGACGACATGCTGATCACCTTCCTGGGCAGAAAACCAAACAACGAGGCGTTTCTACGCAAGGTGGGAATCGAATGACGCAACTGGACTTTGGCTTCTCGACCGTTACCGCCGAACAGGTGGAAGCCGGGATGGACACCGCCCTCGAGGAGGCGCAGCAGGTCCTGGAGAATCTGGTCGCCCCCAAGGATCAGCGCACCTTCGAGAACACGATGCGCCCCCTGGATCGCATCGCCGACATCCTCTCCCATGCCAACGCCCGATACGCCTTCATGGGCTATGTGCACCCCGAGAAAGACGTGCGCTCGGCGGCGAAGACGGCCGAGGAGAAGATGGAGACCTTTGGGGTCGAGATGGTGTTCCGGGACGACTTGAACGCCGCGATCAAGGAGTACGAGGCCACCGACGAGGCCAAGGGCCTCGAAGGGGAGCAGGCGAGACTCGTCGAATTCACCCTCAGGGACCTCCGCCACGCCGGCCATGATCTCCCGCCCGATGCCCGGGCTCGGGTGAAAGAGAGGACCCAGCGTCTCGTCGAGCTCGGCGTCCGGTTCCAGGAGAACATCGACGAGTGGGAGGATCAAATCCTGGTCACCCGCGACGAGTTGGAGGGACTCCCCCCAAGCTTTGCAGAGGCCCTCGAGACCGACGAGGAGACCGGGAAGCTGAAGGTGACCCTCGCCTATCCCCACTTCATTCCTTTTGTCGAGAACGCCAAGCGTCGCGATCTGCGCGAGGAGATCTCCTTCAAGTTCAACACCCAGGCCGTGGAGTCCAATCGCAAGATCCTCGAGGAGGCCCTCGAGTTGCGTCATGAGATTGCCAGCGAGTTCGGGGTCTCCAGCTGGGCCCACCACCGGCTGGAGGAGCGGATGGCCAAGGAACCGGAGCGGGTGGCCGCCTTCTACCAGGACCTGGTCCCGCCTCTGACCAAGCAGGGCGAGCTGGATCTCGCCGCCATAGGGGAGCTGCTCCAAGCCGATGACGGTGATGGCGGGGTGCAGAGCTGGGATTGGCGCTACTACGACACCCACCAGCGCCGGACCGACTATGGCGTCGACCCCTTCGAAGTCGCCCAATATTTCCCCCTCGACTCGGTGCTGGGCGGGATGTTCGAGCTGGTACAGGAGACCTTTGGCCTCGACTTCCGGGAGCTCTCCGATCCCGACGTCTGGCATCCGGACGCTCGTCTGTTCGCAATCCACGATGCTGCGACCGGGGAGGAGCTGTCCCATTTCTATCTCGACCTGTTCCCCAGAGAGGGAAAGTACGGGCACGCCGCCGAGTTCCCCCTCGTGCCGGCCCGCCGGCTCGAAGACGGGTCTTATCAGAACCCGGTCTGTGCCATGGTGGCCAACTTCACCAAACCGACGGCCTCGACCCCCTCACTGCTCCAGCACGGCGAGGTGGAGACCCTGTTCCACGAGTTCGGCCACGTCCTCCATCAGAACCTGGGCCGCACCGAGCTGGCCCGTTTCGCCGGCACCAGCGTCGAGCGCGACTTCGTCGAAGCGCCCAGCCAGATCATGCAGCATTGGGTGTGGCGAGCCGACGTCCTCCGCCGCTTCGCCCGCCATCACGAGAGCGGCGAGCCGATCCCGGACCGGCTGGTCGAGCAACTGGTGGCCGCCCGTCAGCTCAACGTGGCCGTACATCAGCTCCGACAACTCCAGTACGGCTGGTGGGACCAGACGATGCACGGCACCGAAGCCGAGGTGGATCTCGACCAGGTCTTGCGTGAAGGGGCCCGACTCGGGTTGATGCCCTTCCACGAGGGGACCTTCGCCCTCGCCTCGTTTGGCCACCTGATGGGTGGTTATGACGCCGCCTACTACGGGTATATGTGGTCCGAGGTGTTCGGTGACGACATGTTCTCCCGTTTCGAGGAGGAAGGGGTCACCAACCCAGTTGTTGGAATGGCCTACCGCCGCGAAGTGTTGGAGAAAGGTGGATCAGTGGACGCAGACGAGATGTTGGCCAGCTTCCTGGGCCGAGAGCCCGAGAACACCGCGTTCCTGAGGAAACTCGGCATCGAGTGACCCTCAGGTCTCCCATCCCGGATGCCGATGATCAAGGGGTGTGCCGGACCGTCATGGATCTGGCTTTCGCGGGAGGCCGCTGTCTAGACTTTGCAGATCACGGGAACCCTTGGTGGCTTTCCGACGTCTCAATCTCGGGCGGCGATGGTTTATCGCCGTTTTACGGGCTGGGTCGCACAGTGGTGCGAACGAGGATGCCGGGGATCCTGTCCCAAGAATCACACGAGACATCAACTGCTTTCAAGCAATTAACGGCCCAGGTCAAGGAGGGCCATCGAAAATGACAGACATAGTCAGAGGGGCAGCCATCAAAGGCATGACCCGACCTTCGAAGAGATTCAACGAGGGCCGAGTCTGCGCCAAGAAGGGTTGCTCGACCAAACTTTCCCAGTACAACAAGGCGGAGTATTGCCATGCTCATGCCCCGGTCCGGTTCCCCCGGGTCCGCGGCAAGATCATGGATGGCCAAGACGCCTGACGACTCTGGCCGGGACAGGTCCTCTCCCCCTCCCCGTCCCGAGTCAGACAATGCACAACGCATCGGCTTCTGCCGATGCGTTGTGTTTGTTCTAGGTGGAAGGTCCTAGGTTGTGAGTTCCAGGTACCCTTGGTCCATGACCGAGGTCGTTCTCCAGGCCCCCGAGATCCACTGTGACCATTGCAAGATGAGCATCGAAGGCGCGGTCGGTGGGCTCGAAGGGGTCGTAACAGTCGATGTCGCCATCGCCGATGCCACGGTGCGGGTCTCCTTCGACGACTCGCGTCTCGAGCTGAGCTCGATCAAGAAGGCCATCGAGGAGCAGGGTTACGCCGTCTTCGGTTGAGACCCGCCACCCAGGGCCCATCGACACCGTTCTCTTCGACGTCGACGGCATGACCTGTGCCACGTGTGCGCTGCGGATCGAACGCGTCCTGGGCCGTCAGGATGGGGTGGAGGCAGCCAATGTGAACCTGGCGGCGGCCTCGGCCCTGGTCCGGGTGACCGACCAAGTCGACATCGGGGCACTGGAGTCGGCGGTCGAAAAGCTGGGCTACGCCATATCCCCTCATTCCGGTGGTGACGTGCGAGACATGGTCGAGCACTATCACGACGACGAGAATGTTCAGTGGCGCCGATTCTGGATCGCCGCCGCCCTGACCCTCCCCGCCATGTTGCTCGCCATGTTCGGCCCGGACGAGTCGTGGAACCGAGCCATCCAAGCCATCCTGGCCACGCCGGTGGTGTTCTGGTGTGGGTGGCAGTTTCATCGGGTCGCCCTCCGGCAGGCCCGACACCTCAGCGCCAACATGGACACGCTCATCTCAATGGGGTCGCTGGCCGCCTTCCTGTATTCGCTCTGGGCGCTGTGGAGCGGGGAGCACTTGTTCTTCGAAACCGCCGCCGCGATCGTTGCCCTGATCACCCTGGGCCGCGCCTTCGAGGCGAGGGCCAAAGGTCGGGCGGCGGCCACGGTGCACCGCCTCCTCGAGCTGGGAACCGCACAGGCCCGAGTCCTGGTGGCAGATGTGGAGCACTTCGTCCCGACCGACAAGGTCATCCCCGGCGACCTGATGGTCGTCCTCCCCGGCGAGAAGATCCCGACCGACGCCATCGTCGAAGAGGGCGCCTCCTCTGTCGACGAGTCGATGCTGACCGGGGAGTCGCTCCCGACCGACAAGGGTGCCGGAGATGTCGTGTATGGCGCCACGGTCAATCAGGCGGGCCGACTGCTGGTGCGTGCCACCGCGGTCGGGGCGGACACTGCCCTGGCCGGCATCGTGCGCATGGTGGAGCAGGCCCAGGGCTCGAAGGCCCCGATCCAGCGTCTCGCCGACCGGGTGTCGTCGATTTTCGTCCCCGTTGTCATCCTCATCGCGTTCGCCACCACCCTGATCTGGCTGGCTATGGGCAACGACGCCGCCGAGGCGGTGCAGGCCGGGGTGGCGGTCCTGATCATCGCCTGCCCATGTGCTCTGGGCCTGGCCACGCCGACCGCCATCATGGTGGGCAGCGGCCGCGGCGCCGAGATGGGGATTCTCTTCAAGCGAGCTGAGGTGTTCGAGATGGCCGGCAAGGTGAACACCGTCGTCTTCGACAAGACCGGGACGTTGACCACTGGTGCCATGACCCTGACCGATGCCCTGACCGACGAAGACGAGACGGAGTTCCTGCGTCTGGTCGCCTCGCTGGAGGCAGCCTCAGGTCATCCGATCGGAATGGCGGTGGCCCTCGGCGCCGACGAAGCGGGCATCGACCTGATCGTCCCCGACCGGATCGAGAGCCTGGCCGGGTTCGGGGTGATCGGGTCGGTCGAAGGCAAGGACCTGGTCATCGGCAAGGCCAAGCTGCTCGCCGACCGGGGCCTTGCCATCGGAGATGTCTGGCTGACAGAGCTGGCACGCTACGAGGACGAGGCGAAAACCGCCTTCCTCGTCGGCTGGGACGGTGAGGCTCGAGGAGTGATCGCCGTTGCCGACTCGGTTCGCGACGGGGCAGAGGCCGCCGTGAACCGGCTCCAAGGGCGTGGTGTCGGGACGGTCCTGATCACTGGCGACAACCACCGCACGGCCACCCGGATCGGGAATCGGATCGGTCTCGAGAACATTCACGCAGAAGTCCTTCCCGGGGACAAGGCCGACCATGTGGCCCGTCTCCAGGCGGACGGCATGACGGTCGTGTTCGTGGGTGATGGGATCAACGACGCTCCTGCCCTGATCCAGGCCGACCTGGGAATCGCCATGGGATCAGGGACCGAGGTGGCGGTGGAGGCCGGCGACGTGGTTCTCCTCAATCCTGACCCGCGTCTGGTGCCGGTCGGCATCGAGCTGGCCGGGGCCACACTCCGCACCATCCGGCAGAACCTCGTCTGGGCATTCGGCTACAACATCGCCGCAATCCCGATCGCGGCGGCCGGCTTGCTGAGCCCGATGATTGCGGCTGCTGCCATGGCATTCTCCTCGTTGTCGGTGGTCCTGAACGCCCTCAGGCTCCGACGGTTTCGCGCCGACCCGGGGTCGAATCGCTAGGTCTCTCTGCGGAGTAGGTTGGACCCATGGGCTCGCTGCAATGGCTCGATCGGCCGGTCCTCGATGACCCGGTCGCCCTCATCGCCTTCGAAGGATGGGGTGACGCCGGGGAGTCCGCCAGCCAGGCAGCCGCCGAGTTCCTCGACAAACTCGAAGCCGAGCTCTTCGCCATCATCGACCCCGATGACCACTTCGACTTCCAGGTGCGCCGGCCCGTTGTCGAGCTCGACGCCACCGGTATCCGCGCCATCTCCTGGCCTCGCAACGAGCTCTACGCGGGCCGGGGGTCGGAGAAGGACATGGTCATTCTCCTCGGCGAAGAGCCGCACTACCGGTGGAAGTCGTTCACCAACGACGTGGTCGAGGTCATGAAGGTCATGGGGGTGCACCGGGCGGTGACCATGGGAGCCTTCATCGGCCAGGTGGCGCACACCCTGCCCGTGCCTCTCGTCGGGTCTGCCAATCGGCCTGACGACCTCGCCATTCACGGGTTGCTGCCTTCCGGCTACGAGGGCCCGACCGGCATCCTCGGAGTGCTCAACCACGCCCTGGGCAATGCAGGGATCGACGTCATCTCGGTGTGGGCGGCGGTTCCCCACTATCTGTCCAATCAGGAGTATCCGCCTGCCACCGAGGCGTTGGCAATCAAGGCGTCCGAGTTGTGCGGGGTGACCCTCGACATCGGTGACCTGGCATCGGCCTCCCGACAATTCCTATCGACGGTCGACGCCGCTATCGAGGGCAATGCCGAGTTGGAGGAGTATGTCGAGCGGCTGGAGCAGGAAGCCGACGACGACCGCGGCGACCGCCTCGTCGAAGAGATCGAGAAGTACCTGCGCGGGCATTGACACCGGATACCTGATGCAGGGCGTCACGTATTCGTCACGCCCTGCATGAAGAAGGGGCCCCGTCCCGGGGCCCCCTTCTCTCGAAATCACTTCCGCTTGTGGCGATTCGCCTTCAACCGCTTGCGGTATTTGTGCTTCGACATCTTCTTGCGACGTTTCTTGACCAACGATCCCATGCAAAAACCTCAGATCCGAAAAGGGGGACAGCCCTCATGGTCGCGCCTGTTGGCCACTAAATCAAACCGGCGTCTCGGTGGGTCTAGCGGCGGCGACGATCTTGGACCGAGCGTGCTGACGTCTCACCTGGGGGATCAGCAAGATCGCTACGACCCATTGCACTGCCACGCCGATCCAGGGAACCTGGAGTGAGTCCCCGATTGGCGCCGATCCGAAGAGGTTGAGGGCTGCATGGAAGATGATGGCGAGGAGGAGGCTGCCCTTGGTGCGTTGGAACAGCCAGGTGAACATGATCGAAGTCGCTGGGAGGCGGACGAAGAGCACGAGGATCGAAGTCTCGAAGAGTGAGGCTCCCTCCGTCCAGAACAGGGGCAGATGCCATGCCGCCCAGATGAGACCAAGGACGATGCTGGCCCAGACCGCCCCGGTGACGTCGAGGAGGCGGGGCAGGGCATAACCACGCCATCCGGTCTCCTCGCCGAGGCCATCGGTGAGGACCAGCGCCAGGAAGGTGAGCGCAACAGCGCCGATCCCGTCGTCGAGCACGTCGGACATTGCCGCGGCGAAGGTCCCGCCGAAGGCCATATTGACCAGACCGACTACCGACGCGATGGCAAGAGGCGCCAGAATTGCAACGACGTACCAGATCCAGCCGACGCGCCACGTCGTGAGCCGCGACCACAGTTCGCGCAGCCCGTTTCTCCCCGCGGTGATGGCTGCGGTGGCCACCGCAGCCAGTGCCGGGCCGTAGGTCCAGAAGGCCCCCAGGTCACCGAAGAAGCCGTCGGAGTCGATCGCCCTGGGCACCCAAACCACCCAAGTGATGACAAAGGCGAGCAGAAAGAAGATCACGGCACGCCGCAACGGCGAGTACTTCGGGATCACCATCATTGCGCGTCACTCCTTGCTCGGGCCAGAAGGCCGGGGTGGCTCGATCGGGAAGTATCACAGTCTGCGCGGGCCGATGACGACTTTCGGGCCGCTCGAGGCCTGCGGGCTACCCCCACCGTGGTACGTCTCCTACATCGTGCGGCGGATGACGGAGCCCGCATCCCGTCGTACGGTTCCGCACATGGAACCGGGCGCCACCGAAGGCTGGTGGAAACGACCACTGGTCATCGACGTCACCATCGTGGTGGTGGTGGCCGTGGTGTTGGTGGTCCTGGTGACGGTCGCCTCCGAGCCAGGTGCCCGGGAGGCCGATGCCCTGGCGTACGTGATAGTGCTACTCCTGGCTTTGGTCCAGCTCTTCCGACGCAGGCAGCCCGTCCCGGTACTTGTGGCCTCGGTCGTCTTGCTCTTCGGCTATCACGCCATGGGGTATCCGGCGATCGGGAATTTCCCCCTGGTCGTGCCGCTCTTCACCGTGGCTCTCACCGGGCACATCTCCGCCATCGTGGTCACCGCGCTGAGCGTCCTTGGCACTCTCGGCTGGATGCTCGCCGGCGAGGAACAGTCGTTCCTGTTCAGCTTCAGCATCGTGGTCCGGGAGGCTGCGATCCTGATCGCGGTGGTGTTGGCTGGCTTCGCCATCCGCAATCGCCGTCTTCTTGCGGCCGAAACCAGGGAACGGCTGCGACTGGCCCGAGTGGAGCACGAGGCGCGCGCTGTCTCGGAGCGGATGCAGATCGCCCGCGAGTTGCATGACATCGTGGCCCACACGGTGGCCGTGATCGGGGTCCAGGCCAGGGTCGCCGCCGACATCATCGAGGACGACCCGGAGGAGGCCCGCCGCGCTCTGGAGGTGATCAGCGCCTCGACCCGGGAGGCGACGTCCGAGCTGAGGACGACGATCGACGTCCTGAGAGAAGGCGAGGATGCCCCACTGAGCCCGACCCCCAACCTCGCCCTGGTGCCAACCCTGGTCGAGTCGGTTGCGGCCGGGGGCCTCCCCGTTGAGCTCGACATCTCAGGTGAGGTGCGTCGCCTCCCCGGCTCGGTCGAGCTGACCGCCTATCGGGTAGTCCAGGAGTCGCTCACCAACGTGGTCAGGCACGCCAGCGCCTCGGAGGCCGGCGTCGAGATCGAGTACCTGCCCTCGGCCCTGGCGGTCACCGTCACCGACGACGGCATCGGAGGCAAGGCGGTCAGCGGCTTCGGGATCAGGGGGATGAAGGAGCGGGTGGCAGCCGCAGGAGGGACCCTGGACGCCGGCCCCACGGGCAATGGCGGGTTCCGGGTCCGAGCCGAGATCCCGTTGGTGACCGGCCGGTGAGCATCCGGGTCCTCCTGGTCGACGATCAGACCCTGGTGAGGGCGGGATTCGCCCAGCTCCTCGATCGAGACGAGGAGATCGAGATCGTCGGCGAGGCCGAGAATGGGTTGGAGGGCCTCGATCTGGCCCGCGAGCTGCAGCCTGACGTGGTGTTGATGGATATCCGCATGCCGGTCATGGACGGCCTGGAGGCGACCCGGCGCATCGTGGGCGATGCCCGTACCCTGGATGCCAAGGTCCTGGTCCTGACCACCTTCGAGCTCGACGAGTACGTCTTCGAAGCGTTGCGTTCGGGGGCCAGCGGGTTCATCCTCAAGGACATCGAGCCCGACGAGCTGCGCAAAGCGGTCCGGGTCGTCGCCGGGGGGGAGGCCCTGCTCTCACCTTCGGTCACACGACGGCTGATCGCCGAGTACTCCGAGAAGCTGGCCACCCCGCCGCTCGACCCTGGTCCGCTGCAGGTTCTGACCGACCGGGAGCGGGAGGTCATGGCCCTGGTGGGCGAAGGGCTGTCCAACCTGGAGATCGCGGAACGCCTCTACATGAGCCCGGCCACGGCCAAGACCCACGTCAGCCGGGCCATGACCAAGCTCGGCGCCCGGGATCGGGCCCAACTCGTGGTCCTCGCCTACGAAACCGGCCTGGTCAGCCCAGGTGGGGAGGGCTGACACACCGTTTTGGCGCGGCGAGCCGACCCCATAGGGTCGGATCGCTGCGCCAGAAGGGGTACTCCACTGGTTGCAGACGGGTGTCTCCCCGGGGCTGATGACCTCGAAGCCCTCCTGTCATACGTTGGCTCCATGAGACAAAACAAGAAGCTGATGTGGCTGGCGGCGCCGGTCCTGGCGATTTCACTGGCCGCCTGCGTCGAGAACACCCCTTCCCCCCCGCCAGCCGTGAGCGAGAGCCCCACCGTCACCATCCAGGACATGCGGTTCAACCGGGACCACGTGACCATCGAAGAAGGTGACACCGTCACCTGGGTCTGGGATGACGGGGGCACGTCCCACGACGTGTCGGGCGACGGATTCAAGAGTGAGGTCCAGAGCGAAGGGACCTTCACCCACACCTTCGACGATGCCGGCACCTACCCCTACGTGTGCACCCTGCACTCGGGGATGAAGGGAACCGTGACCGTCGTCGACGCTTGACGAGACCCGTTTTGGCGCGTCACGCCCCCGCCCGGTGCAGACCAACCTGGATCCCTTCGGCGAGGGCCTGCCAGGAGGCCTCGATGATGTTCTGGTGGACGCCGACGGTGCCCCAACTCGACTCACCATTCGCGGTCTCGATGAGGACCCGGACCCGGGCCGCGGTCCCGTCCGAGGAGTCGAGATCCCTCACTTTGAAGTCGGTGAGCCGGAGTTGCTTCATCTCCGGATACTTGTCACCGAGGGCGTCGCGCAGGGCCTGATCCATGGCGTTCACCGGACCGTCGCCTTCGGCCGACACCTCGACCATCTCGTCCCCGATTCTCAGCTTCAAGTCGGCTCTGGCGGTAACGACGCCGTTGGCCTGGATCTGAACGGAGAGGGACTCCAGGGTGAACAGCTCCTGGTAGTCCGGGGTGGCCCGACGCACCAGCATCTCGAACGACCCGTCGGCCGCCTCGAACTGATAGCCGGCGTGCTCCAACTCCTTCACCCTGTCGACCAGCATCTGGGCACTGTCCGGGTCGAGGTCCCAGCCCTTCTCCTCGGCAACTGCGAGCACCGTTGCCCGCCCCATCAACTCACTGAACAACATGCGGGCCGAGTTGCCCACGGCACCCGGGCTGACGTGCTCGTAGGCCCCCTCGAGACGGGAGAGCCCGGAGGTGTGCAGCCCCGCCTTGTGGGCGAAGGCCGAGGTGCCTACGTAGGGCCGGCGGGCATCGATCGGGGCACCGAGGATGTCGGCGATCTGCTGTGCGATGGGGTAGAGCCGGGCCAGCGACTCGGAGGGAATGGTCTCCACCCCCGATTTCAGGCTGAGGTTGGGGATGACCGAGCACAAATCGGCGTTACCGGTCCGCTCCCCATAGCCGTTGACACAACCCTGCACCTGGTGCACCCCGAGGGAGAGAGCCGTGAGCGAGTTGGCCACGGCGCAATCCGAGTCGTTATGGAAGTGGACCCCCAGAACGGTGTCGACCCGGGCGGACACCCCACCGATGGCCGGGGCGATGTCGGAGGGGAGGGCACCTCCGTTGGTGTCACAGAGCACCACCCGCTCCGCACCGGCCTGTGCCGCGGTCACCACCACTGACATGGCGTATTCGGGATTGTTCCGAAACCCGTCGAAGAAGTGCTCGGCGTCGAAGAAGACACGCTTCCCCCGTTCCCGAAGGAAGTCGATCGACTCGCCGACCATGTCCAGACCTTCCTCGAGAGAGGTATTCAGCGCCTCGGTCACATGGCGGTCCCAGGACTTGCCGACGATGCAGATGAAGTCGGTGTCGGCCATGAGGAGTGCCTGGAGCTGGGCATCGCGATCGACCGGTCCCCTGGGGCGGCGGGTCGAGCCGAAGGCCACCAATCGGGACCGCTCCAGATCGAGCTCGCGGCGGGCTCGGGCGAAGAACTCATCGTCCTTGGGGTTGGCTCCGGGCCAACCCCCTTCGATGAAATGCACCCCCAACTCATCGAGAAGCCGGACCACCCGTAGCTTCTCCCCCACCGTCGGGGAGAGGCCCTCGGCCTGGGTCCCGTCCCGGAGGGTCGTGTCATAGATCTCGGCTGTCTGGTTCATGGTTGTCGCCCTGGCAATAGAAAGGACCCCCGCGGCTGCGGAGGTCCGGTGCAGGGGCGGCGCCTATGAGAAGGCGCGGGCCCCTAGGGAATGATGATGCGTGCGTGCGGCTCGGTCATTCCTCTCATACGGCTCATCAGTATGGGAACGGCACCCGGTTTAGTCAAGACGCGGAGGGGGAGGGGCCCTCACCGGCCCCTCCCCCTCCTTGCCTCGAGCAGAACGGTCAGGCTCCGAAGGCCTGCTCGAAGGCCGTTCTCAGCTCCGGTGTGGACGGTCCACTGAACCCGCAGTAGTTCACGTCGCTGCCGTAGGCGGTGATCAGGTAGTGACCGCCGACTTCGAATGGGAAGCCGGCGATCAAGGCTTCCATGCCCGCCGGGGCATTGAGCACCACCTGGGTGGCGTCGCTGCCCTTGAACCATTCATCCACGTCGAGAGTGATGGTCTCGCCCTCGACTGTGGTGACGGTCCCTTCGAAGGCGATAGGGGCCTTGGCCAGTTCTTCGACACTGAACACGATGCACATCGCCATCGGGTCCTCACCGCCGGCGTTGAGCACCAGGGGCGGGCCCGAGGCCACCGGGTCGGTGCCGCCGCCAGTGAGGGCGATGGCGCCCCCAACGGCAACCACGAGGGCCGCCACGGCGGCGACTCCGACGAGCCAGCGGCTCTGTTTGGGCTTGGCCTCGGTCTGGGCCTCATCTGTGACCGGTGTGCTCATGATTTCCTCCAATAGGTGTTGGGACGCTGGTTCGGTGACCACCCCGGAGTGCATCGGATCGAGACGAGCGAGCCGTTGGCGTAGCTGGTCTGTCATGGTCGATGCTCCTCGGCGGGTCGATCCTCTATGTGTCCGGGAGACGGAGGATCCTGTCGGGCCATGTGATCGGCGAGCTTCTTCCGGGCCCGGCTCAGGCGAAGGCTGATGGCATTGGGGGTGCTGCCCAAGGTCTGTGCGATCTCGCGCGGCTCGAGTTGCTCCCAGGCCCAGAGCCGGAGGATCTCCTGGTCGGCGACGGGAAGGGCCGCCAGGGCCGCGGCGAGGTCTTCATCCTCCATCGAGTCCGCCGGGTCCTCGCCCCCGACCGGCTCCCTCTCCGCCTCGAGACGCTCCACGAGTCGGAGCCGACGGGAAGCCGCCCGACGGTGATTGGCCAGGGCGCGACGGGCCACCCCATAGGTCCAAGGAAGGACGGCTTCAGCGGGCACGTCGTCGAGTCGGCGCCAGACGGTGAGCAGGACATCGGCGAACACGTCGTCTGACTCGTCAGCCGTGGCGCGACGACGGAGATAGCGCTGCACCGGGTCAGAGACCGCAGCGGCCATCGACTCGAAGCGGTCACGCCGCTCGCCTTCGGAGCTCACCAACACCCACTGTCCGGCACGGGGCGGATTCTGTCATCCTTTCTGTGCGGATTCACCTCGCTTGGCGCCGCGCAAACCCGCACAGAAGGCATGGGTCGGCGGGCCTATGCAGGATTTGGGCGCCGGGGACGACATTGAGGTCAGCAGCAAGGCCAAGTGCCGAATCCGATCGGCTCCCACCGATCGAAGCCTCCCTGAGAACCAGGTGCGGAGCCACCACCCCGCACCTGGTTCGCCTGTTTTCGGCTTGGTGCCCCCCGCACTTAGCCTCCCTCCCGATGGCAGAGCCGGTTCTCGACACGCGCACCCTGAACCGTGCCCTGCTCGCCCGCCAGCTGCTCCTAGCGCGGTCCAAGCTGAGCATCCCCAGAGCGGTGGAGAGGATCGGCGGTCTCCAGACCCAGTACGCCCCTTCGGCCTACATCGGTCTCTGGTCGCGGCTGCATGGGTTCCAACGTCCGCAGCTGACCGGGGCCCTGGAGAAGGCCCGGGTGATCCAGGCCACGTTGATGCGGGTCACCATCCATATTGTCTCGGCGGCCGACTATCCGCTCCTCACCGAGGCGGTGCGACGCTCCAGACAGGAGTGGTGGAGCCGGGTGGCGGGGCCGGGGAGACTCGACGACGCGGGATATGCCAAGGTGGCCGCGTTGATCAGAGAAGCATTGGCCGACGGTCCCCGCCCCCGGAAGGAGCTGGTCCAGGTTCTGGTCGACAACGGCTTCGCCAAGGAAACGTGGGAAGGAGTCGGGCTATGGGTCGACATGGTCCGGGTACCCCCTTCCGGCACATGGGAGCGCCGCCGGGCCGACCTCTACGGGCTGGCCAACCACTGGGTCCCAATGACCGCGGTCAGCGAACACGACGCTCTGGAGCATCTAGTGAAGCGATATCTGGGTGGCTTCGGCCCGGCGACGGTGGGCGACATCTCGAGTTGGGCCGGGGTGCCCGTCAACACCCTGCGGCCGGTGATCGAGCGAATGCGTCTGAGGACTTTTCGAGGGACCGACGACAGTCAACTGATCGACCTTCCCCGCCAGCCGATCCCGGCTCCCGAGACCATTGCTCCGGTCCGGTTCCTACCGACCTGGGACGCCACGCTCCTGATCCATGCCCGACGCACCCAGATCCTCCCCGAGGAATACCGGAAACAGATATTCAGCATCAAGAACCCGCAATCCCTGTCCCCGTTCCTGGTCAACGGGGCGGTGGCCGGGACCTGGAAACAGGCGGGGGCGAAGGTCGATCTCGAGCCATTTGCCCCTTTGCCCAGGATCGCCCGACGAGAGTTGGACGAAGAGGCCTCTCGGCTGGCCCGGTTCCTGGGCTAAACCAGGCCGGTTGTGGCCAGTTGCGGTGAAAGGGACTCGACTCCGGCCTCGGTCAAAGCAGCGAGCACCTTCTCCCTCGTCTCACCGGTGCAGAAGGCGATGACCGAGGGGCCTGCACCGGATCGGGCGGCATGAATTGCGCCAGCCTGCTTCGCCACCTCGATGAGACCCGCCACCTCGGGCGACATCTGGTCCCGGGGCAACTCATGGATCTCGTCGCCGTGGGCCGCTCCGAGCAGCGCGGCGTCACCCGTGATGAGCCCCGAGGTGAGGGCGGCAACCCGGGCCAGGCTGCGGAGGACTCGGTCCTGGGGATGGGTCGGGTCGATGACCCGACGAGCCTGCTCGGTGGGAAGATGGCGGGCGGGAACCCCGAGGACCACCTGCAAGGCCGGATGGATGGGCAGCCGCAGCGGCATCCCCTCGGCTGGAACCAGGGCCAAGCCCCCGTAGACCGCGGCGGCGACGTTGTCGGCGTGCCCTTCCAGCTCCAGCGCCGTCCGGTAGACGTGGTCGGGATTTGGCTCTTCGCCGGACAGGCGCAGCGCCGCGGCGATTCCTGCGACGGAGGCGGCGGCCGACGATCCCAGGCCCTTTCCGATCGGGATGTCGGCATCGACCTGGATCGAGAGAGGATTCCGGTCGCCCATCACCCGACGGGCCGCGGCCATCACCCCATCCCCGTCCCCCGGGCCCAACTGATATCGGCCGATGTGCTCCACGCTCCAGGTGTCGGACCGACTGGCCTTGACCGTGCATCTCATTTCGAGGGCGAGAGCGATGCAATCGAATCCGGGTCCGAGGTTGGCCGAGGTGGCTGGCGCAGAAGCGGTGGTTGATCGAAGATCTCGACTCACCCTGGCAGCCTATTCAGGGTTAGCGTGACCCAGAGTGGGCGACATATTCGACTTCGAGAACCTGCTCCCGGAGCTGATCGTGGGACTCGGTCTCGCCCTCCTCATCGGTAACGGGCTGGCCTGGTGGAAGCACCGCCAGGGACAGACACCCACCGGGGTGGACAATCCTCAGTTTCGGCCGGGACGGGTGGCCTTTCTCATGGTGGTGGGGGTCTTGATGACCATCTGGGGTGCGGTCTCACTTCTCACCTAGCATCAGGTAAATGGCTGCAAGTGGTGGCACCAGGGCAATCATCGCGGCGATGTTGGCCAATGCCGGGATTGCCGTGGCCAAGTTCGTCGCCTATCTCGTAACCGGGTCGGCTTCAATGCTCGCCGAGTCGATCCACTCGGTGGCGGACACCTCGAACCAGGGCTTGCTCCTATTGGGAGGCAAGCGCGCCCAGAGGGTCGCCGACGATCGTTATCAGTTCGGGTACGGGCGGGAGCGGTACTTCTGGTCGTTCGTCGTGGCCATGGTCCTCTTCTCGCTCGGAGGCCTGTTCTCGATATATGAGGGCATCAACAAGATCAGGGACCCCCACGAGTTGACCTCGATCGGCTGGGCGATCGGGGTCCTGGTGGTGGCCATCGTGCTGGAGTCGTTCAGCTTCCGCACAGCCATTGTCGAGGCGCGCAAGGTCAAGGGAGTGCGTGGCTGGTGGGAGTACATCCGCAACTCTCGATCGCCCGAGTTGCCAGTAGTCCTGCTGGAAGACGCCGGGGCCTTGATCGGGCTGGTTCTGGCCCTGATCGGGGTAGGGCTCGCTGCTATCACCGGGAATGTGATCTGGGACGCCGTTGGAACCCTGTCCATCGGGGCACTGCTACTGGTCATCGCCAGCTTCCTCACCGTCGAGATGAAATCGCTGCTGATCGGGGAAGCGGCGTTGGACAGTCACGTCCAGGCGATCAAGAGCGCGGTCGAGGACTGCCCTGATGTGGTCAGAATCATCGATCTCCGCACCCAGCACATCGGCCCCGAGGAGCTGCTGATCGGCGCCAAGCTGGAGTTCATTCCCACACTGACCACTTCCGAGCTAGCGGCGGCAATCGATGTCGCGGAGGCCGCGATCCGAGAGTCGGTTCCGGTGGCACATCGGATCTACCTGGAGCCGGACGTGTGGCGGGCCGATCACGTGCCCCATCCGGATGGGCCCGTCCAAGCCGACG
>JBOGEV010000196.1:0-5949 GCA_050742015.1 Acidimicrobiia bacterium
CTGCCCGAGCCGGTCGCAGCGATGCGCCGCGCCATTTCCGAGGCGGCGATTGCATGTGATTTCGCGACCTTGCAGGAGCTGGCCGGACCCGATCTGGTCACCAGTTTTGGAGGCGGCGAGTTCTATCACCTTGTCGAGCTCGAGGAGAACGGGGACGAACGTCCACTAGCCCTGCTCGTCCAGTTGTTCGACACCCCCTACGCCACCGAGGACTACGAGGGCTTGCCCCGGCACTACTACTGGCCGTCGGCCTTCGTCTACGACAATTGGGAGGAGATCCCACCCGCCGACTTCGAAGCCCTCCGCTCCATCTACACCGATGAGGAACTGGACCAGATACAGCAGTTCGGCTCCTACGCCCTCTGGCGCATCGGCCTCACCGAGTCCGGAGAGTGGCGGTTCTTCGTGGCCGGGGACTGACGGCAACCTAATGCAGGGCGTCACGGATGCGTGACGCCCTGCATTCGGTTTGGGCGAACCGAGAAGCGCTCAGGTCACGGCCGATAGAGTCTCCCCTCAACCAAGGAGGTATCTGTGAACTGGGGTCGGCTCTTCTTTGGCGTCTTGATCGTGGCCGTGGGAACGATCTTGCTTCTCGACAATGCGGGAACCCTCGACGCCGGGGAGACCTTCGGCACCTGGTGGCCGGTGGTCATCATCCTGGCCGGGATCCTCACCTTCGCCTCCAACCCCCGTCATTGGCCGGTGGCATTGATCATCACAGCGATTGGTGTCGCCTTCCTCCTCTCCAGGCTCGACATCGTCGACCTGGGGAATGTCATCCTCCCGGCGGCGATCATCCTGGTCGGGTTGCTCGTGCTTTTCGGACGCGGCCTCGGGGCCAAGACCGAAGCCGGTGACCGGGTGAACAGCTTCAACGTCTTCTCGGGTAGCGAGATCGCATCGAATTCCAAACAGTTCCAGGGAGGGAGCATCTCGGCCGTCTTCGGCGGGGCTGAGGTCGATCTCCGGAACGCGGTCCCCGCCGCGGGTGCTCAGCTGGACGTATTCACCGCATTCGGTGGGGTGGAGCTGTCGGTGCCTCGCGGCTGGCATGTCGCCGTACGCGGCCTGCCCCTGTTCGGAGGCATCGAGAACGCCACGGCCAAGGAAGAGGTCCCCGCCGACGCTCCCCTACTTGCCGTCAACGCCACCGTCCTCTTCGGCGGTCTCGAGATCAAGCACTGACCACCGGGACGATGACTCCCGGATCGGGCCGGTTCCGCATGGCGAGGGCGGTGCGACCTAGCTCCGCCTCGAGGTAGGCGGTCAGCCGGGCTCCGGCGCCGATGCTCCCCACGGCTTTCATCATGCACCTCATCCACTCTTCGGCCTCTGGCGAGCCGATGTCGAAGGGCATGTGCCGCAGCCGGAGCCGGGGATGCCCGCGACGCTCCGTGTAGAGCTGGGGGCCACCGAGCCATCCACTGAGGAACTCGTAGAGCTTCTGACGCGATGTCGAGGTGTTCTTGGGGAGCATCGCCCGCAGGTTCGGTGACTCCTCCTCGACGATGTCGTAGAAGGTCTCGACCAGGGATCGAACGCCCTCGTCTCCCCCGATCTCCTCATAGGGGGTAGCCCCGACACCCCAGGGGTATCCGGTTTCCGACGTCGGAGAGATTTCCATCGGATGTGACGCTAATGAGGAAGCGTCACGAGTCTCCCGGCCTCGGATCATCTTCGGGAGCGGCAGCGATCTCGGCCTCGAACGGAAAGACATGAGCCCAACACGCCGGGTCCCCGCCCTGATCAGCGCGGGGCTCGACGGCGCCGGTGAGAATCTCGAGTGCCGGGGTTGGGCCTTCCATCGTCGACTCAAGTTTATGCAGGGCGTCACGTATGCGTGACGCCCTGCATTAGGTTGCCCTTGGTGGACCGGATCACCCAGCGGGCGCTCAACCGAACCACGCTGGGTCGCCAGTTGCTGCTGGAGCGGTCGGAGCGGCCCATCGCCGGGACCATCGAGCACCTGGTGGGAATGCAGGGTCAGAATCCGCACGACCCCTACTACGGGCTGTGGTCCCGACTCCAAGGATTCGATCCCGACCTGCTGTCGGGGATGATCGAACGCCGGGAAGCGGTGCGGGGCTCCCTCCTCCGGGGGACCATCCACCTGGCCACGACCACCGACTTCGTCGCCCTGCGCTCCCAACTCCAGCCGACGCTGGCCGCGGTCCTCGGCTCGACATCCTTCGCCAGGGACACCCGGGAGGTGGATTGGGAGGAGCTACTCGAATTGGGACGTTCTCTCATCGAGAAAGAGCCAATGACCAGAGCCGCGCTGGCGGGCCCGCTCGAGGAGCGGTGGCCCGGAGTCCCCGGGCCTTCTCTGGCCATGGTCGTCACCTACCTGTTGCCCGTGGTCCAGGCGGCCCCGCGCGGGCTGTGGGGTCGATCCGGCCCGGCGGCGTGGACCACGATCGAGAGCTGGGCCGGGCTCGAGATCCCGATGGAGACCTCGGTGGAGGAGACCGTATGGCGATATCTGACGGCGTTCGGCCCGGCGTCGATTCCGGACATGAGGGTGTGGTCGCGGCTCCCTGATCTGCGTCGTGTGGTGGATGGGATGCGACCCCGACTTCGAGTCTTCGAGAGCGAAGACGGGGCGGAGTTGCTCGACATCCCCGATGCCCCCATCCTGGAGGAGGACACGCCGGCGCCGCCCCGTTTCCTACCCGAGTACGACAACGTCTTGCTCGGCCACCAAGACCGGTCTCGGTTCTTCCTGCCCGGCGTGATCCCCCAGGGCTGGGTGGGCAATCTGCTGGTCGATGGCTTGTTCAGCGGCTCCTGGAAGATCCATCGCTCCAAGGGCCAGGCAAGGCTCGACGTGAGCCTGCTCCGCAAGATCTCGCCCGCCGATGTGACCGCAGTCGAGGAGGAGGCCGAATGCCTGCTCCAGTTTGCGGATCCCGATGCAGGACAGCGAGAACTGGTGATCGCAGACGATCGCTGAACCACTGGACAAATTTCGATGCTTGTGCCAAGGTT
This sequence comes from Acidimicrobiia bacterium, assembly GCA_050742015.1. Lineage (GTDB taxonomy): Bacteria > Actinomycetota > Acidimicrobiia > Spongiisociales > ZC4RG35 > JARDZU01. The sequence continues at coordinate 2,992 of JBOGEV010000196.1, forward strand.
CAAGGAGAAGAGCCCGAAGGGTGGCTACGGGTGCTGGGTGACTTCCCGGCTGAGATTCTGGCAATAGGAGTCAGTGACCGCAGAACCTGATCTGGTTAATGCCAGCGCAGGAAGTCGCTCATCGGGCTCTTCGTCTTAACCCTCAGCCAGACTGTTCGGAGTCAGCGAGAAAGGGGATCGACAATGACCTCACCGAGCGAACCACCTCTCCTCACCGAGGAGGGTCGCACCCGGCTCGAGGAACGAGCCCGACGGCTCGAAGAGGAGACGATTCCATCGCTGGTCGAAGCGATCGACGAGGAGGACGACGAGATGGCCCCCCGTCTCGAGTACGACCTCGCCATGCGCGAGTTGGAACAGCTCAAGTACGTGCTGGAGACCGCCGGGAACGTCTATGACATCCCCGAGGACCCCGACGTGGTCCAGATCGGCGACTGGGTCACGGTCCGCATCACCGACGGCGAAGTGGTGCGTCATCTGATAGTGCATCCGGCCGAGGCCGGCCTCGACATGACCCGGATCTCCGCCGACTCACCGCTGGCCGCGGCCGTGCTCGGCCATCGGGTCAAGGAGGAGGTCACGGTCGAAGCACCGAGTGGCCCCTATCAGGCCACGATCGTCGAGGTGCTCCGCTCCGGTGATTGAGGCCGCGTGTCAGGCCAGGAACCAGTCGATCTCGTCGAGACGCCAATCAGGGACCGTGCGGGGCGCGGCGACCGCCGTGGACAAGGGCACCATCGCCATCTCGGGGCCCTTGCAGGCCACCATCATCCCATGATCACCGTCGAGCACCGCCCGGACGGCGCGCACCCCCATCCGGGTGGCCAGAATTCGATCGAAGGAGGTTGGCGTCCCGCCCCTCTGCAGGTGTCCGAGGATCATGACCCTCGTCTCGAAACCGGTCCGAGCCTCCAACTCCGTCGCGATCGTGGTGGACACCCCGCCTAAACGCTCGAAACCCATGTGGTCGGGTCCCAGGGTGACCCGTGACCCGCCCGGGGCTGTAACCCCTTCGGCGACGACAACCACCGAGTAGGCGCTCCCTGCATCGTGACGCGCCACGAGCCTGCGGGCGAGGTCGTCGAGGTCGTATGACCGCTCCGGGACCAGGATCGCCTCGGCCCCGCCAGCCAGCCCGGCATGGACTGCGATCCACCCCGATTGCCGACCCATGACCTCCACCACCATGATCCGGTTGTGAGCCTCGGCGGTCGTTGTGAGCCGGTCGATGGCGTCAGTCACGATTTGCACGGCGGTGTCGAAGCCGAAAGAGACATCGGTCCCCTCTATGTCATTGTCGATGGTCTTGGGGACACCCACCACTGACAGGCCTTCCTCGGCAAGTCGGGCAGCGGTGCGGAGCGAGCCATCCCCCCCGATGACGACGATCGTGTCGATCCCGGTCTCCTTCAGGGTGGGGACCAAGGACGAGAGGCCGGCGCCGTGCTCGTATGGGTCGGCGCGGGAGGTGCCCAGGATGGTGCCGCCGCGGGTCAGGATGCCCCGCACGTCGTCCCGGCCCAGCGGCTGGACTCGGCCCTCCATGAGACCCTGCCATCCGTTCGCGATCCCCGAGACCGGGACGCCTGCAGCAACGGCTCGGGCCACCACGCCGCGGATGGCGGCGTTGAGACCCGGGCAGTCGCCCCCTGCGGTCAACACACCGATATGACTCATGCTGAGGCCATCCTGCCAGCGTCACTCGGGTTCAGACGTCTCTTTGCCCCGGCCGCCCAGCCCAAATAGTGTTCGACCGTCGCGACGGGAGTGCACCGGTCCGGATGACCGGCCCCCGCACCGGGCTCAGGAATTGGGACCCTCTAACGGAGGACGATCGTGTCAGGCGAGTTCTTTGCAGATGTTTCGGGCCGGATCGCTTTCGGCGGGGCCGACTCGACCGATGACCTGTCGTTTCGGGTCTATGACCCCGATCGGATGGTTCTGGGTAAGCGGATGGAGGACCAGCTGCGGATCGCGGTCTGCTATTGGCACTCGTTCAACTGGCCCGGGAGCGATGTGTTCGGCGCCGGCACCTTCGACCGGCCCTGGCTGAGGCAGGTGGACGACCCGATGCAGGCGGCCCGGCAGAAGATGGATGCCGCCTTCGAGTTCTTCTCAAAGCTGGGAGCCCCGTTCTTCTGCTTTCACGACGTCGACATCGCCCCGGAGGACGAGACCTTCGCCGGTTCGGCGGCAAACCTCGAGACGATGGTCGAATATGCGGAGAAGAAGATGGCCGAAACCGGGATTCGGTTGCTCTGGGGCACGGCCAACCTGTTCTCTCACCCCCGCTACGCCGCCGGGGCGTCGACCAACCCGGATCCTGAGGTGTTCGCATACGCCGCGGCCCAGGTCAAACACGCCCTGGAGGCAACCCACCGTTTGGGCGGGGTCAATTACGTTCTCTGGGGGGGACGTGAGGGATACGAGACTCTGCTCAACACCGATCTCAGGCGGGAAAGCGATCAGTTCGCCCGATTCCTGACGATGGTCGCCGACCACAAACGCGAGATAGGGTTCACCGGCACGCTCCTCATCGAGCCCAAGCCGGCTGAGCCCACCAAGCACCAATACGACTACGACTGTCAGACTGTCCATGGGTTCCTGGAGCGGTATGACCTGGTCGATGAATATCGGGTCAACATCGAGGGCAACCACGCCACCTTGGCCGGCCACACCTTCCACCACGAGGTCGCATACTCGATCGCCAACGGGATCTTCGGCTCGATCGACGCCAACCGGGGTGACTATCAGAACGGCTGGGACACCGACCAGTTTCCCAACTCGGTGGACGAGCTGTCCCTGGTCCTCTACGAGATCCTCAAGGGCGGCGGTTTCACCACCGGCGGGTTCAACTTCGACACCAAGCTTCGCCGACAGTCGATGGCGCGCTCCGACCTGTTCCACGGGCACATCGGTGGGATCGACACCCTGGCCCGGGCGCTCTTGGTTGCCGCC
>JBOGEV010000197.1:0-7921 GCA_050742015.1 Acidimicrobiia bacterium
CGCACCAAAATCCTTCCTCGTCCCCGTTCACCGACTGGGCCTTTAGATCGGTGGGTCTCCGTGAGTGAGCACCACGCCGTGCTCATCGACCGCGAGATCGGCAGTGAAATCTCCCGACTCGAAGGTCCTCCGATCGTCGCTCCGCTTGGTGTAGGTCTGCTCGGCGGGGACGCGCGCTCCGTTGTGGACGATCAGAGTCGTGTCAGTGAACCGGTGACCCTCACCGGAGGGGGATATGACGAGAACTTCGACCGAGTCGAGCAACTCGCTCTCCCTGGTCCGCGTCACGCTTGCAGGGGTGGTGTTGTCGATCATGAAATTTGGTCGGCGATTCGACCGCCGATGGTCTCGGCCGGTCCGCGATCTCACACCGCCGGTGCTCAGGGATGATGCCATCGGCGGCCGGCCGGTGCCCTCGCCGATTTGGGGAACAGGACTTGCTTCCTAGATTGACCCGGCCGTGAGCCAACGCCGACTCGCTTCCGTACTCGCCGTCCTCGGCGTCCTGACGATCGGCGGTTGCAGCGCTCCCTGCGAGGAATCCCTGGGCACCTACCCGCCGCCCGTGATCGTGGTTACCGGCGCCGAGAGCATCGAGGTGCCGCACATCTCCTGGGCCTGTGGCGAATTCCACTCCGACTCCATGGATCCACCGCCGTCGGTGACACCCGACTCCGAGCAGCGTCTCCAGGTGGAGGTGACCCTGGAGTCGGGGACCACGGTCCAAGCGCGGTTCGGCAATCAGGAGGTCGCCGTGGACCCGGACCCGGCCGAAGGCGCCAACGCATGGGTATTTCAGGTGCCCGCTCCGTCGGAGCCCCTGATCATCACGCTCTGCTCAAGCGATGGCCGGTGCGCCATGTACTGGGTCAACACCTACGCCGGCTGACCGAAATTGGGGGCATGGGCCGCGCCAGGCGCGGCTCAGCGCGACAATTTCGAGTCTCCCAGCAGACCATCGAGGTCCTCGAGGTCCTGAGGCGACGGATCCCAATCCGCAGCCCGGGCATTGGCGGCTACCTGCTCGGCGGTGGTGGCGCCGGCCGTGACGGCGGGCACCGCCTCCTGGGCGAGCAGCCAGCCCAGGGCGACCTGGACCAGGCTGAGGTCCCGGTCGATGGCGTATGCCTCGACTGCCTCGACCACGTCGAAGTTCTCGTCGCTGAGGACGTCCCGGTAGCGGTCCATCTTCAACCGACCCTGCGGCGGCTGGCCGCGCCGGGTCTTCCCGGTGAGGAGCCCGCTGGCGAGGGGGTAATAGGGCAGCATGGCGACACCGGTCTCGACGCAGAGGCGGGCCAGCCCGTTGCCCTGGGGCTCCCGGTGCACCATGTTGTAATGCACCTGGTCGCAGACAAAGGAGGGCCACCCCTTGTCCTTTGACACCCCGATGCCCTCTTTGAGCTGATCAGGGTCGAAGTTTGAGCACCCGACGTTCCGAACCTTTCCTTCCTCCACGAGATCGTTCATCACCGCGAGGGTGTCCTCGATCGGGGTATTGGGGTCGGGGAAGTGGATCATGTAGATGTCGACATAGTCGGTCCCCATCTCGGTGAGACTCCGTTCCAGGACTTGACGGACGTAGTCGGGAGCGGCCCCGCCACTGCCTTTCCAGCCGGGTATCGGGACCCCCACCTTGGTGGCGATCACCACCTGGTCTCGTCGGTTGCCGAGCGCAGTCCCGAGGAAGGCCTCCGACTGCCCTTCCCCGTAGTTGCTGGCGGTGTCGAAATGGGTCATCCCGGCGTCGATGGCTGCGTTGACCACCGCCGTCGACCCCGACTGGTCCAGGGCCCTCCCGAAGTTGTTGCAGCCGAGGCCGACCACCGACACCTCGACATCACCGATCGTCGTGGTCCGCATCAGGCCACTCCGTCCAGCGGGCGGAGGAAGCGCTGCGCATTGCCCTCCAGCACCAGGGCCCGGTCGGAGTCACTCATCCCGACAGCTTCCGCACCGCCCACAGGGTCGGCGGAGGCCATGTCGAATGGGTAATCGCTACCCAACATCACGTGATGCCAGCCCATCCGTTTCCCCAGCATCTCGAGGGAGATCGCGTCGTGGGTGAGGCTGTCGAAGTAGAGGGTCCCGAAGTAGTGCCTGGGACCGGTGTCGCCGATGTTGACCTTGGGCTCGGGTCGGACCGACCAGCCATGCTCCCAGCGTCCGACCTGATACGGGGCGAATCCCCCGCCGTGGGTGAACCCGACCCTGAGCTCGGGATGACGCTCCAGGACGCCGCCGAATATGAGCTTGGCCGCGGCGATGGTCGACTCCATCGGGATCCCGATCAGGTTCTGCAGGTAGTAGGCCTTCAGACGCTCGGCGCCGGCGATCGCCCTCTGGTCGGAGTGGAACCAGACCGGCAGGCTTCTCCGCTCCAGCTCCGCCCAAACCGGCTCGAATGACGGATCGTCCATATCGGTGCCGTTGATGTTCGACCCGAACTGCACCCCGCGCACCCGGGCAATACCCGCCACCCGATCGATCTCGACCAGGGAGGCGTCGATGTCCTGGAGGGGGAGCGTGGCGAAGAGATGGAACCGGTCCGGCTCCTTGGCGCTGAGGTCGATGAGGGCATCGTTCTGGATGATGGCGAAGTCCGCCCCGACCTCAGGGGGCACGTGATAGTGGAAATTGGGCGGAGGGATGGCGATCACCTGGAGATCGACCCGTTGACGGTCCATGTCGGCGAGGCGGATGCCGGGCTCGAAGATGGCCTCGGGTAGGGGGCCGAGGCGCTCTCGTCCTGGATAGCGCAGGTAGCGGCGCCCCTCGTCCTCGATCAGGGTCGGTCCATGATCGGGGTGACTCGACGCCATCTCCGCCAGAGCGGCGGGGACGATGGCATGGGCGTGGATGTCGATCGTCGTCAACTCGTTCCTTTCTCGTAGTCCACTAGTAAGTCCCAAAGGATCCGTAGCCGGGGTGGTTGAACCGATTCGGGATCTCGATCAAGGTGGGCCCGTCGGCGTCGAGAACCGAAGCCAGGCTGTCACCCACCTTCGTGAGGTCATCGACCCGGATTCCCCGCGCCCCGAAAGCATGGGCCAGGGCGACGAAGTCGGGCGGCTTCACGTCTACCCCGCTGCGACGCCCGTAGAGGTGGTCCTGGTGGCGCCGCTCCACCCCATAACCTTCATCGTTGAACACCATGACGATGGCCGGGATGTGCTCCTGGACCGCGGTCATCAGGTCCTGAACGGTGAACATGACCCCGGCGTCGCCGATGATGGCCACACTCGGGACATCGGGCCGGGCGAGCCGAGCCCCGATCGCAGCCGGAAGGGCGAAGCCGAGGGTGCCGAACCCGGAGGGGACGAACCAAGTGCGCGGGCTGTCCGTCTTCCAGTGGGAGCGGGCCCAGAACGCGATGGTGGTCGGGTCGTTGAAGACCAATGCCCCCGCTGGGAGCACCGAGCGAATCTGATCCAGCACCTCGATCTCGATCGGTGTCCCCACCGCCTCGAAGATCCGTCCCAGCACTTTGGCCACCTCGTCCTCGCGCCAGGGGAGCGGGCGGTGCCCGGCTCGCTCCATCTCAGCGTCGAGGCCGTTCAGGGCGACTTCGGCGTCGCCGACAACGCCCGCCTCCACCCGGTAGTTGCGCCCGATCTCGGCCGGGTCGATGTCGATCTGGACGATCCGGTCGGGAAGGCGGAGCGACCAGCCACCGGTGGGGAAGTAGGAGAACCGGGTTCCCACGGCCAGGAGCACGTCGCATCGGGCGATCAGGTCACGGGTCGGCCGCTCATTGGCCCAGTTCCCGATGTGGAGCGGATGGTCCGCCGGCATCGCCCCTTTCCCCTTCTGGGTGGTGATCACCGGGGCGCCGAGACGCTCGACGACCCGCACCAGTGCGGCTGCAGCCTCAGGCGTGGCAATACCTCCTCCCGCCCAGACCAGGGGTCGGTCGGCGGTGGCGAGGATCTCGGCGGCCCGTGCTAGCGCGACGGGGTCGATAGGGCGATCCACCTTCACGGCCGGGCCGCCGAGCGGCGCCGATGAGGGCGTAGTGAATGCCTCGTTGGCGAACTCGACCAGCGCCGGCCGTGGCCGGCGGTTGCGCAGCGCGAAGAACGCCGCATGGACGGCGTCCGGGATCTCGTCGGCCAGCGCCACCTGCGCGGCATGACCGGTGACGGGGCGGAAGATCCCGAACTGGTCGGAGATGTCGTGGAAGTGGCCCTTGCCCTTGCGACGGACCTCGGCTGGGTTCTCACTGACGAGGTGGAGCACGGGGACGCTGTCGTTGTTCGCGGTCGACATGGCGGTGATCGTGTTCAGGGCACCGGGGCCGTTTGAGGTGAAGGCGACCCCCACCCGCCCGCTGGCCCGGGCGTAGCCATCGGCCATGAACACCGCCGATTGCTCGTGCCGGACCTCGATGTGACGGAGCTCGGGGTGGTCGACGAAGGCGTCGTACACCGCCAGCGTTCCCACCCCCGGGATTCCGAACAGGACATCGACCCCTTCGGCGATGAGGGACTCGACCAGCAGGTGGGCTCCGCTTCGGTTGCCTGTCAACAGGAGCCTCTCCCGCCGGTGGCAGTCCCCACCCAGGTCTCGGGATATGTGATCCGGTCGACGAGCACGATGCTTTCTGTGGTGATCGCGGCGGCCGCTCCGTCGACCTGGGCAGGGAAGGAGGTCCAGCAGAGACCGTCCTGGGATGTCCAGCCAACGGTGTCCGCTCCCTGGCTGGCCCGCCCCAGGATCACCCATCCTGCCGGTCCTGCCGCCACCGTGTACAGGTCGATCCCCGAGAGCGAGAAGCTGTCGATCGGCTCCCAGTCCCGGCCGTCGACCGAGGTCCATACCATCGGCTGCCCCATGCCCAGACCACCCACCGCGGTGAATCGGCCCTCACGCCAGCCGAGGGTGTAGACATAGGCGCCGTCCCCCAGGCTGGCCTCGCTTGCGGTCCAGGTGTGCCCGTTCTCCGAGAACCAGATCTCGGGCTCACACACCGGCCAGATGCCAAACGGCTCGGCCGGATTGCTCGAGATCATGGCGGCGAAACCTGCATCAGTCGCCACGACGGGCGGGACATCGGGGGAGGTCGTGGTCGGTGGCCGGCACGCCGAGTCGAAGGGCACATTGACCGTCTGGCCCGGCCCCCAATCCGGCTCGGCGACCACCTGGTCGAAATCGGAGCCGTCTACCGACCACCAGACATCGCCGAACAGCGACATGGTGACGAACCCGCCTTCACCGCCGATCACACTGGGCCGGCCCGAGCCCTGTCGGGAGCGGACCTCTGCAGGAAAGGCGATTTCCCGATCGCTCTGAACCCAACCTGCGCTGTCCCCGGTGATGATGCGCCCGATCCGGACGCCGTAGGCGATGAGCCCGTCGCCGACCGGGGCGAGCTGCGAGGGTGCTGCCTCGAGTTGCGAGGAGTCCCAGCTGATCCCGTCAGGCGAAGACCACAGTCGGACGCCGTCGACAGTCATCCCGGACAACATGGCGAACCCATCAACGGTGGCCACCAGGCTGCCCAGGTTGGCCGACCCGGCGGGTCCCGCCTGACGGGCCCACTCGACCGGAGCGACCCGGGGCCGGGTCACGGTGACGAAAACGACGCCCGTCACGGCCGCGGCCAGCAGTGCCGCGGCCAGCACCCAGCGCCGATCCCAACCCGGGCGAGCCTCGGGAGGGGGGATCTCCACGATGGCATCGGGTCGTGCGGCCATGTGCTCTCGGTCCAATTGAGGCGATCATGCATCCTATATGATCCGCCGCGTGGAGACAGACCAGGTCCCAATGGTGGTTCAAGCCGACGCAGCGCAGGAGTTCGTGGCCGAACTGTTCCGGACGGTGGACGTGCCCCCCGAGGATGCGGACCTGATCGCCGAGGTGTTGGTCGGGGCCGATCTGAGAGGAATCAAGAGCCACGGCCTGGCCCGGATCCCTTACTTCCTGACCCGTCTCCAGCGGGGAGTGATCAAGGCACGCCCCGATCTCCACTTCAGCAGCAGGACCGCAACGACCGGGCTGCTCGACGCCGACGACGGCATCGGGATCGTCGCCGCCGAGCGGGCCATGGCCGAAGCCATGGCCATGGCCGCCCTCCATGGGAGTGGGTTCGTCGTGGTCAAGGACAGCAGTCACTTCGGATACGCCGGCTTCTGGGCGGAGCAGGCGATGCGGGCCGGCCACATCGGGATCAGCATGTCGAACAGCGGAGGACGGGTGGCTCCCACCTACGGAACCACGTCGCTCCTCGGCACCAACCCCCTGGCCGTGGCCATCCCGGGCGGTCCCGGAGCCACCGACTTCCTCCTCGATATGGCCACCTCCACGGTCGCGGTGGGAAAGGTGGAGACGGTCCTGCGGGAAGGGCTGGTCCCGCCGCCGGGTTGGGTCGCCCCGGATCCTCCTCCCCATCTCGATGAGAACGGTGTGCTCTCCTTCGACTCCCCACTTCTCCCCTTGGGCGGAGAGGGGACCGAGACCGGGGGCCACAAGGGGTACGGTCTCGCCCTGATGGTTGAGCTCTTGTGCGGCGCGCTCGGCGGGACCGATTTCGTAGCCAGGATCGCCGGGGCGGCCGGGGAGTCGGCCCCGGCGATGGGTCATCTGATGGGGGCGATCCAGGTCGAAGGGTTCCGGCCAGGGGCGGAGGTCGAGGTCGACATGGAGGCCACCTTCGACCTGATCCGGGGGTCGAGCCGGGTTGCTGGCCAGGATCGGATATTCATCCATGGCGAGCCGGAGGCCATCGCGGAAGAGACCTACCGCCGCGAGGGGATCCCGGTCTCCGAGGCGGTGATGGACCAGCTCGACCGATGGGCCGCCATTCTCGAGGTGGAGCCGATCGCTCGATGAGCGGGGTCAGTGCCGCACAGACCGTGACCATCATCAAGGACCTCGGGTTCACCGATGTCGTCTCCATCCCGGACGGCGAGAGTCGCCATCTCTACCAGGCTCTGATCGACGACCACGAGATCGAGGTGTATCTCCCGACCCGGGAAGGGGAGGGGATCGCCCTCGCCGCCGGGCTCTGGGTCGGAGGGCGGCATCCCCTCGTCCTGTTGCAGAACACCGGTCTGATGGAGGCCGGCGACGCCCTGCGCGGTTGCGGGATCGGGCCCAGCATCCCGCTCCTTCTCCTGGTCGGGTGGCGGGGATATCCCGCGGCCAGCATCGGGGCGCTCCCCATCGACTCTGCGTATCCCTACACCGAGCCCCTGCTCAGGGCATGGGAGGTCCCTCATCGCCGCTTGATGTCCGACGAGGACCTGGGAGTGATCGGTGAGATGGCAGCAGTCGCCGCCGGGACGTCGAAACCGGCGGCCGTTGTCTACGGCTATGCCTTCACGCCATGACCATCGAGCGTCTCGACCTGTTCTCCGCCCTGGCCGCGAAACGGACGGACGAGGTGGTGATCACGACCATGACCGCCACCCTGCAGTGGCCACTGGTCTCCCAACACGAGCTCGACTTCGACTTCCTCGCTTTCGGGATGGGCCACGCCGCCGACTTCGGCCTCGGTCTGGCCCTGGCCCGGCCCGAGCGCAAGGTGATCGTCCTCAAGGGTGACGGCGGGCTGCTCATGAGCCTGGGCTCTCTGGTGACCATCGGCCGCTACGGCCCGCCCAACCTGCTGGTGCTGCTCATGGAGAACCGCAGCTACGAGATGACCGGGGGACAAGAGTTCGCCCCCGACGTCGACTTCGTCGCTCTGGCCCGCGGCGCCGGGATCACCCAGGTCGAGCGCATTGAGGACCTCGGGGTCTTCGAGAGGGAACTGCCCCGTCTCCTCGCCGAGCCCGGCCCCCACTTCGTCGTCCTCCCGGTCACCAACTCCGAGCCCCTCCCCCCGGTCTCCCACACCGATCACACCACCCGCGTGACCAACCTGAGGGCGGCGTTGGGGGTCGATTAGACGCTTTTGGCGCGGAGATCTCGACCTATA
>JBOGEV010000198.1:0-1078 GCA_050742015.1 Acidimicrobiia bacterium
CTTCACCGGTATCGAAGGGTTGGACCGTCGGTTGGCCAGCCACACCCACAGGGTTCCGAACAGCGGGGCGAGGATGACGATGAAGAAGGAGTTCACCGACTGGAGCCAGCTCGCCGGCATCTCCCACCCCAGCATGACCCGGTCGGTCAGCCCCTCGGCGAACAGGTTGAGCGAGGAGCCGGCCTGCTCGAAGCCCGACCAGAAGAGAGCCGCCAGGAGGAAGAGCCAGAAGATGACGCCGAGGCGGCGCTTCTCCATCGTCGTGTGGCCGCCCGCGACCAGCAGATAGACGAAGTACAGGACCGTCAGACCGACGATCACGACGCCGAGGCTCCGCGCCACGGTGGTGAGCGGGATCGCCAGCACGCCGGACCGGACGAGCAGGACCGCCAGGACGATGACCGCCCCGACCCCCGCCATCGTGAGGTAGAAGCTCCGGCTCTTCCGTGCGAGCGCGCCCGGATCGCCGAGGTCGAGCTTGCCGGCATCGCCCAGATGGTGGAGGCCCCGCCGGTACTGGATCAGCCCCGCCACCATGCCGATCCCGGCCAGCGAGAAGCCCAGGTGCCAGTTCATCCCCTCGCCGAAGTAGCCGCAGAGGATGGGTCCCAGGAACCCGCCCAGGTTGATGCCCATGTAGTAGACCGAGTAGCCGGCGTCGCGCCGGGCGCCGCCCTCGGGGTACAGATCGCCGACGATCGCGCTGATGTTGGGCTTGAGGAGTCCCGTGCCGATCGTGAACACCATGAGACCGAGGTAGAAGGTCTCGATCCTCGGGACCGCCATGCTGAAGTGGCCGGCCGCGATGATGCAGCCGCCCACGAAGACCGACTTCCGGAGCCCCCACAGGTTGTCGGCCACCCAGCCGCCGGGGAGGGCCAGCAGATAGACCATCGCCGTATAGAGCCCGTAGATCGCGGCCGCCTTGTCGACATCGAAGCCGAGACCCGGATTCTCGCCCGTCACCGCGGCGGTCATGAACAGGATCAGGAGCGCCCGCATGCCGTAATAGCTGAAGCGCTCCCACATCTCGGTGAAGAACAGGGTCGCCAGCCCGCGCGGGTGACCGAACCACTTC